>CAXBJV010000013.1:0-76239 GCA_963976215.1 uncultured Woeseiaceae bacterium | reverse complement strand
TCAAGCGAGATTGGCGAAATCCGAGCCGGCTGGCTTCTGGTACAGGCGCAGACCGAACTCCGGCACAATAGCCAGCAGGTGATCGAATATGTCCGCCTGGATGTCTTCGTACTCTCCCCAATCCGTGGTTTTGGTGAAGCAGTAGATCTCGATCGGCAGGCCTTCCGGACCCGGGGCAAGCTGGCGCACGAGCAGCGTCATGTCTTTGTGAATTTTCGGATGATTCTTCAGGTAGTTGTAGGCATACGCGCGAAACGTGCCGACGTTGGTCAGCTTGCGGCTGTTAACGTCGCTATCCACTTCGACCTCCAGCCCGGCATTGTAGTCGGTAAGTTCCTGCTTCTTGTTCCTGATGTATTCCTTGAGCAGCGCGAAGCGCGTAAAGCGCTCGACCTCTTCCTGTGTCTGCGTCCGGATTGTGGACACATCGATGAAAATCGAGCGCTTGATCCTGCGACCACCCGACTGCGACATGCCACGCCAATTCTTGAACGAGTCCGAGATTAATCGATGCGTCGGGATTGTCGTTATTGTTTTGTCCCAATTCTGCACCTTGATGGTATGCAACTGCACATCGACGACATCACCGTCCGCGCCGTACTGCGGCATTTCAATCCAGTCGCCGACGCGCACCATGTCTTGCGCGGTGAGCTGCACGCTGGCAACCAGCGACAGGATTGTGTCCTTGAACACCAGCAGCACGATCGCGGTCATCGCACCGAAGCCGCTGAGCAGCAGCAGCGGTGAGCGATCGAGCAGCACCGACACAATCAATACGCCGCCGATAATCCAGACAGCAATCTGCAACAGCTGCACGAAGCCCTTGAGCGGGCGATCCCTGGCAACCGGCAACGCCGAATAGATGCTGTTTCCCGCACTGAGCATCGCGGTCAGCGCCAGCGTCAGCATCAACACCATGTAGCCCATAGTGATATTGCGGATGAGCTGTTCGATGTTGTCCGGAAGATCCGGGACAAACGGCAGGCCAACGAAGATGATTAACGCCGGCACAACCTTCGCTGTGCGACTGAAGACGTTGTGCTCTACCAGCGCATTATCCCAGGTAACGCTGGATCGCTCCGCGAATGCGCGTGCCGCACCGACCAGGATGCGCTTGGCAATGAGGTCGACGACGATTGCGCCCAGTAACAGGGCCAGCAGGCCTGCAACGGGCGGCAGCAGAGGATGGATGGTGCTGAGCTGTTCGTACATGTAACCGGAATCCGTGTAGGGTGGCCGCGAATGGTACGACAGCGACTCGTTGCCTCCAACCCGTGCCGTCAGTTCTCCCAGCCGATCCAGCCCGGGCCGCGCACAACCCGGCCCGGTGTTGCCCCGGTATGTTCACCGTCGCGCAACACCTGCACGCCGTTCACAAACACATGCTCGATGCCGGTCGCATACTGATGCGGTTTTTCGAATGTCGCGTGATCGGTCACCGTGTCCGCATCGAATATAACAATGTCCGCGTAATAGCCATCCTGCAGCCGGCCGCGATCACGAATCGAGATGTTTTCCGCCGGTAACGAGGTCATGCGGCGAATGGCCTCCTGCAACGACACGATACCTTCGTCACGTACATAGTGACCGAGTACGCGTGCAAACGTGCCGAATGCTCGCGGGTGGTTGTTGGACTTGAGAAACACGCCTTCGGTCGCCGATGCCTCTTCGTCCGAGCCGAAACTGACCCAGGGCACGGCAATTTTCTTTCTGACATTTTCTTCGGTCATCGAGAAGTAAGCGACCCCCACTCGACTGTCGTCCTCGACAACCAGGTCCATGGCGGCTATCGCCGGGTGAATACCGCGCTCGTCCGCGACCTCCTGCAAGGTCTTGCCCGTCAGCGGTTTCAGGTGATCGGACTTGAAGCCCAGCAAACGAATATTGTCCGGGCCGGCTTGCAGGTAATAGTTGTCCCAGCCGTCGCCCGGTTGCGTCATTTCTTCCAACAGGCGTTGCCGCAGTGCCGGGTCTTTAAGTCTCTCCACCCATGCTTCGTGACCGCCTTCCTGCACCCACAGCGGCATGGCAAGATCGAGTCCGCTCGCCCCGGCCGGATACGGGTACATGTCCGCCGTGATGCGCAGGCCTTCTGCGCGTGCTTCCTCCACCATCTCGAACGCACGCTCCAGTTTGTTCCAGTTCGATTTTCCAGATGCTTTCAAGTGGTAAATTTCGGCAGGCGCGCCGGTGCGGCGCGAGATCTCGATCAGCTCCTGCAGGCTTTCCTCAAGTTCGTTTCCCTCGGAGCGTATGTGGGAAATGTAAGCACCGCCGAATTCCGCGGCCGCCTGCGTGAGTGCCGCCAGTTCATCGGTGTCCGCGAACGCCGACGGCGCATAGCTCAACGACGAGCCGACACCGATCGCGCCTTCGCGCATCGCCTGGCGAACCAGCTCCTGCATGCGCGCGAGCTCATCTGCCGTTGCGGCCCGGTCCTCATGGCCAATCTCGTGAATCCGCACGGTCGTCGCGCCAACATACGATGCGACATTCACCGAGACGCCCTTCGCCTCAAGGAATTCCAGGTATTCACCCAGCGTTGTCCACTCAACGTCGTACTTGATGTCGGCTTGCAGGCGCACCGCCTCGTCTTTCTGCGCATCGTTCAATGGCCCCATCGACCAGCCTTCACCCATAACCTCAAGCGTGACGCCCTGTTTTACGTCGCTCATCGCACGGCCGTCTTCGATCAGCGACTCCGTTGCCCACGACAGCATATTGATAAAACCTGGCGACACCGCCTTGCCACTGGCGTCAATCACTTGTGTCGCGGTCGCGTCACTGAGGTCGCCAATCGCTGCAATCCGGTCCGCGGCAATCGCGATGTCGGCGACCTTCGGTTCACCGCCGAGTCCGTCATACACAGTGCCGTTTAAGATCAGCGTGTCATACGAAGCCGTCGGCGCGCTGCAACCGGCGGCTGCAAGACAGGTCAACAAAAGCGTTTGGGCGATACGGTAGCGGTATTTCATTTCGATCCTTGGTGTTTCATGAATAAATATGCGACAACAAGACTTGCATCAGAATACACCGCAGGGATCAAAGGTCGGCCGTTACCATTTTTACTGGGTGCAATCCGCCCTAAAAACTGACAATCACACCAATCGATGCAACATCACTGCGCGTGTCTTCCAGATTGTAGCTTACCCAGTCGCCCGCAATCGCTACGCGATCCGAGATTGTGAACCGGGCACCGGCACCGATGTAAAGGTTGGTGTCGCCGGGCGTTGCTTCGGTTGCGTTGTTGATGTCTGCGTCGCCATCCCAGAAAAACGATCCGGCGCGGCCGAACAGTGCGAACTTCTCTGTCAGGGGTAGGGTCCCTGTTCCGCCCAGCAGGAATCCGTCGGCTTTCAGGCTGATGTCGACCGGCTGGCCGCCGATATCGAATTGCTGCTCAAATGAGCCGAAGTTGTGGTAGCCGCCTTCGAGCGAGAAGTAGTCGTTGAACTGCCATCCGGCAACAAGCCGAAAAGCCGTGCTGCTGGAATCGACGTCGTAGCCGTCGAAGTCTTCGCTGAGCGAGGCAGACCCGATGCTTCCGCCGAGATAGAAGTTGCCCGCGGCGAAAGCCGTTAACGGTGAAAGCGCCAGTACTGCTGCGACGATGATTTGCTTGTTCAGAAATTTCATGTGCTTGTCCTTGTTTCGGGTGATTAATGCCGACAACCTAGCCACCCAGCGGATACAATCCTTGAAGCTTCGATGAAGATTGCTGAAGCTTTCTTGAAGGTATTTTTCTTCCCATTAATCAGCAAGATACGGAACGACGAGTGACACAAGCCGAATCACAACTGGCCGAACCGGCTGTGACATCGACGTCAATGCGCGTTGGTGACCTTGTCGTAGACCTCGAAAAACGCGTCGTGCGGCGCAGCTCAACACAGCTTGACCTTCCGGATCGGTCGTTTCGGCTGCTCGAGGCATTGATCCGGCGTGCGCCCGACGAAGTCAGTAAGGACCGCCTGATTCGCGAAGTCTGGGATGACGCTGTTGTCAGCGATGAGACCCTGGCACAGCGAGTACGCCTGCTGCGTCAAAGCCTGGGCGACGATAGCCAGAATCCGCGCTATATCGCATCGGTGCGTGGCCGCGGCTATCGGCTGATCGCGGAACCGTGTGAACCGGTTTCGATTCCGGAACACCACCGGGGGATCGCGAAGTGGCTGGTCGTCGCGGCGGTGACCCTTTTCGGGCTCGCGCTTGCCTGGCAGATCACGCAGAAACCAGCGCCGGTCGATAAACGGCCCGAGACGCTCGCGGTGTTGCCTTTCGCTGATCTGAGTGCTGACGGTGACCACCAGTTCTTCGCAGACGGTATGCACGAGGAGTTGCTGAGCCGCCTCGCGACGATCGACGGACTCTCGGTCATTTCCCGAACGTCCGTCGAGCGCTATCGTGATACCGAAGTAAGCCTGCCTGCGGTGGGGGCGGAATTGGGCGCAACGGCGATCATCGAGGGCAGCATTCGGGTCGACGGCGATCGTCTTCGCGTCACCGTGCAGTTCATTGACGCAACGACAGATGAGCACGTCTGGGCGAAGAGTTTTGATCGTCAGCTATCGGTGCAGGATATTTTCGACCTGCAGACGGAGGTCGCTAACGAGATTGCGGAAGCACTCCAGGTGCAAGGTCAGGGTAAAGCGATACGCAACGTAGGGTTACCGACCAACAGCATCGAGGCCTACAACCTCTACCTGCTCGGCCGCTATCACACGTTGAAACAATCGACACTGGATCTCGAACGTGCTGTTGAATTCCTGCAACAGGCGATCGACATCGATCCCGAGTTCGCCGGCGCCTACGCGTGGCTTGGGTGGGCGTACAGTTTTCTCGGAGCGGAGTACGGGACGTATCGGCCGACCGAAATGTACCCTCTGGCGAAAGCAGCCGCACTGCATGCTATCGCGCTCGACGCGGATTTGGCCGATGCGCGTACCCTGTATGCCGCTACCCTGACCTGGTACGACTGGGATTTTGAAGCGGCTGAACGAGAGTATTTGAAGGCCGTGGAACTCGATCCGATGAATGTTCTGGGCTATGCGGTGTTCCTGTCAGCGCGAGAGCGCCACGACGAAGCGATTGCAATGGTTGAACGTCGACTGGCAGCCGAGCCGGGCAATCCGTTCGTACTGGTCAATGCCGGCTGGCGATACCTGCACGCCGGGTTGACGGACAAAGCCATCGCAGCAGGCGAGGCAGCGGCCAAGCATCACGACAGCGCTATTTTAATTGGCTTGAGTCGACTCGCAGAAGGTGACCCGGAAGCGGCAATTGCGGTGTTTGAAGAAGCAATTCGATCACAGGGTCGTTCACCGCTGAATGTGCGCTTCCTGGCAGTCGCAAACTACCGGGACGGTAGGCAAGCACAGGGCGACGCGCTGCTCAGCGAACTTGAAGGTTATGCGGCAGAAAACTACCTGTCGCCGGCATTATTTGCTCACGTCTACTTCGCAGCTGGCGACGCTGACCGGGGTTTCGCTGCACTTGAAGAAGCCTTTGAGGAGCGCAGTCGCGAAATGATTTTTTTGCGGGTCACCGAGTTACTGCGTGGCTACCGTGATGATCCTCGCTATCTTGATCTGGTTGCCCGGGTGGAGCGTCAGTAGTCGCAACTCGCCGCCTTGATTGCCGAGAATCGGCCGAACTGATTCAAACCTGACAGACGTTTGCCATTTTGGTCCAGGACAACCGAGTCCACCAGCGGCCACAAAATCTCATAGCGACGATCACCCGTCGACTTGCGCCAGCTGCCTTTCAGATGGGCAATCGTATACGAGCCATCAGCCGCGGCGACGGCCGTCGCGCCGTTGTGCAATTGCCAGGTACCCGCAAACGAATCGCTGGGTGCGCCAATTCGTTTGCCGGTACCACTCGAGAACAGTGTTTTTTCCGACATCGTTGCGCCGCTCGCGTCGATGGTCACGGCTGACACGATATCCGGCCAGGTAATTCGGTAGTTGCGGTTCTCGAGAGCCGCCCAACGTCCTTCGGATACGCCATTGGCTGCCATGCCAGCCGCGGACACCGTGATCGTCGCGCCGTTCGACCAGTTCCAGCAGCCGACCAACTCATCCACTACGACCGGTGCACTTGCCGTGATTGGCGCTTTCTTCACGGGTGTTGGCGCAGCAGGCGCAGGCGCCGCTACGACGGTCTCCGTCGATCGCGGCGCCATTTCTGGCGGCAGCGTTTTCGGTTTTGCTGCAACAGACGGGGCATTTTCAAGGCGACCAAGGAACACGTGTATGAAGCCGGGGCCAGTGTCGGTAAATTTGGTCTCGACACTGTCGGCAGGGTATTTAAGGCCAATGACTGCATCCAGTTTGCCGTCAAGGTCGATATCGACGACTCGAGTGTGGCCCGTCGGTACCTGCTGAAGAACCGGCGGCATCGCAACACCGCGCTCGGATTCTCGACCCCAGCCCACCGCGGGACCCGGGGTATACGTCATGCTCCGGTCCGGCACGGCATGTCCGAGGACAAAGTCCATGACTCCGTCGCTATCCAGGTCAACTGGCTCGGGCGCGACGCCGAAGGCATGGAAGTACTGCCCGGACGCTTCCAAGAATAAAGGTCCTTCGTCGTTGATCGAGAACTCAAACATCGACGAACGATTGATCAGTCGAACTCGATCCGGAAAACCGTCGGCGTCGCTATCGACCGCCGAGAGCCTGCCGTTGTCACCGTTTCTAATTCGGATTGGACGGCCAGTATTCGATAGCCGTTGAATACCCTGCTCGCGATTCAGGGTGCCATCACCGTTACCGGTGTAAGCAACCAGCCAGCTCAAATCCGCCGCGACGACATCGAGATTGCCGTCGCGATTAATGTCGGCGACGGCAAATGCCGGATAGCTTCCGAACGGCCGTTCCGCAGCGAAGTGCTGTGGCCGCTGATAGGTGCCGTCTTCGTTGGCAAGCGAAACGGCAATAGCGGGTTGCTTGGGATGGCCAATCGCAATGACGTCGTCACGGCCATCGCCGTTCAGATCACCTAACGCCAGTAATGTCGCATCCATTCGCTTGAGATGACCATCTTCACCAACGCGATAGGAATATTGCGTTTTAAATCCACCTTCTCCATCGCCCAGAAAGGCGACGATGTCCGTTCCACTGCCGGTCACGATATCAATATGACCGTCACCATTCGCATCGCCAAATTTCAGCGTTCCAGGGATGTAGTTACGCGGTAATTCGAGCTTCTTTGCCGCGCCAAGTTTGCCGCCCGGCTGGCCGAGCAAAATGTAGAGTTCATTGTCGCCGCCCGTCTTAACGACGAGGTCAGCAATTCCGTCGCTGTTGAAATCTGCGGTTTCAAGCACGCTTAGCGATTGCGTAAAGACCACCGTATCGCTCGGGTTCGACTCGAAGGGCGCTTCGCGGTCCGCAAGAGCAGGCGCTGCCACCAGCGTGAGAATAAGCATGCGCGCTATCAGATTCACCGGATTCCCCAATTATTTTTGTTGAGCGTATCGTACGGGCCGTACCTTAACAGCAGCTTAACTCGATTCCCTCCAGCCAGTCGCCTTGAGCAATAAGTGCTAGGATCATTCGACGGCGAGGCTCACCAATATTGACGACGCGCTCGCATCGCGCAGCCTGCAGAATAGGCAGCACAATGGCCGCAACAGCACAAATCGAGGGTGCGACAAGCTCCGCCGGCAAAGGCTTCGTCGGTCGCGGCCGGGAATTGGCCGCATTCAGCGATGCCTTTGACCGCATGCTCGCAGGCCGCCGGCAGGTGCTCACGCTCGCCGGCGAACCCGGCGTCGGGAAAACCCGGCTTGCTGAAGCGTTCGGCGACACGGCCGAAAACCAGGGTGCGGTCGTGCTCTGGGGCCGATGCTTCGAAGAGCAAGGCGCGCCGCCATACTGGCCATGGGTACAGATTCTGCGCGAGTTCGTCGACGCCAGTTCCGAGAGCGAACTGAGACGCCTGGTCGGCAGCGACGCGCAGCGACTCGTGGCACTGGTTCCGGAACTCGCGAGCGTACTCGGTATTGCCGAGAATAATGCCACCGCGCCACCTGACGCCGGGCAAGCCCGCTTTCTTGCGTTTGATGCCGTCAGCCGGATGTTGCGGCGCGCTGCCGAGCAGGTTCCCATCGTCCTGATCATTGATAACGCTCACTGGTCCGACAAGCCGTCGCTGGCATTACTCGAACATGCCAGTCGCGAACTCGCGAATTCACGCGCACTGCTGGTGTGCACCTACCGCGACACCGAGATCGGCCGCGACAATCCGCTGCTGGAAACGCTCGGCATATTCGGTGCCGGTAACTCGGTCGCACGCCTGCGGCTGACCGGTCTCGAGCGCGAAGCCATCGCTGCCCTGGCGGAACTTGTGCTGGGAAAACCGCTCTCGCCCGAGATCGTTACTGAAATCGACCAGCAGACAGACGGCAATCCGCTGTTTGTCATCGAACTGCTGAAAGTGCTGATCGATGAAAGCCGGCAAGCGGGTGCGGAACCGATTGAGGTACGCGTGCCAGAAGGTGTCCGCGAGGCGATTGGACGCCGCTTGAGCCGTTTGTCATCTACCGTCAATCACTTGTTGCGAGTCGCATCGGTGTTCGGCCGGCACTTTGAAGAACAAGCGTTGGTAAAGGTCGCGGCCATGGACATCGAAGCGGTGCTGGCCGGGCTCGATAGCGCTGCCGCCGCGGGGTTTGTTGAATACGACACAATCCGTGATGGTCGACGATTCACGCATGCGTTGATTCGGGAAACACTGTACGACGAAATACCGACGCCCGACCGTCTGCGCCTGCACGGCCTGGCCGGCGATGCGCTGGCCAGCTTCCATCCCGAACCGCGGCAGCAAAGCCTGTCGCAGATTGCCCACCATTATTTCGAGGCAGCACCGCTTGGCCATGTCGACAAAGCTGTCGATTTCGCGATTCGCGCCGGGCACGAGGCCATGCGACTCGATGCCTACGAAGTCGCGCTGGCGCAGTACGATCGTGTCATTCGTCTCAGCGAGCAGCACGCGCTCGACGGCCCGGAAAGACGCCAAGCGGTCCTGTGGAAGAGTCGCGCGCTGCTGGGTACCGGCGATATCTGCAATGCAACGGACATCCTGATGGAGTCGATCGGCGACGGCAGCACGATCGAAGATGCACAATGGCTGGCCGACGTTGCAACGCAATGGGCCTTCCTGCAGGCCGATGAAATGCAGGTACGGCAACTGCCCGTGCTGCGACAGCTCCTGGAGCTGTTGCCACAAGGCGACAGCGCATCGCGAGCCAAAGTGATGGCCGCGCTGGCACTCGCCGAACGCACGCTTGGCAATGTCTCACAGGTGCATTCAAGAGTAGAGGAAGCGATCGCGATGGCGCGTCGTGCCGATGACGCGCCGGCGCTGCGCCATTGCCTGCGCTCGGCAATGCTCGCACTGGCCGGCAATCCGGCGACACTCGAGACCAGGCTCGCACTGGGTGCCGAGTTCATCGCCCGGACGCCCGCGGGCGACAACAGCGAATGGCTCGCACAGGCCAGCTACCAGCAGGCCTTCAACCTGCTGGAAGCAGGCCGGATCGACGAACTGGAAACCCTGCTCGACAACTATGAGCGGCTCGACGCTGCCGGTATCGGTTTGCATGAACATCGCACCCGGAGTTTCCGTGTCATGCTTGCCCTGCTGCGCGGCGAATACGCCGGGCTCGAAGCGAAGCTCGAAGAATTGCGCGAGACGGGTCGCAAGACGGTCCGCAATATTGCGGAAGGCGTTTACGGCGCGCAGATGTTTGCACTGCAACGCGACCTCGGCACGCTCGAGGAATTCGTACCAATGATCGAGTCGTTCGCGGCCGCGCCGCGGCAAAAAGCCTGGACACCGGGGCTGATGATCTGCCTTGCGGAAACCGGCAATCTGGATGCGGCCCGGCGCGAGTTTGAACGCCTGGCACAAAATGACTTTCGGAGCATTCCGGCCGACGACCTGCGCCTGACGACACTTATATATTGTGCCGAGACCTGTTGCCTGCTCGGTGACGCCGAGGCGGCCGGTCAGTTAATAAAGTTGCTGGAACCGCATGCGGGGACGTTCGCGAGCCACCCGACTGTGGCGTGTTTTGGGTCCACCGATCTTTACCTGGGGATGCTGAGCGCAAGCAGCGGTGACAGGAACGAGGCCGAGTCCTTTTTTGCGGCGGCCATTCGTGCCAACACGGCGGCACGCGCATGGCCCTGGCTCGCGCGAAGCAACTACCAATACGGTCGATTTTTAAGTTCGAGCGACGACGCCGAAACCCGCCGTAGCGCAGAACAGTTTCTGCGCGAAGCCGAGCAACTGGCCGGTGACTTGGGCATGCAGGGACTTGCTACCGAGACCGGCAAGGCGCTCCGCGGCGACTGTTCGGGTGACGTCTACCCGGACGGACTGACGGCGCGCGAAATTGATGTGTTGCGTCTGATGGCTATCGGGCGCAGCAACAAGGACATCGGCAAGGTGTTGTCGATTAGCCTGAATACTGTTGCTACCCACGTGCGGAACATACTCGTCAAGACCGAGTGCGCCAACCGCACCGAGGCAGCTGGTTACGCCAGCAGAAACCAGCTGGTCGAGACAAAATGAAGGAGAGCGAGCATGGCACTTTTTATTATTGAACGAGGGTTTGCCGAAGAACTCGAAGCATCCGAGGAAGGCATCAAGGCCATTGGCGAAGTGAATGAAAGCGTCGGCGTCAGTTGGCTGTATTCATTTCTATCGGCAGACAAGCGCAAAACCTACTGTCTGTATGAAGCCGAGAGCGCCGAGGCTGTCCGTGAAGCCGCCACGCGTGCCGGGTTACCTGCTGACGTCATTGTCGAGTTGGCCGGCAAGATTGACCCGCAGGAGATTCTTGGCAAATCAGCCTGAGTTTGCCGGGCGCGGCAAAGACGCGGCCCGGAACCTCGCAGAACCGGGCCGGCTGCTGGTGATACTCAATCAGGGTGCCGCGACGTAATTGTCGCAGGACATCCTGGGATTCCAGTCGGCAAACGTGCCGTCAGGATTGTATTTCCACGCCCAGACGTGCAGCTCGTAGTGTGGCGGCAAGCCGTATCGATTCGGCGCGCCGCTGTAGTTCAGCAGGTGACCTTCGACATCCGGCGCACCTGTTGGCTCACCGTCGATCAGCGTAAGAAATTCAACACCTGCGAGCCGATACCGGCCATTGCGCAGTGGCTCGTAGATCAG
Organism: uncultured Woeseiaceae bacterium; assembly: GCA_963976215.1. Taxonomy (GTDB): domain Bacteria; phylum Pseudomonadota; class Gammaproteobacteria; order Steroidobacterales; family Woeseiaceae; genus UBA1847. Next base: position 65,052 of record CAXBJV010000013.1, on the reverse strand, counting down.
TATTTCGGGTGCGTTGACGTCAGGTGGCAAACCGTCGAGCACGTAGCCGAAGTTCGCAAAATGCACGCCCATGGCACCGCCGTTACGTCCACTGACGCACGGACCCGGCTGGTAGCCCATGGCCAATGCATAGTCGACGTCCTTGAATTGTTCTGTCGCTGCCCGGACGAGCGCCGCCAGGCCATTCGGATTGCCATGGGAATAGCGCTGGGCGTCCATTTTGCCGTTCGCCGCAGCGTCCGCCAGGACGATGCCCGGGATGAGCAGAACGAGTGCCAGTAGCGTTCGGATGCGGGGTTTCATTGACCTTACTCCTCTCTGTGAATTGACCGCACAGAGAGTACGAACTACGCCGGGGCCTGTAATCACCAGAAATGGTGATGCGGCCGCCAGCCCGTCAATTGGCTCAGTCTCAACGGTGATATTGGTGCTGTGCTTCCGGCTGAACCACAACAGAATCGACACGCAAGCGAAGCTGGCGCCCTCCAAGCACCTGCCACTCAATGGATTGCCCAACCGACAGGCCAAGCAACGCGCTGCCAACCGGGGCGAATACTGAAACAGTCCCCGGGTCGCCGGCCTGGTCCGGATACACGAGAGTCATCTCATATTCAGTGTCCGCCTGTTCATCAACAAAACGAACCGTTGAGTTCATGGTCACGATGTCTGCCGCAATTTCTTCGGACTCAACAACATTGGCGCGCACCAGTTCCTCGCGCAGCAGATCGCAGCCGGGCTGCGCATTAACCGCATCGGAACTCAGGTGGTGTTCCAGCCGGTCGAGGTCCAGACGGGTAATTGTAATGGGGGCTGTGTTCATTTCTCTCTACATTCCTGTTCTTCAGATTTCACTGCCGGATCCCGGCATCTTTCCTGGGAAAACATTGCCCAAGTATCCAGAGCCCTACTGTGATGAATCATGAGAGGCAGCACCATTCGGAGTGCTGCTTAGCGACGTGTGGCTGACACGTAGCCGGCATTCGACAGCCAATATTGCAGCAGGATCGGGCGAGACCTTGTTACTGGCCGTCGGTGGCCCAATAATGCTGATCTATGGAATTTAAAGACTATTACAAGGTAATGGGTGTCGAGCGCGACGCCACGCAGGACGAAATCAAGCGCTCGTATCGCAAGCTGGCACGCAAGTATCACCCGGACGTCAGCAAGGCATCGGATGCCGAGGAGCGTTTCAAGGAGGTGGGTGAGGCATACGCGGTGCTGAAGGATCCGGAGAAACGCGCCGCCTATGATCAACTCGGCTCGGACTACAAAAAGGGCCAGGATTTTCAGCCACCCCCCAACTGGGATCAGGGCTTCGAATTCCACGGTGGAGACACGGGTGGTGTCGGTGCCGAAGAGTTCAGTGACTTCTTCGAGACCATGTTCGGTGGTGGTAGTTTTCGCGGCGGGTATACACGCGCTGAGCAGCGTCCGTTCACAGCGCGCGGCGAAGATACCTTTGCGCGCATCGTTATCGACCTACGAGACTCCTACCTCGGCGCGACCCGCAGCATTACGCTGAAGCACACCGAGATCGGTGACGATGGCCGCCCGGCGGTACGCGATCGAAGCCTGAACGTAAAGATTCCAAAGGGTGTACGGCCCGGCCAGCATATTCGACTGGCGAAACAGGGGTCACCGGGTGCCGGCGGTGGTGAACGTGGCGACCTGTTGCTGGAAATCGCATTCAAACCGGACGCGAAGTTTGCGGTCGAAGGTGGCGATGTCTATCTGAATTTGCCGGTAGCACCGTGGGAGGCCGAACTGGGTGCCAGCGTCAAGACACCGACGCCTACGGGCGATGTCGATCTGACGATTCCGCCACATTCGAAGGCGGGTCGAAAGCTGCGTCTCAAGGGGCGCGGACTGCCTGGGCAGACACCCGGCGATTTCTACGTAGTGTTACAAATTGCCTTGCCACGAGCAGAAACGGATGAGCAGCAAGCGGCGTACCGCGAATTCTCGAAGTCCTTCGACTTTGATCCGCGCCGGGACGTGAAGGGATAGACGATGACTAAAGAAAATCGGGACACGGTATTGCAGTGCGAAATTATTGAGACTCGTCTTGAGATGTCGCTAGCCGATTTCTGCGAGGTGTGCACGGTGTCTACCGAGCGCGTCGAGCAACTGGTTGCAGAGGGCCTGGTCGAGCCGGTGGGTCGTGAGCCCTCCGAATGGCGGTTCAGCGGCCATAGCGTCAGGCGTGTCGTCGTCGCAGAGCGCCTCTCGCGGGATCTTCGGCTAAACGTAGCCGGCGCCGCCCTGGTGCTGGACCTGCTCGATGAAGTGTCGCAACTACGCCAACGCCTGCAGCGGCTCGAGGATTCCGACGAATCCTGAAATGCTGCGGGCAAGCAAGTCGTCGATCAGTCCGTGGGCTTCAGTTCATCGGCCGCGAGCTTGATACGAATCAAATCGGCAAGCGTTCGCACACCGAGTTTCTTCATCGCATTGGCGCGATGAACCTCCACCGTGCGCTCGCTGATTCCGAGATCAAAAGCGATAACTTTGTTCATGTGCCCATCCGCGACCCCGTCAAGCACCACGCGTTCGCGGTCTGTCAGTGAATCGATTTTGGCGATAAGCTCATTTTTCTCGATTCTCCGTTTTCGCCGTACAAGCTCAACATCGAGCGCCTCGTTGATACGGTCCAGCAGGTCCTGCTCGCGAAACGGTTTGCGAATGAAGTCCAGTGCACCGCGGCGCATCGCCTCCACCGCCATTGGAATATCGCCGTGACCGGTAATAAAGATAATCGGCAGGTCCGATCCCCGCTCGTTTAATTTCTCCTGTAGCTCAAGACCTGAAATGCGCGGCATTCGAATATCCAATACCAGGCAGCCTCTCTTGTCAGGGTCGTAGCCAGCCAGGAATTCCGTCGCAGACGCATACACCTCACAAGGCTGACCCACAGTCGCCAGCAGCATACCAAGCCCGTCCCGAATCCCCTCGTCATCGTCGACGACGAAAACCGTCTGTTCTCTATCCATGCTGCGTTCCTTTCCGCACGGGTGCCGGCAAGGTAAACGTAAACGTTGCACCCTGATTTGCGTTGTTCTGAAACGCGAGCTGTCCGCCATGCGCAGTAATGATTGCCTTGCTGATTGGCAATCCCATTCCCAACCCCAAGCTCTTGGTACTGAGAAACGAATCAAACAGTTGGTCAGCCACCTCGACTGCAACACCGCTGCCACTGTCGATAACCGCGACTTCCACGAAATCATCGTCTCGTTGCCGCGTCTTCACCGAAATCACGTTTTCGCCGTGATCTCCCGGCACTCGCATGGCATCTATTCCGTTACGCAACAGATTCAACACCACCTGGTGGATCTGCACAACATCAACCCTGACACTCGGAAGGTCCTCTGCGAGGTCCAGCTCAATATCGATCGAACTTGTGCGTGCATCGACCTCCGCGAGTACCACTGCGTCCTCAATCAGATCATTCAGATCAACCGTTTTCCTGATGCCTTCCTTTTGCCGGCCCATGCTCTGGATTCGCTCGACAATTGCGCCGGCGCGACGGGAATGCCGGCTGAGTTTGTCGAAAATCTCCTGCAATTGATCAAAATCACCAGACTCGTACAGACGTTTACCCGTTTGCGCAAATAAAGATATCGCTGTCAACGGTTGATTGATCTCGTGCGCCATGCCGGCTGCCATTTCGCCAAGCATATACAACCTGTCGGCATGGGCCTGCTGTTTATGCTGGCGTCGAATTTCAGATTGCGCGATTCTGACGGCCGCATTTTTAATCGGCGAAATATCGTCAATGTAGCCCTCAATAATTTTCTCACCCGTGTCAATTGTATTGACACAGTGGCCTTGTTCCCGCACCCACTTTTCCTGCCCGTGCTTATCGAGTATTCGGTACTGAATATCGAACTTTTCGCCAGCCGCAATCGCCGCATTTACCGCCACCCGTGCTGCCTCAATATCGTCCGCATGAACCAGGTTTGCCCAGCTGAAGTTCGAGTCGGATAGTGCTTTCCGGTCATATCCTGTAAGTGATTCAAATCCGTCACTTACAACGAGCATCGTCCAGGCTTGATTATTCTCGCACTGGTAGGCCATACCCGGGAGACAGTTAAGCAGTGTCTCAGTGAACTGCTGCTCGGTTCTTGGTGTCATGTCTCGCATGATGTCCGGGGCCCTTTTGTCGTACTGCGGGAGCAGGGTGTTCGGTATTGTCGCACGTCGATACCCGGGATCAACGGTCGATCTAGGGGATTGCCGCATCGCATTACGGTTTTCAACACTACGGAACGGCTCGTGGCCAAACTATGCTGAGAAATGCAGCGCATACACAGCTTTGGGCTGAAGCAACGTATCTACGAATTACACAACTGGCAGAGAAAATATGCATGACCTTCCACACCACTATGCGGTGACAGCGGCAGCAAGCCATGATGACAACGTCGACCTGACAAGCGAGGGTCTGACTCGCATCAGTTCAGCACCACCTGCCGAGTTTGGCGGGCCCGGCGACTTGTGGTCACCGGAAACACTTTTGATCGCTGCCGTTGCCGACTGCTTCGTTCTGACGTTCAGGGCGATCGCGCGCGCGTCCAAACTGGACTGGATCTCACTAAATTGCGACGCAGCGGGCACGCTTGACCGTGTCGAAAAAGTTACCCGGTTTACCGAAATCAAGTTGCGCGCTGTCCTTGAGGTGCCGCAGGCAAGCGATGAAAAAACGGCGCTGCGCCTGCTTGAGAAAGCGGAACAACACTGCCTGATAACCAACTCGATGACGTCCGAATGCCACCTGGACGCTACCGTACAAGTTGCAAGTCAATAGGATAATTTATAAGGACAAATCTTCGCTTCCGGGACACTATGACTATGGGACCTATGTCTAAAATACTGTTTGTCGCAAGTCCGGGAGTGGATGATGCCGCCGCATTAAGGCAGGCGGTGGAGTTTGCCGACAACAATCAGGCTCAACTGACCGTAGTCGGCGTCATCAAAGATGTAGAGAAAAGCGTGGGCACTCGCCGTTACAAGCCTAAAACGCTGCTTCACGACATGATGCAACAGCAGCAAGTAGAACTCGCAGAACTCGTCTCCAGTATTGCCGCGCCCGAGTCAGCCATTGAAGTTAAGGTTCTGGTCGGCAAGCCATTTCTGCAAATCATTCGCGAGGTTCTGCGCAACCACTACGACCTGGTCGTCAAGAGTGCCGAAAGCATTGCGAGTATTTCACTTATTTTTGGCAGCACGGATCTGAATTTATTGCGCAACTGTCCCTGTCCGCTGTGGATCATCAAGTCCACCGAGCAAAAGGGCTACCGCGAGATAGTCGCTGCCGTGGACTATGACTTTGAGGACCCGAACGTTGACCAACTAAACGGCCGGATTCTCGGCCTGGCTGCAGCGGTCGCATTGGCGGATTTTTCTGAAATGCACGTAGTTCATGCATGGCGGCTTCTGCATGAAGACTTCCTTCGATCAGCACACGTCGGAATTGATAACAACGAGGTTGATGCGATGGCTGAGCTGGAACAAAACAGGCGCAGGCAGTGGTTAGAGAAGTTGGTCGCCGATCATTGTGCATCGCAGGGTGAAGGTGCTACGGACTACCTGCAGCCAAAGATTCATCTGCCCAAAGGAGACGCGAGTAGCGCAGTGCCAGCCCTCGCCAATGAGATCGGCGCCGAACTTATCGTCATGGGCACTGTTGGCCGAACGGGAATTCCCGGCTTTTTTATCGGAAATACTGCCGAAACCATTCTGAATCAGATAGATTGTTCAGTCTTGACAGTCAAACCACACGGGTTCGTAAGCCCCGTGACCGAATCATGAAGTCCCCAGGGAGAAAATAGATGCGAGTAATATTTGTACCCGTTGCCGACCGACCGGAATGCGCTGCCGCGTTACGCACTGCGTTTGATCTGGGCACGAAACTGGGCGCCAGCGTCAATGGCTGCCACATTCGGCCACACCGCTACTCCGACGTCGCACTGCCAGCCAACCTTGGCTCGCTCGATAACTTCGATGCCGCCTGGGAGTCTGCCTGGCAAAACAAGGATTCAAAGAAGGGCGACGAACAAGCCAGGGCGCTGTTCACCAAGGTATCGGAACATCACGGCTACTCGCTGATCAACAAGCCCGCCGCAACGCCCGGAGCCCTATGGCAAGAGAAAGTCGGGGCACCGGACAAGGTACTTTCCATCATGGGACCTGTTTCCGATCTGGTCGTTGTGTCACGCCCGGCCAGCAAGGGCGGCAACGTTGCCCGCATGTTTATGCTTGCTGCGCTGATGAACTCGTCACGCCCGGTACTGGTCTTGCCGCAATCGCGCAAGCAGTCAATTGGCCGCCGCATCAGTATTGCCTGGAACCAAAGTTCGGAAGCGGCAAAAGCCGTCACGGCGGCGATGCCACTGCTGCAACTTGCCGATCAGGTCAATATCATTTCCTGCGGCCCGGAATCAGGCCTCGGTCCAAAATCCAGGCAACTATCAAGCTATCTGCGCTTCTGGGGCGTAAAGAGTAAGGTCGTGCGCACGCGGGGTGCCGATGATGCAAAGGAACTGATGTCGGCCTACAAAGAGGCGAAATCGGATCTGCTCGTCATGGGCGCTTACAGTCGCAGCCGTCTGCGGCAACGGATCTTTGGTGGCATGACGGATCACATGCTGAATCGCTCGAACATTCCGGTGTTCATGCTGCACGCGTAATCACATCAAAAAGCAGCGCGTCGCCACAGGATTGCCGAAGACTCAGTTACCTGAGACCATAGGGCAATGAGAATCCTGCCAGAACTAATTGAGAAAAATCGCCTCTGGGCGCAAAAAATGGTCGAGCGCGATGCAGGTTATTTCGCGCGCCTGGCCGATCACCAGAAACCCGAATACCTGTGGATCGGGTGTTCTGACAGTCGCGTGCCAGCAAACCAGATCATCGGGCTGGACCCGGGTGAGGTTTTCGTGCATCGCAACATCGCCAATGTTGTCGTACACAGCGACTTCAATTGCCTCAGTGTGCTCGAGTTTGCTACCGAGGTTCTGAAAGTCAAACACGTGATCGTGTGCGGACACTACGGCTGCGGCGGCGTAAAAGCCGCTGGGGAAAACCATCACCTTGGGTTGATCGACAATTGGCTGCGGCACATTCGGGATGTGCGACAAAAACACGACGCAATTCTTGCGGCAATCGAAGACGACAAGGCGCGCACGGACCGGCTCTGCGAACTCAATGTGATCGAGCAGGTACGCAACGTGTGTCATACGACTGTCGTGCAGGAGGCGTGGGAGCGCGGCCAGCCATTGTCGGTTCACGGCTGGATTTACGCGATTCAGGACGGGCTGATCAAGGACCTCGATGTCACGACGACGAATCTCGCCGAGATTGATGAAGCCTACCGGGTCGTTACAAGCACAGACTAGACTCCATGTTTTTTTGAGCGAACGACAACTACGCCGCCTTCAAAGCCTTCTCGATCACACCAAGATAGTCCAGTCGCACTTCACCGCACATGCCTTCTTCGGATGCACGCAATAATGCTTCCTTGTCATCGCGCCACGATTCAAGCATCGCCATTCTTTCGCTGTGACTCAAGCTGCGGTCGCGAATCAATTCGTTCGGTGAATTGTACTTACCGTGATAGGCCATAAGAATTCTCCTTATCAATTGAAAAGCGGGGTCGGAGGAATTCCGACCCCTGAACATGAAGGGCCGACAGGGAGAGAGAGCTCGGTACCCCTCATTTATTCTGTCGTTATTGTCGCTACAAACCGGCGCGGTCAAAATCCGCTGTTCCACTTAGTTCCCTGTGGCCAGCCACATGGGTCTGTGGAGCTTCCGGTTCTCTAACGATCAGCAACGAACTGTCCGATCGGTGCACGAGTGCCTCGGAGGTATTTCCGATCAGCAGGCCAGGCAGGCCGGTTCGTGCCGCCGTGCCCATAACGATGAGCCCTGCGCGCAGTTGCTCGGCGATATCCGGCAGAACGGTGCTCGTTTCGCCCTTCAAAGTATGTAGCTTTGGTGCGAGATAGTCGGTCGCGATTTCCTCAGAGTCGGACCGGGTCGTAAAAACAGCTGCACGGAGCCACGCCATTCGATTGGTCGCTTCTCGGGCGACCATGGCATCGACCTCCCGGTTTGAGTCCGTGGTACCCCTCGCGCGGAGATGCCCTTCTCCGCTCAGCGTCCACGCGTGGACAATATGCAGCGGGCGGAAGGTCGCAAGCGCGATGGATCGCGAAATTTTCAGGATCTCCTCATTAAGCCGGGTGCTGATCTCACCATCGCCAGGCATATCCAATGCAGCGATGACACAACTGTCTTCGGACAGGTCAGCGACGTTAACCAGCCAGACCGGGCATGGACAATGTCGCATGAGTTCGCGATGTCTGCGCGCGATGGTACGATTGCGCGTGGCACGCTGGCTCACAATTGGCTTGATAACAAGGTCATAGCCATGCGTCCTGACAAGCTCCGCGATTTCTATGTGCGCCTTGCCGGTCAGGATCCGGGTATCGATTGTGACGCCCTTGCGATCAACTGATGCAAGCAACACCTCGATATTCTCGTGCCGATCAGCGACAACTGTTGCGGTCAGCTCACGCGGTGTAATTGCCGTAATCAGGCGACGATAATCGCCGGGTATGGACTCTACAACATCACAAACTGTCGGTTTCGCATTCTCAATTCGTGCGAGGCGAAGAGCGCGCTCCAGCGCAAATGAATTCCCGACGCCCGAATCGAGCACCAGGAGAATGTTGGTAAATCTCATGGGTGCAGTACCTCCACTATTCTGCCGACTGATATTCAGCAGCAGCATCAGTGACCATTGTTGGCTATAACTGATAACAGTTGTATTGGGAGTATCCGGCAGGCGCCTGTGGTCAGCCCCTAGTTAGCCGGTGGTACCGTTACCGGAAGCCGCGCAATGACTGCGCGCCAGTGCATTTACGACTTAAACCAGTCCGGGTTCTTTCGAATGAATTTATGAATCCAGGTATCAATAAAGGACCTGCGATCGTGCTTCATATACCACCAGCCTAAACCACTGATTAAAGCGGCGCCGACGGTGTTTACAATCATGTCCCACATCGTATCGGTCAGGCCGGACGGATCGTTGAACATCGCTTTTTGCATGTTGGTACCGAAAACCAGGTCCATGGAATATTCGAAAAGTTCCCACAGCGCGCCCACGGCGACCGCGAACATGAACGCGAAAAAAGCGATAAACCGCGGCGTCATGGAGAAAGCGATTCTCTCGCTCTCATTGAGCACATAGACCAGCAGGAATCCGAATATACCCATCAACAAGCCGGAGGTGCTGTGCAGTGCAATGTCCCACCACCAGATTTTGTCGTAGTAGCTCCGGACCTCCCCGAGGAACAGGGCCGCAAAAACGAACAGCAACGCGACTATCTGGAATTCCGCCGGTATCTGTACGGCGAGCCGGACCTCGAATACTGTGACCAGGAGAATCAGTAGTGCGATGGTCAATATGAGAAAAGCACTAAGCCAGTAGCCTTCAGATACAACCACCACCAGATCGATCGTCATCAGAGTGACAATAATGAAAACGATCCATCGTTTGATTTTTGTCGCGGCGTCGGGATGTTTCATTTCGATTCGTAAACCGCCGACGCCGTTTGCACGCTGGCTAATGCGTCGCCGAAGTCAATTTGGTCGTCACTGGGTACAGGGCATTTCTGCAATGCGCGTATGCCGACATAGGCAAACAATAGCAGATGCACGGCGCCGCTAAATACGTAAAGTCCGATCGGACCGAATACTCCCATGACCAGCGATGCAAGCAATGGGCCGGCGACTGCGCCGCCGCCATACAGCAGCAACAAGCCGCTCGAGACCTGCACGTATTCGTGCTCGCGGGCGTAATCATTGGTCAGGGCAACAGCGACCGAGTACAACGGGAAAGCCATCCCGCCCCACAGTGCGCCGAGCAGCATCAAGGTAAGTTCCGGCACACTTGTTCCGAGCATAACAATTGTTACACCGACGACACCTGCACCAAGCGCAGTGAGCGCCAGTACCCTGCGCCTGTCCAGCCGATCGGACAGAAGGCCGATCGGCCACTGAAAGAGCGCACCGCCGATCACGCCGCTGGTCATGTACCAGGCAGCTGAATCGGTATTGCCGGTAATTTTCGACGCGAAGATTGCAGAAATTGCCCAGAATGCGCCGTTGGTCAGCCCGGCCACAAAGCAGCTGGTCGCGCCCGACGGTGACAACTCGAACAAGCGGCGTAAATTGAGATGCACTTCCTGCGGCTTCTGCGGTTCGTCGGATCGTGACAACACCACCGGAATCAGCGCCGACGACACGAGAATTGATGCCACGACAAATAATTCCAGTTCACGGGGGTCGTACAGGAGCAACATCAGCTGCCCCAGCGCCATGACTGTCAGCGTGATAAAAACATAAACCGAAAACACACCACCGCGTGTCTCATTGGTGGTGCTGCCGTTCAACCAGCTTTCAATGACAACGTAAATGACAGCAAAGCAAAAGCCGGTCAGAAAGCGCAGTACGCCCCACATCAAGGGTTCGGCCCACAAGCCCAGTAGCAACGGTGCAGCCGATGCGGCCGCGGTCATCGCAGCAAACACCCGTACGTGCCCAACGGAGCGGATTAAAGTGCCACCACGCAAGCATCCGATCGTGAACCCTAAAAAGTAGGCTGCGCCGATGACACCGATCGTTACGGTCGAGAAACCCTCAAGTGCCGCGCGTGTCGGCACCAGTGTGCCCTGCAACCCTTGTCCTGTTAACAGGATGGCGACGCCAAACAGCAGGGCTGCAACCTTTGCCAGGGTACTTCGCATGGTAATTGGCCCTTTTGCTACAAATGCCATTCATATTGAATGGCCGAGAACTTACAAGATCGGGCTCACAAAGACGAATAATTTCTGCAATCGCCCTGCTGCGGATTGCTACCGCCGTGTATCCCGCCAAAGTACGCTTTAAATTGTCATGCGATCGGCGCAAAATAGAGCGGTCTGGTCGAATACCGCGCGAGGGCTGCGCGCATTCGCTGACCGACCGCACAGGTTGCCGATAACAACGACTCATATAAAGGAGTACCCGTGCTGAACCCTGCTCGTACCATCGAACTTATCAAAGGTGCGTTTTTTGACGCAGAGGCCACATGGCAGAGCTACCTGCCCGAAGCCGATGACTGGCAAAAGACGGCGATCCTGCTGACAGGACCATTGATCCTCATTGCTGCCGTGCTTGGCTACATTATCGGCTATGTTGGCGCCGGATCCTCATTGCTCGGCCTCCGGCCAACACTGCTGCAGACACTCGTTACTGTAGTTATGAGCGCCATCACTGCCGGGATGGTTGCATTTATCGTCAGTGCACTCGCCGGCATGTTCGGCGGCAAGGCCAGTTTCGCGCGCGGGCTTGCCGCGACGTCACTGGCATTCGTGCCTGGCTACCTCGGCCAGGCGCTAAACTGGTTGCCGTGGATCGGAACGCTGGTCGCTCTCGCCCTGTTTGTCTACGCCCTGGTTCTGCTCTGGCGCATCATTCCGCTGTACCTGGATGTGCCCGACAGCAAACGCACAGGTCACTACATCACGACGCTCATCGTCACGATTGTCGCGATGGTCATCATTTCAATGCTGATGCGCCCGATCATCGCACCCACAATGCCGGATATGCCAGGCATTTCCGGAGCGGCGTCTGGCGACAGGCCGACCGGCTTCGGCGGCGTCCTTGGTGAAGCGATGCGCCAGGGCGAATTGATGGAGGCAGCCGGCGAAGATGAGTACGAGCCGCCATCAGATGGCAAGCTCAGCGAAAGCCAGGTTCGTGAGTTTGCTCGTGTGGCGCAGCGCGCCGCGGAAATCATTGCAGAAAAAACCGAGCGCATTCGCGAGCTTTCAGAGCGGGCTGACAACGACGAAGAACTTTCGATGAGTGAAATGAGCGAAATCATGAGCGGCGCGACATCAATGATGGGCATGAACACCGTCGAACTCGAGATCGTGAAGTCCAGCGGCGGCAATTGGGCGGAGTACGACTGGGTTAAAGAGTCGCTGCGCACGGCGTATGTGCAAAAAGACATCAACGAAAGCGTTGCGCATAACTACGCGCTGTATAAGAAGTACGAGGACGACCTGCGGCCGTTGGTCGCTCGTTGATCCGGAACAGGAAGGAGCGAATACCATGCTGAAGAAAAGCATCCCGATTTGTTTGCTGATGGCATTTCTGTTGACGACGGCCGTGTTTGCCGATGACCTGACAAAAATGATTCAGAAGGATCTGATCGTCCTTGGCTATGACCCCGGCAACATCCAGGGTGAAATGTCGACCGAGACAATCGTCGCGATTTCGACGTTCCAGGCGGAAAACGGCCTGGACGTGGACGGTCAGGCGAGCCCGCAGCTCGCTGGAATAATCAGGGCCAGGCTAAAAGCAAAGAATAGCGGTACACCGGCGGCTCCTGCGCCACAAGCAATGGACCCTGCACAATTGCAGGCAGCGCGAGATGCCTGCCTGCAGGAAAAAGTCGAGGCGGCGCAGCAAGCCAACAAGAAGAAAAAAGGCTTCGGCTCACTCATCAAAGCCGTCGCAAATACATCCAGCCGCTTCGGCGGTGGTGATCTTGCGCGAGAGGTTTCGGAAACCAGCCGCGATATTTACGACGTAAATGCGACGGCCGATGACTGGGAGCGTGCTGCAGAAGACATGGGCCTGACGACCGACGACATTGAGGCGTGCCAGAACCCGACGATGTAGGCCGCCTTGTAAGTCAGCGGAATATCGCTATATCGACGATTATGAGATTTTCACTTGGCGTCGCGAAGCATTGGTCTGTCGCGGGTATAATCGCAATGTGCCTGCTGTCCGCCTGCGGCGGTGGGGGAAGCGGTGGCGATGGCCCGATTCCGGTACCGCCGGTCGCGGAGCCGACCTTTCTGCCTGATGGCCTTGACGGCCTCGCTGTCACCGAAATCAGGGAACACAACGGCTGGCTCTACGCTGCAACGCATAACGGACTGTTTGGCAAACCCAAAGGCGACAGCAACTGGGTCTCACTCGGCCTCGACGGATTTCGAATTGAAAGCGTCGCTGTTGTTGACGACATGCGCTGGATTGCGGCCGTGTTTGATCCGATTTGGGATGGCTGGCTGAACGCGCGCCTGATGGAAACGTTTAATGGCGGGGGCAACTGGTCGGAGGTGGCAGGCGACTGGGGTGGTAACAACCCTGATCCCGAGCCGGCGTTCAAACTACTCTACGACGATAACGCACAACGTTTGTATGCGACCGGTGCCGGGGTATTGGCGGCGTCAAATGATTTGGGCAAAAGCTGGCAGCTTCTCGACGGACAATGGGCAACCGGAAGTACAACCTTCAGGGCACTGGCTCTAAACCGCGCTAATGAGCAGGTTTGGTACGGCGGGCAGAATGCCATCGAGGAATTCATCCTGCATCGTTACGACCTGGGTACGGGCACTCGCGAATCCTGGCTTCGGCTTCTGCCAAGTCCGGCTGTTGCCATAGATCTAGGACTGGACTCATCCAACACCGATCGCATCCTGGTTTCCGGTGAAGGCGGCATATTGCAAAGCCTTGACAACGGGCAGTCGTGGGATACCCCGCTGGGCGATGTCGTGCATCGATTTTACTTTGAGGTCGCACTGGATCCACAAGATCCGGCTGTCCTGTATACAATCGGTTGGGATAAGGATTTCGACAATCCGCAAACGCTGATTCTGGAAGTGTCAAAAGACTACGGTGCAACCTGGCAACAACATGCACACGACGATGCAAACTTGTTCGGTGGCGCCTGGAGTTTGCACGCAACGATTGAGGACGGTGATACGGTTCTGTACGCAGGCCTGTTTCGTGGCGGCGTGTACAAAATCGCCCTTTGAAGCCGACGCCGGATTACCGGTAACGGGCAACGCTTAATGACCGTGATCGGCACTTCCTTAATTACCTGGCGGTCACTCGAAATCGCGGATCGAATAACCGCCAACCCAACTTATTTCATGTAGTCGAGTGGCGGGCTGCGCTCGCCAATCAACGAGACATAGTCATAGCCGGACCCTCGACGCTCGTCGAACTCCTTTCTAATTTCTTGCAGGAGACCCGGCGTTTGCATGAGTTCGACTGCCGTCATGGCCATGGTTTTGGCAGCGACATGCATGCCCTTTAGCCCGATTGTCGTGTTACTTGCGGCAACGGATTGCCAGGAATGAGCTGATGTACCGGGAACATAGGTTGCGGTGCGAACCCAATTAGTGGGAACAAGCCAGGAAACGTCCCCGACGTCCGATGATCCAGTCCAAATGTCGGTCGGCTTAATTTCCAGCGGCTGTATCTTTTTAGCCCGCGACAAATCAGGCGCTGTATTTGGAAACGTCTCAGCGATTTTTTTAGCGAACGTAACTTCATTCTCATTGTATTTAACACCGCCAACGTGGAGCATGTTCTGGTGTGTCACTTGCGCAAGCGCCGTGTTCGCCAGGTAGCCGTAGTGCCCGGAAATTATTTCGAACTCAACTGTTGTTCCTGTCCCAAGAGCTGCGCCTTCGGCCGCCTTAACCAGGCGCTCCCACAACTGTTGAGTAATTGACGCGTCCGGATTGCGGACAAAGTAAAAAACCTCGGCAAAATCGGGAATGACATTAGGCGCCTTGTTCGTTTGCGTGATCGCGTAGTGAATACGGGATTTCTCTGCGATGTGCTCACGCATCATGTTGGCCATCATGTTCATTGCCTCCACTCCGTCTAGCGCTGATCGGCCATTGTGAGGGAATGCCGACGCGTGAGTGGAATATCCATGAAAACGAAACTTCCCTGCGATCATTGCAAGATTGGTTTTCGTTATCGATCCGTTATAGCTATCGGGGTGCCAATTCATCATCACATCCACACCGTCGAGCAGCCCATCTCGCGCAAAGTAGACCTTGCCTCCGCCACCCTCTTCAGCCGGAGTACCGAATACTTTTATTACGCCTTTGACATTATTCGCCGTAATCCACTCTTTCGTCGCGACTGCGGCCAGAACAGCACCTGAGCCGAGCAAGTTGTGGCCGCAGGCGTGGCCCGCCGACTGACCTTCGATTGCGGTCCGCACGGGGTCTTTGGTCTGGGAGAATCCTGCGAGGGCATCGTATTCGGCCAGGAAACCTACAACCGGTCCTTCCTCGCCGAAAGTGGCAACGAATGCCGTGGGCATGCCGGCGACACCTGATTCGACGTCGAATCCGGCGTCCTTCAAGCGCTCTTGCAACAATTGGGAACTTTTTGTTTCCTGGAAGCCGACTTCGGCCATTTTACCAATCTGTAATGCAATCGCATCGTCCACAGGATGCAGCGTGTCAACATGCTCAATCACGGATTTGCGCCAATCGACCGACGTATTATTCGATTGTTCAGCACATGCTGCGGTCCAGACGAACGTTGTTGCGGCGAACGCAACGAAGGTCCATTTCTTAAAACTGACGCAGAGATGCAGGCGGGTTCGAATGATTGATTTCATTTATGCGGCTCGCAAGGTGATCCGGGTGCAGAGACTCCTGGAATCTTACTCTTTCTCGGGATCAACAGCCTCGAAACTCCGGTAATCATCGGCATCGCCGCTGCCACGGTACTTCGCCCACAAAGGATACGGATAATGTGGGCGACTGAATGTATAGCGCTCCGGTACCGACGTATTCGCATCAATAGCGGTGTGAGTTACGACTCGCCCTTCCGCTGATTCCGCGGATCTCGACTCGACAGGGTGGTATCCCACGATCATGTCTGGCGCCTTGCCATTCTCAACCCACTCCTCCAGAGCGCTAAGAAAATCGCCGCTGGCTGCGCCAGTGCCCCGGTAGCAATGCGACCGTCCTGGGATCATGAAAAGGCGAAAAAAGTCCTGGGTAGCTTCGCGGCTACCGAGAATTTTCTCTGCCATTTCATAATAGTCCACACTGACCTGCGGACCCGGCAAGCCCGAGTCCTCCCAACCCTGAATGACCATCAGTTTGCCACCGGCCGCCTTGTATTTGCGAAGATCCGGATTGCTGTAGCCGTTTACAAGCGCGTCCATCATCCCTGCCCGCTTGTAATCATGATCGAAATCAAAGTCGCTGGCCTGCCATTCCGGACCCGGATCCGGGTTGAAGCCCACGAAGCGCCACCAGGTCGTTTTATACTCAAGGAACCGGGTGAAAAATTCACCCTTCTCCGAGCCCGGCAATGCCGGATACCACGGGAAATACTGGCTCAGTTTCTCACCATCTGACGTGACGGGCCCTTCATATACTTTCTTTGCTGCCTCGACCTGCGCCGCTGACAGGCACCCCGAGCTCTGTCCCGCCTTGCACGCGACTGTGTCTGGATCGAAATTGCATGTGCGCGGATCGCCACCGATGACGCCATCCTTCAGACCATCGTTCGCATCACAAGCATTGAGTGCCCCCTCGTGGAGTACCTCAAGATCAGCGTCAGTGAACAGGCGGTTTCCACTCTCGTCGTGTGTTACTAGCGCGTTCCAGTGAATGACTACGCTGGTCGCCGTCACGTTCGACGGCTCCATCGCCAAAATGCCGTCAAAGGCCCATGGATGTCGCTGCGCTGCTGTAATTCCCTGCTTGCCACCACCCGAACAACCAACGTGGTAAGAGTACTCCGGCTCCGACTCGTAGTAGTGCTCAATCATCGCTTTACCGGCCAACGCTGCCACGTAGTGCCCACGAATACCGTAGTCGAACTCCGCTTGCAGGTTGTTGTACGCCCACGAGCCCCTTAGATACGACCCGCTATGTCCCGTATCGTGAGTCAGACAGGCATAGCCCCTCCGCATCGCTTCTTCGCACCACGGCACCATAAACTCCGTCGTACCTCCGTATCCTCCCAGACTTGCCTCCAGAAAATTACCATTCCACTCGCCGCGATTTGGCAGATGCAGGCGCACCCCGACGTTCGGAGAAACATAGCCTTGCACCAGGCAGTGCGCCGGCACGTCGCCCGATGCCGCTACCATACGCGCCTCTGTTACTTGCGTCGGCGCGTCTGTTACACCAGTAAAATCCTGCGCCGGAAAGGCATCACAAACGTTATCGGCGGCTTGGGCCTGACTGACATTGAGCCCGGCCAATAAGAGAAAAACGCATACGGGCATTCTCGCCCTAAGCCACAGATATCCTTCCGACACGCTCATACTGACTAACTCCTCTTGCACAAACTGTGTGCTCCAAACTATTTTTTACCCGGAGCGATTACTGCTGTTCGGGATCGACGGGTTCAAAATTCCGGTAGTCATTCGGATCGCCAGTTCCACGATATTTCGCCCACAGCGGATACGGGTAGTGAGGGCGGCTGAAGTCATACTTAGCCGGCACGGCTGTATTCGCTTTCATTGAACTGTTGTAGTCGCGTTGCGAATCACCTTCCGAGGGGTGGTAGCCGATCATCATGTCGGGCGCCTCGTCTTTTTCAACCCAGTTTTCAAGGTAGCTAAGAAAGTCACCACTGGATGCACCATCACCTCTGTGGCAATGCGACCGCCCCGGCACCATGAAGAGACGGAAAAAATCCTGTGTCGCCTCGCGGTCACCAATTACGCGCTCTACCAGCTCGTAATAGTCCGCTGTAACCTGGGGACCGGGCAATCCCGAGTCCTCCCAACCTTGAACGATCATCAGCTTGCCGCCCGCTTTTTTGTAGTTACGAAGGTCCGGGTTATTGGAACCGTTAACAATCGCATCCATTGCGCCCATGCGCTTGTAGTCTTTGTCAAAGTCAAAATCGCTTGCCTTCCAGCTTGGTCCCGGGTCGGGCGTAAAGCCCATGAAACGCCACCATGATTCTTTGTACTCAATAAATCGCGTGAAATACTCGCCTTTCTCCGAGCCTGGCAACGCCGGATACCACGGGTAGTACTCGCTTAGTTTTTCGCCATCCGAGGTCACAGGCCCCTCGTAGACTTTTTGCGCTGCATCCACTTGTACTGCTGAGAGACAACCCGACTTTTGACCCGACTTGCACTGCAGCACACTGGGATCGAACTCACAGGTTCTCGGATCGCCACCGATGACGCCGTCTTTCAACCCGTCGTTTGCATCGCAGGCATCCAGTGCCCCCTGGTGCAACACGTCAAGATCCTCGTCGGTGAACAGCAGCTTGCCGTTTTCATCGTGAGTAACGAGCGCATTCCAATGAATCACTACTCCGGTAGCCGTTACATTTGAGGGTTCAATTGCGAGGATGCCGTCAAAGTTCCAAGGATATCGCTGTGCTTCCACCAGCCCCTGCTTGCCGCCACCAGAGCAACCGACGTGATACGAATACTCGGGCGCGGATTCATAATAGGCTTTGATCAGCGCTTTGCCCGCCAATGCGGCGACATAGTGCCCCCGGATACCGTAGTCAAATTCGGCCTGCAGATTGTTGTATGCCCAGGAGGCACGGAGATTCCAGCCTGTATGCCCCGTGTCATGAGTCAGGCACGCGTAACCTCGGCGCATTGCCTCCTCACACCAAGGAACCATGGCTTCGGTCGAGCCACCGTATCCCCCGAGACTTGCTTCGAGGAAGTTGCCGTTCCACGCATTTTTGTCCGGCAAGTGCAGTCGCACGCCGACGTTTGGCGATACATAGCCTCTAACGAGACAGTGGGCTGGAACGTCCGCTGAGGCGGAAACCATACCAGCCGCAGTAACCTGCGTCGGAGCATCAACGACCCCGGTAAAGTCCTGTTCCGTCAAAGACTCGCATGATAACGCGGCGGCTTCGGCCGGAGTCACGCTAAACCCGAAGGCTACTATCCCGGTCGCTACCGACATCGAAACCGGATGCCGTAAAAATCGCTCGAACATGCCCATTGCTATCATCTCCTGTCGCACCGATGTGCGTTATTTTTTGTACGGCCTACTGCTGCTCCGGGTCGACCGCCTTGAAATTCCGGTAGTCATTTGGATCGCCACTGCCACGGTACTTGGCGTATTCCGGATACGGATAGTGCGGCCGCGTAAACTTGACCCGGTCGGGGTCATCGAGAGCTTCTATCAGTTCGGGCCAGTCATAGAGGCCTACTTCTGGCTCGACATGCGATCCGATAATCATGTCTGGCGGACTATCGTTCTCGACCCAGTCTTCCAGATAGCTCAGAAAGTCTGCGTCGGCCGCACCAACGCCGGCAATACAGTGAGATCGCCCTGGGATCATGAATAATCGCACCGACTCCTGAATCGCTTCACGCCCACCCATGATCCGCTCTGCCATTTCATAGTAATCCAACGTGACTTGCGGACCGGGCAGGCCCGAATCCTCCCAGCCCTGGATGATCATCAGCTTGCCGCCTGCCGCTTTGAAGTTGCGGAGGTCCGGATTGTCTGAGCCGTTTACGACTGAATCCATCAGGCCCGTGCGCTTGTAGTCACGGTCGAAATCAAAATCGGACGACTGCCAAGTCGGACCCGGGTCAGGATTGAAACCCATGAATTGCCAGTACTGAGTTTTGTAGTCGAGGTCGCGGGTGAAATAGCCACCCTTCTCCGAGCCCGGCAATGCTGGATACCACGGGAAGTACTGACTCAGTTTTTCACCATCGGAGGTCACCGGGCCTTCATAGACTTTTCGTGCCGCCTCGACCTGAACCTCAGACAGACATCCCGAATTCTGGCCTTTTTTGCAAAGTAACTCACCCGGGTCGAAATCGCAGGTTCGAGGATCCGCGCCGATGATGCCGTCCACCAGGCCGTCGTCCGCGTCACATGCTGCGATGGCGCCGTCCTGCAAAACATTCAGATCTGTATCAGTGAAAAGCGGATTACCCGCTTCGTCGTGGGTCACGATGGCGTTCCACAAGACGACTACGCCCGTGGCTGTTACGTTCGAGGGCTCCAGCGCGATAATGCCATCGAAGGTCCACGGGTAGCGTTGTGCTTCCACCAGGCCCTGTTTGCCACCCCCTGAGCAACCGAAGTGATAGGAGTATTCCGGCCCTGATCCATAATAGTGTCCGATGATGGCCTTTCCGGCTAAAGCCGCGACATAGTGCCCGCGTATCCCATAGTCAAACTCTGCTTGCAGGTTGTTGTAGGCCCAGGATGTCTTGGTCGACAGGCCCGTATGGCCGGCATCGTGCCTAAGGCATGCATACCCTCGTCGCAAGGCATCCTGACACCAACCGACGGTATAGACTTCCGTCGATCCGGCGTACCCGCCGGGACTCATCTCGATAAACTTGCCGTTCCACTCCGATGCGAGCGGCAATTGCAGAACGATCTCGACGTTTGGTGACACATAACCCGCTACACGACAATGTGCACGCATCGAGTCGCTTGCTGCCACTGCACGAGCTCCCGTCACTTGGGTCGCCGCATCCTGGATTCCAGTGAAATCCAGGTTCGGCAAACCCTCACAAGCCTCGATCTCGGCAGCGGTGAATTCACCACTCGTTCGTGCGTTGGCGTCAATGCCGCTACACGCAGCGGCGAGCGCGAGCACACCAAGACCAACCGTCACCTTCGCACCAGCAAACCATGCGCTCAGCGAATTGCTGTTTGACTTCACCAGACTTGCCTGCTGCTGCACAAAAGTACGGTCTCCGCGCATCATCGTTACTCCCGGTGTTTCATTAACCGAACTATAGATATATCAAAGAATCGTTTGCCCTCTCTCGCGGCGAAACTAGAAGTCCTTTCTGATGGTGACGCCGTAGGTCCGCGGGAGACCCATATTGTCAACAGTTGAAGGCACACCGATCTTGACTCGAGAGTTCAACTCCCTTCTTTCGTTCAGTAGATTCTTCGCCCACAGCGTTACAGTTGTCGGCTTTTCAACGCCAAAAACGAAACCCATCCGTGCGCCTACCAATGTATATTCGTCCAACAGTAGTAAAGGATTGGTGCTACCTGTCGTTGGTAATCGATCACTCATGTAGCGCACGTCGCCCTGAAGGAAAAAAGTACTGTCACTGCCCAATGCATTTGTCTGCTTTTCGTATCGCGTGACCAGGCTACCTGACCATTCCGGTACATTCAGAATCTGGTCGCCTGCGTTGAATGGACTCAGTCCGGGATCATCGATCACAGCATCTGTATACGCCAATGACCCTTGCAGCGAAAAGTTTTCCGACGCGAGTGCTGAAAACTCAAGTTCTATGCCGTCGATTGCGGCCTTGCCCACATTCGCGGTGATAACCTGGAAGCAGGTAGCCGAAATATCACCCAGCCTGATTTGGCTTTGCAGGCCAGACCACTCCGTCGTATAGGCAGAGGCATTAACGGTTACTCGGCCATCTGCGAAACCTTTCTTCAGGCCAACTTCAAGTGTTTCGACGTCGTCAGAACCAAAGCGTCCAGTAGCGAATGCTTCCAGACCATTATCTGCAACAACCTGTGCACAGAGAGGGTCAGTGTTGAAGTTGATGGGCGTAACAGCGCCGCCCAATCTGAAACCATCACTAAAGTTAGCGAATACCTTGGTGTTGTCATTAAAGTCGTAGGACGCGCCGAATCGTACTGAATGTCCGTCTTCACTGAAGTCCAGATTGGTGGTCGCAGGAACCACGGGATTCGGTGTATTTAAATCTGATCCATTAAGTTCGGTTGACAAATCAAAGAATCGAATACCACCACCAACTGCAAGATTTTCAGAAACGTTGTATGTCAGGTCGACGAATGTTGACTCACTTGTCTCATCGAACTCATCGTCGGAGATCGAGCGCAGGTCATTTGGCAGAGGAAGCGGATTGCCCTGAGATGCAGCCTCCCAACCGGGAGCCTCCTGAATTTGGAGAAAGGTTCTTTTCGCATCCATGTAGAAGCCGCCTATGACCCAATCGAGTCGGCTCATGAATGAGTCACTGAATGCACTTCGGTTGGATTCAATTCGAAACTCTTGCGTGAACGTCCTCATGCCGCCCTGACTTGTCAGTGTAGCTGCGGCCGGAATGTAGTCGAGGACGCCGCCAAAGCCCTCTCCGTTGAAGATCGGTCGTGTGAAATCGATAATTTCATCGTAGTCACGTTTGTAGTATCCGGTATTCGAGACCACTGTGAACGGATTGAAATCGTACGAAACCGTCAATGCGCTGAGTGTCACGTCACTCTGATTTGGTTCAAGGATGTACTTTTCCTGCTCATATTCACCGCCAAACCGAGCATCGACCCAATTGACATCTCCGTTCTTGGTTAGCTGCCAAAGTTGGGTGAAGTCAACCGTCAGATTCTCGTTTGGCGTATAAAGCGCGGAGATACTGCCGCCGGTCGCTTCGCGCGTGTTACTGCCCTCAGTCCATAGACGACTTCCTGCCGCTGGCCGAACATCAAGCACGTCACTGACCGGCGCGGGGACCTGGCCGGATAGATTGTCCAGAGGAACGGTGAACGTGTTGATAAAGCCGTCTCTCTCTCGATACTCGCCGACAATTCGAATTCCAAATACTCCTTCGAAGATCGGAAGGTTCAGCATTCCACTGACATCGCTGCCTTTGCCACCGCCGTCGAGGAAACTATAGCTGCCCTCAGCCGCTCCCTCTATTTCGTTTAGATTTGGCTTATTTAGAATGAGCTTAACGGCTCCGCCCTGCGAAGAGGCGCCGTACAGTGTGCCTTGCGGACCCCTTAGTACCTCGACGCGATCAACATCAAACAACTGCGTGTCGATCGCGGTTATCGGGATGTCGTTCAGATAAAAACCGGTGGTTGCCGTCAGCAAGGAGGCGTCCCCCAGAGCGATGCGCGTGTTGCTGATGCCGCGTATCAGGATGTTCAGCCCGCCACGCTCGCCCGCTGTATTGCTTGCTGCGTTGACGCTGGGCACATAGCCCATGTAGTCGTCCAGTGTTGTTGCGCCAACTTTATTCAGAAACCCGCCAGTCACTGCAGAAACTGAAATCGACGTATCCTGGAGTGACTCGGACCGCCTTGATGCGGTAACGACAATCTCTTCCAAGGCGCGCTTAGTCGTGGTTTCACTGTTTGCTGTTTGTGCAGTCGCTGACTCAGCTAGACACACCGCCCCGACGAAAAGCACCAATCCAATAATCTGTATTCTCATCACTGTTGCCCCCAAAATTGTAGTACGGGTCTTACCAAGGGCCGCTAGCGCTGACCGCGAGGACTTCCGACCTGGCTTTAAGACATTTCCGCCTTTGACTTGCTGATTAATTAATCCGGTTGACCGAACAACTTGACGCTAACAATGATCGCCAAAATAGTCAAGCATGTCCCTTTTAGCGGTTGCGGGAACGAGGAGAATGACAGTGCTAAAAAGCATCAGCACGAAATCAGGGCCTGCCTCTGACCGAGGCAGGTAGGGTGGGGAGGGGCACACCGGTGGCCCGATGGATGATCGTTGGAGGAGCCGGGAATCAGCTGGCGATTATTGCTAACGATGGCAACGTGATTTGATTCGCGACGGTATATCTATGCCCTGCCCGACCGCAGTCACTTGCCAGGTTCGGACGACATCTGAAGCTATACCGCTGCGATTTTATCCAAGCATATTGCGTGTGCGGGTGAGATGCTAACGATCGTATCTCATTCTCAGTTCTATACACGCATTGCTACCCGCCTGATGGCTAATGACGTACATATAGGTTTCATCGTTGTCTGCGATGTAGCGGCGACCTACACTGAGACCGGGCGATCCCTCTTCCACTTTCAGCTTGGCCGCAACTTCTTTGCTTACTGCCTGTGGTCGAATGAGTTGTCGAACTTCCTTCGTCTGGAGGCTGAACTCCTGCTCGACCAATTTGGATATAGCGATTGGTTTTCGTGCAATTTTTTTCTCAATTGACGCGTATTGGCCACGCAGATATATCTCAATGTAAGCGATGTTTTCGCTATCGGCGATGGACGATCGAATAGCCTTCACGCACAGGCAGCGTTCACCCTTCATCCAGTCAGTCGCTGCCGCTAGTGACGTGGAAACCCGGTCGTGCGTTTTGCGTATACCGGTTAACTTGGTGAGCTCAGCAATGAGCAGGAAATCGTTCAGGTTGTCGAACGAAAATCCAACTTTTGATTGCAACGGCTTGGAAGAGACCACCTCAGTGCCACGACCTCGACGCGTCGCTACTAAGCCTAGCGTTTGAAGTTGCTTGATTGCAGACCTGACAGTATGACGGCTAGCCCCGAAATCTCGTGTCAATTCGGATTCTGTGGGAAGCATTTCGCCGACACTGAATTTGCCTTGCTCAATATCGCTGGCCAGTTGCCGAGCAATTATTGAATAACGTGGCTCCCGGGTGGTGGTCTGCATATTTGATGTGCTCAATTAGGGTGGTTAGAGAATGATCCTGTCGCGACGAAATTGGCTTAGATCCGCATCATTGTACCCAATTTCTGCCAGTAGTTCTTCGGTGTGTTCTCCCAGTCTGGGCGCACAAGCGGTCTCGACACCCTCATTGTACCGCACAGGATTTCTCAAAAATCTAATTGGAGAATTGGCTTCTCTTTCGCAATCTACAATGTTTTCATTGTCGGTAAGAAAGGAGTTGTTCAGGGCATCTTCAAGACTCAAGACGGCTGATGCCGGCACCTCAACCCCGAAGCGCTCCATCCACTGTTCAGTGGATTCTTTGATGAATATCTTGTCCAACACCTCTGTTAATTGCTTACGATGCTTCAACCGCGCTGGGAAGTCTTTGAATCGTGAATCCGCCAATAGATCGCCGGCGCCGATTTTCAGGCACAATTGATGCCAGAACTTTTCCTTATTGCACATGACATATATCCAGCTATCTGCTGTCTTGAATAGCTGACACGGTACCAATGCAAAGTGGGCCGAACGTTCGACCCGCGGTTGCTCGAACTTCGCATTGAGGTACCACATGGCGACGTAGTTGAGGTTGTACAGAGCCACGTCGAATAAACTGACGTCGACATCACGACCATGGCCTGTTCGCAGCGCCTGGTAAAGACAGGAAGTTAAACCCAACGACATCGTAACACCCGTCATGAAGTCAATCGCCGACAAACCGAATCGAGTCGGTGGCCCATCAGGATCGCCAGTAAGGTGAAAGTAACCAGCCTCCGCTTGCATGATGTAGTCGTATCCCGGCCGACTCGCTCGCTCATTTTCACGCCCGTAACCGGTGAGGTGCGCACAAACCAGACGCTCGTTGTATTCTTTAACTTGATTATAGGTTAGCCCAAGCTTAGTCGGCACATCGCCACGAAGATTTGTGCAGATTGCGTCAGCAGTTGGCAATAGTTTGTTGAATATTTTCTTACCTTCGTCGGTACTGATATCTACAGCAATACTTTTCTTGTTGTGATTCAACCCTTGGAAGAAAAGGCTTGAATCACTATCAGCTGGATCACCACTGTAGTGCGGCCCAATGCCACGAGAAACGTCGCCACCAGCAGACGGATTCTCGATCTTGATGACCTCGGCACCCATCATTGCCAGGAACAATGTACCAAAAGGACCGGCGCCGTATTGCTCGACAGCGAGGACCCTGACATCGTTCAATGGTGGTTCAATCATGCTTAACTCCAGCAGCTAAATTAGTACGGATGTACGGATGAATCTTGACTTGATTTCCGGAACAATTCAAGATGTTTGCAGAATTGTCGCAATTGCAGCGCGGGTCGCGTGTTTATGAATCACGGAAAGACTGGTGGAATTTCAAGACGCACCGTGTTGGCTGCCGGTGCGGCCGCTTGCTGCGCACCGACGCTGGCGTTTGGCGAACGCTTTCGCCCTGATACCTTACTGAAGATAAGCGTTGATACCGCAGCAAACCACGTGCGGAACGAGGCTCTGGGTGTTTTTGAAGTACGCCTGGGCGAAGAAACGGGCCACGCAATGCAAGCGACAGTATTTTCCTCAGCCCAGCTCGCTAAGGACCGGGATATTGTCAAGGCTTTGCATTGGGGCTTGGTCGATATCGGTGTTCCGGCCCTCTCGAAAATGACGCGTTTCGATGCAAATGCCAACCTTTTTACATTGCCAATGTTCTATGGATCCGACCTGAGCACGGTATACGCCATCAATGATGGGCCGATCGGTGCCGAGTTGTATCGGCTCATGGAAGAGAAGACAAAGACTCACATGCTTGGGCGCTCGCTTGACCTTGGCTATACAAATCTATACACGACCGAACGCCGGGTTAGGTCGATATCAGATATGAAGGGGCTCAAGATTCGGGTTCCAGGAAGCCGCGCATCGCTTGAGCTATACAAGCTGTTCGACGCTAACCCCATAGTAATACCGTTTAGTGACCTTGCTATTGCAGTATCGCAGGGCAACGTTGATGCAGTTCAAACGACGCATGAAACACTGCGGTCGGGTCAGATGTGGGAGTCCGGTATTCGCTTCTGCTATGAAGAGCGCTCTAGCTACCTTGGCTATGTCCCGCTGATTAGTTTGCGCACGTGGCACGCTATGTCGGAATCAGATCAACAAAGAATTACGGCAGTTTGGGAGAGTATCGTGGACGACTCACGACTCCTGGCACAACGGCGTCAGCAGAGTGCACGAGAGGAATTGGAACAAAATGGCATCGAGATATTTAGCGACGTTGAGGCCTTATCGGCGGCACGTCGCGGTGAATTGTTTGACCGCTCCGTCTTGCTGGCCAAGGAACTCGGCATGGACATGTCTTTGGTATCAGCTGCAGCGGATGTATTGGATGCAATGCGCCCAGATGGTGTCGCCTGAGTGACTAGCCTTCGACTTACAAAGTTTCTGACAACTTGGAATCGCATAGAAATAGTCGTCATCGGATCGCTAACGTTACTGAGCCTGGCGCTATCTATCTTTGCGATTGTTTCACGATACCTTACGCCACAATATGCTCTAGACTGGCCCGGCGAAATGGTTGTGTACCTTATAACCTGGGCTTTTTTCCTCGCGGGCGCGCGCGCGGTACTGGACTCCGACCATGTAAAAGCGGATCTGTTGACCAGTCTGTTATCGAAAAAATGGACACTTTACTTTGCCGTGCTGCAGGATTTCTGCGCCATGCTTTTTTGCCTGGCGGTGATGGTAGGCGGCTTGCAAGTTGTTCAGTTCGCCCTGCGGCTCGGCGAACGCAGCGATAGCAGCCTCGCCTTGCCGATGTGGGTGTATTACCTCTGCCTGCCAATCGGCCTGGCGTCAATTTCCTGCCGCTATGCCGGCCGTTTGCATGCATCAATTCAGCTTATCCGGAAATCGCGTGCAGAGCAGTAGTCGACATCCTGCTTCCGCCGGGAGCATAGTAACTTGCTAACGCTACTTGGCATCGGTGCCCTTTTAGGGGTATTCATCCTGCTAGGCATTCCAATTTATGTCGCGCTGGGCGGTTCTGCATTGATCCTTTTCTTTGTCTCAGGCGATACCGTCGGGGGGCTGGCCCAGATTATTCTGGACCACTTGAATTCCAGTAGTTTGATTGCGATCCCATATTTCGTATTGGCCACCACGTTTCTTGAATGCAGCCGCGCGGGACGCGTCCTCGTTGAGCTGGCAGATGTGTGGACTGGATGGCTAAAAGGTGGCCTTGGACTGGCATGCGTTTTTGCAGCGCTCGGATTCTCCGCGATATCGGGCTCATCAACTGCAACGGTCATTGCTTTGGGGGCGATCCTGATTCCCGCCATGACTGAGCGGGCGTATCCACGCGAGTTTGCGCTTGGTGTAGTGGGCGCCTCCGGGACGCTCGGCATTCTGATTCCACCCAGTATCGCGCTGATCGTTTACGGCTATGTAACCGGTTCGTCTGTCCCCCGGCTATTCCTTGCGGGTGTCTTGCCCGGCCTGATACAGGTCGCCCTGTTTTCTGTTTTAGTGATCTATTACGGACGGCGCCACAACCTGACAAGCCACGGACGGCCCGACCGCCGTGCCATTCTCCGGCTTCATATTGAAGCGCTGCCTGCATTGGCCATCCCGGTGCTAATCCTTGGTGGTATCTACGGCGGCATCGTTACCGTCGCAGAAGCTGCATCGTTGGCCGCAATAATTTCCATGTGTGCCGGACTATTTGTATACCGGGACATTAAGTGGCACTCACTGATGGAGCTACTGACAAAGTCGATCACGAATACCGCGCGCATCATGTTTATTGTTGCGATGTCATTTGCTTTTAGTCACTGGATTATTGCGTCTCAGGTATCCGAAACTTTGTTGCAAGCGGTAGTTTCCAGCAATATTTCGACCTGGAAGTTTCTATTAATCATGAATATCGCGATGCTCTTCCTTGGAATTTTTCTGGAAGTCATTTCTGTCATTTTGATCACGCTTCCAATCGTGCTGCCGATCATGCTGGCGTTGGGCATTAACCCTGTCCACTATGCGGTAATCGTTATTGTCAATATGCAGATTGCAACGATTACACCGCCTGTAGGCCTGACCCTTTTTGCATTGTCAACGACGAGCAAAGCGTCGATGGCGGAAATTGTCCGCGGAATTTGGCCGTTTGCACTGATTCTTCTGCTATCTCTATTGCTGGTTACTGTTTTCCCAACCCTGTCGCTGTTGCTTCCCAACTACGTGTTGTCGTAGCCGCAGTTAAGTGCATGCAGAAATGTCCGCGCCAAATTTTATTGGCTCGTCGATTCAGTGCGCTGAGCGATCAGAAACGATCGTTCGAAATTAATGACCGGTACATCATCCTGATTAATCCCGGTGGTTCTTATCGTCACAATCCCTTGCCCGGGTCGTGACCTGGATACTCGCTTGCTCAGGACTTCGCTCTCCGCATATAGCGTGTCACCTTCAAAGACCGGTGCGATTAGTCGAACTTTGTCCCAGCCGAGATTAGCAATCGCACGTTGGCTTGTATCGCTGACACTCATGCCAGTAACGAGTGCAAGGGTTAGCGTACTGTTCATCAGTGGCTTTTCGAATTCCGCTGCCGCGGCGAAATTGAGATCGAAATGCACTGGGTGAGTGTTCATTGTAAGTAGCGTAAACCACGTATTGTCAGCCTGCAGCAATGTACGGCCTGGCCTGTGCTCATAAATATCCCCGACCTGAAAGTCCTCGTAATCTCTTCCTAGCACCTCCCTGTATCGGTTTGCTCCTACTTTTTCTGTACCGTAAGTCATCGGATCTCCCACTTATTTTGTTGCGTCGGAACAGGATATCCCAACAGATTCCAGTACCCGACGGGCACGTCTAATTATTGGCTCATCAACCATCAATCCGTTGATTTGAAATGCGCCGGTCGAGTTTTGTGCGCTGGCCTCAAGCACTTGTTTCGCTTGTTCAATCGTACTTGCATCCGGCGTGAACGAACGCAGAATTGCCGTAATCTGCCTTGGATGCAATGCTATCCGGCCCAGGAAACCGAGACTGCGAAGTTGCCGACTTTCCGTTTCCAGTCCTTCCTCATCGTCCAGCTGTAGCCATGCTCCATCGATGGGGGCGCTGCCTCCCTCGGCCGCCGCATGAATAATCCTTGATCGCGCGTACAACAATGCATCCCACTCCATCGAACAACCCACCTCCGTAGACCAATCCGCGGATCCAAAACATACGGCAGATACCTTTTGGTGGGCCGCCAACGCAAAGACATTGGAGAGTCCTTTACTCGTTTCAATGATCACGATGGACTCTTCAACATGCGGGCACACTTCGGAAACGGCTTCTATCGTCTCTGTGTCTGCTACTTTCGGTAACAACAATCGTTTGACCGGCTGATGCAACCCTGCAATAGCCATTAGGTCTTGTTGCCCCAAATCGCTTACAGGGTTATTGACGCGTACTGACAATCGATCGGCATCAAAATTTGCCGACGACAAAAATGCGAGCAGCGACTCCCTAGCCGAATCTTTGCTATCCAGGTCGACACCGTCTTCGAGGTCTACACAAACCATGTCGGCGTTCGTTGCCAACGCTTTGTGAATTCGATCCGGTCGGCTGGCGGGAACAAACAGTAGAGCCCGCGGGCACATACATTTGCTCATCACGACATTCCCATGGGGCTACAGCGTTGCAAGCGAAAGATCATCATGATAAATTTCATATTAGTCCTGTTGTCCGGACAAATATTAACGAGAACGCCTGTTCGACGCAACCCGACTCCGAAGCAAATCAAGCCAGTTGACGGGTATTGACATGATTGGACACTTCGCCAGTTCAGTAGGAACAGACCAATGTTGATCGCAAGATTGTTTTTTCTGACCTTAATATTGGGCGGAACGGCTGTCGCCGACGATAGTCGCCTCGATCGTGCCGTCGACGCAATCTTTGAACCCTGGAATTCGCTGTCGACACCGGGTTGCGCAGTTGGGGTCGCTCAGGATGGACAGGTGGTTTTATCGCGCGCCTACGGTGCCGCCGACCTGGAACACGAAGTTGCAAACGAACCAACCACCTTGTTTGAAGTCGGCTCAGTTTCGAAACAGTTCACGGCGGCAGCGATTCTGGTTCTAGCACAAGATGGCAAACTGAAACTAAGCGATGATGTCCGAAAGTATATTCCCGAGCTGCCCGATTATGGCGTCCCAATAAGTATTGAGCATCTGCTATCGCACACGAGCGGTATTAGAGACTGGGGCATCGTGGATGAACTGGCTGGTTGGGGGCGAACGACGCGCGTCATGAGCAACGCCGACGTTCTTGACATCATTGTTCGCCAACAACAACTGGATTTTTTGCCCGGCGATGAGTTCAGCTATACGAACTCGGGTTTTGTCCTGCTTGCCATCGTCGCGGAGCGCGTTGCTGGCCAGTCATTACAGGACTTTTCGCGTGAAAAGCTATTTGAACCGTTTGGAATGACATCCACGCAATGGCGGGATGACTTTCGACGTGTAGTCAGTGGTCGATCAATTGCATATATGGATACCGTACGTGGCTATGTTCAAACAATGCCGTTCGAGAATGTGTATGGCGACGCCGGAATACTGACGAGCGTGGAGGATCTGTTGACATGGAACGCGGTGCTCTCGGAACGAAAGCTCGGAAATTTCGTCGCAGCCGAATTTGAGCGCCGCGCGGTGCTGAATAGTGGACGGCAATCCGATTACTCCCATGGACTCTATCAACGCACCTACAACGACACTGCAGAAATTTCACATGCAGGGGGCATTGGTGCCTACCGTGCCTGGCTGGCCTTCTACCCAGACTTCCAACTTTCGATTGCCGTCGCGTGCAACGCCGGAGATCCGGACTATACGTTTGGCGGCGATTACTTCGGAAGAAAAGTTGCCGATCTATTTTTGCCAGACTCAAACTCCGTACATGTTCGCAGCGGCTCGAATGAGATAGATGTTGAAGCAGGATTGTATGTGAGCGAGGTCACCGGCATGCCAACGATGCTCGTGCATGGAGAAGTCGGACTGGTATTGGGCAAAATATCAGCAACAGCGCTATCTGAAGATCGTGCCATACTTAAGAATGACAATATCATGGTCGTTGAGGGTAATGACCGGTATCGAATTGAATACAATACAGGTAACGTCGAGCAATTTCGCAAGGTCAAGACGTGGGCCCCCAAGATGTCAGACCTCGATTCATTTACAGGTCAGTTCTACAGCAGCGAAATCGGTGCGACATACGAGATTCGAAAGAGCGATACCAGCCTGGTACTGCACATAAAACACCGCCCGGACATTGCCTTTGAACTTAGTCCGGTCTATCGCGATAGCTTTGTTTACGACATACGCCTTGGAGACGAAGGTGCCCTCGTCCGTTTCTGTCGAGATGAATTGGGCAACGTGAATGAACTGGGGATTGGCTGGCGAATTGGTCGAGTGCGTGATCTGCGTTTCAAGCGACTGCTTCAGGATTGAAGCGGAACGATCATAATTCCTGCGTAACAAGCATAACGTTTTGTCCGGTTAACGTCGCGGCCGTCGCACCGAGCTAATGTGCCGATGCAACTGGCCGCGCAAAGCACTTACATCCGCTCTATTTCGCCGTGCTCGATGCCAGGACTTTGGTTTTGCCGCTTGCTGTCGTGCGTGTTGATAACGCTGCCCGCGCGCCCGCGTCCGTGCGCTGGTTTGACCGGGGCGGCGCGGGTACTGGCGCAACAGCCAATGTTTGCGTGCCGCTCGGCGTCGCGCCATTTGCTGTCGGTTGTCCGGCATTGCCCGGCACACTGGTTGCAGACTGCCCGCTGGCTCGGCGTTGGGCAGCCTTCTCAACATTTTGCGCTACCTGGCGGGGTGCGACTCGCATCGACGCGCGGCTGCGCGCTCGCGACCCCATACTCTGGCGCTGCCCATCTCTGGGCTTGACGCTGCTCGAAGATGGCTGCTTCGTTAAGGTTTTTGTCGGTGCCGCCTGTGCAGCAGAAATCAATACAGTATTGCTCGCAGTACACAATACGATCGCCACGAGGGACACGCCGATCGTTCTCAGTCTCATCGTTTTCATTGTTCAGACTCCGGTTGTACCAGCAGTAGTTCGCCGCTGCTGAAATTACTCATTGCTGACAGGTTGTCGATGTTGGGGTGGTCACCGTCGAAGACATCGGTCAGGGCAAACTCCACGATCTCCTGCTGGGTCAAAACGGTGTCCCAGAAACGCATTCCGGCGATCGCACCAACAAACCGGTTATTCGCGCCGTCGATCGATCCGACCCAGACACCGTCGCTCGGCAGATTCAGTGATTTAGTTGCCGAGCCTCCTACCACCTGGCCATCGACATAAATGCTGATGCCATCGTCGAACTGGCTGATCGCAACGTGGTGCAAGCGGCCGTCGGCAAAGTCAAACGTAAACACATCCTCGGCCTCACCGGCGGCAAATGCGATGCCGCTACGATCGCGCAGCATGGCAACCAGGTAAGACAGGCCTTCGGGACCCTTGTTGCTCAAGATCGCCGGGTCGTAGCCGGGATCGCTGTTCCAGTCCGGGACAACCCAGAACTCGACCGTGCCACCATCTGCGAGCACAAGTTGCGGCGCAGCATCAAAGGCGAGTGTCGTCGTGCCATCAAACTCGACGACATCCGGTGTGTATCCGTCAGCCATTACCTGTGCGCAGAAAAGCAACGCCAGAATGCCCGACACCCGATAGTTTGTTTTCATATTCATAGTCAGTCCTTGGTAAACATCCACGCTCTATTTGATGCGCTTGAATCTGACGAGCAAATGGTAAACAGGCAGCGCCGCCCCTTTTACTTTCCAGGTCTCGTCGATACGTGTATTGACCGGCACGCTCTTCGCCAGCTTGCCGGCGAATACTTTCTTGTTGTTGCGCTTCTTATTGGACGTTTTGTTGTAGTGCCAATCCATATTGAGTTCGACCACGGCGGCAGCCAGCTCGGCGCGCGTGCCTCTGAGCTCGATCAGGCCCGGACGCCCATAGTCAACGGTCGTGCGTGTATTTTTTAACGCGCACTTTTTGGTTTTCAAACCGTCCGTCTTGATGGTCGTGTCGAGATCCTTGCGATTGGCGTTGGTTCCCGTATAGCCGGCAATCTCAAGCTTCGACGCCAGCGCGTACTTTGCTGTCGGGTGAAATCCCGCGCACCAGATTTTGCGAATATAGACACGCCACACTTCAATGGGCTCAGGCGGCTTCACTTCCGGCAACCAGGACACCGTTTGTATGGCTTTCTCGGGGTCCGACACGAAACTTCCCAGGTAGCGGCGTGTCGCGGCTTCGAGGTTGTTGCGAACCGTCACGTAGATCTCCGGTTGACCCGGAAAATTCATTGGATTGAGCAGCTCCGATATGGGCCTTAAGTCCAGCAGAATTGGATAGTTGTCTTCACCGGCGCTGTAGCCGTTCTGGTCCCAGGAACCGTTACCGCCGACAGCAACGAAAGTGGTCTTCTCATCCGACATCGTGCCCGAGCTGCCGCTGGACGTGCCGGACTGCTGGCTGACATTAACCGAGCCTTCCACGCCATAAACAGTGGCACCGGCATTGGCACTGTAGGATGAATTCTGTGACGCACGCTGGCTGTATTCACTGGCATTGAGGTCGTGCGTCATGCGGGCCGTGGCACCGTAGGTCACCGCGTAAGGGTAGTGAGTGCCGAACTTGTTGATCAGCGCCTGGTAACGAAAATTATCGCGCGCCTCGTCGACAGCTTCGACGAACGCATCGGAGAGCTCGGCATACGGGTGATCCAGCACCAGTGCGTATTTCTTGTGCCGCGAGTAACCGACCGCCTGAGCAACCGTGCTGCTGTTGCTCATGCTTTCCGACGATTCTTTTGTCGCCGAGTATCCGGCGGTCGCGGAGAAGTTCGCCCTGTCGTTGCTCAGGCTTCTGCCGCCGCCGGAAACGGTCAGGCTTGCACCGAAGGTGTGCGACGACGTTTCCTGGATGTGCTGTTCGCTGGATACCAGCGACTTGCGATAGATCGTGCCCTGCCCGCTCT
Organism: uncultured Woeseiaceae bacterium; assembly: GCA_963976215.1. Lineage (GTDB taxonomy): Bacteria > Pseudomonadota > Gammaproteobacteria > Steroidobacterales > Woeseiaceae > UBA1847. The sequence goes on along the minus strand of CAXBJV010000013.1, from coordinate 30,827 downwards.
CCGGGATGTACTTGAAGTTGACCGGCACGATGTGTTTTTCGGCGGTGTAGTATTTCTGCGGATCGAGTTTTTTGAATATCTCCTGCTTGTTGTTCTCGTACAGGTACAGCGGGTCTTGCATCGCCAGGTCGTAGCCGCGACGGCTCGCTGCGAGATAACCGAGATTCTGCGGCAACAGGAAAGGATGATCAGACGGTTCCTGGGCCGCCATGTTTTCCAGCGTGTTGTTGGGCCGCGGCCGGTAGTAATCGTAGCCACCGATTCGCAAGTGAATGCGTCCGCGACTCGTAACGCTAAGCGTCAACGTGTTGCCGTATTCGAACGAACTGGCGGCACGAAACGTTTTGTCGGCACCGTTTCGTTGCAGCACCCCATCGAGCGGCACGCCGTCGGTACTCTGAAACTTGACGAACTGGTCGCCCCTGAGCCCGGTCGCAAGATACAGCGTATCGTCTGAATTCGGAGATTCGACAATGACGATGTGCCGCGGTGTCGTGAAGTTGCCATTGGCCAGCTTCATCAGTTCGGGGCCCGATGCGCCCCACAAGCTTTCATCAACCTGGCCTTCCGCCAGGACAATGGGGGTTTCAGCTCGCCACAAGCCATCGAGCCGGGACCAGCACAGGGAATCCAGGTCTCCCGCAACACCGCGCTCCACGTCGTCCATCGTAAAACTGGCGAAAGCGCGTTCGGTAAAACGATCGACCACAGGCGCAGGTCGCGCTATCGTCTCGCCGCTCGGTGCCCGGGTGTCATTGTCGCAGCCGGAAAAGAGACTGGCGTCATCTTCCTGCGCGTTGCTGACGCTGCTGGTCGCGACTGCAAGACATGCAAACAGACCCAGCCACAAAAGGCGGATACGTCCGTACCGGGGCAGAATCACTGGATCACTCCGCACAAATCGTGGCACCCGTGTCCGGGTCTACGCCGATAGCAACGCAGGGACCATCCGTCGCGACCGGCTGCCCGGCAACGGGGGCTGGTGGATTGTAGGCGGGTGGCGGGTTATTGGCGGGCGGTGGATTGTAGGCAGGCCTTGAAGGCAGGACGGGGCGCGACAATGGCAGCGCAGACGCGATGCTGATGGTCTGTCCCGTCGCCGCATGCACTTCGCTGCTGAGCTCCTCGGGATACAGTACTTCCAGGCGCACAAGGCCGTACTTCACCGGGCCAAATGCACTCTGCACGCTCACGTTCAGATTGCCTTTGGCGTCCAGGTCCATCACGGCAGGCCCCATCAGCGGCAAGTCGTCTGCCTCATAGCGGCCCTCACCGGTGCGGCGCATATTCTGCATCACCACCATGTCCGGCATGACTCGAAGCACGAACATGTGCAGCCAGGGATCAACGGCATATGCGCGTCCCTGATCGATACGGATCTTTTTTCGCAGTGACGAGATCATCCAGACACCGTCAATCGCCAGCGGATCGGCCGCCTGTACCGTGTACTTGTCCGGCAGGAACGCGGGTATCTCCGGTACGCCCGCTGCTTTCGCGATCGCTTCGCTCATGTCCTGAGCGGCGGCGGGAAATGTCCCAGCCGACAGCAGCACGACTGTCACAATTAATGTGCGTGAAATATTCATTGGCCTGTCCCGTTTTGATGTTTCTACTCCCCTTAGCAGGAAGACCACGCAAATCCGGTCAGGTAATTTGAACTCGATGCCACGCTCGTCACTTTCCGCCGCTCATTCTGATTCTGCCCCCTTATGCTTTTCCGGTTACTATGCGCAATCACTATTGATGTGCGCGCAGAGGTTCAGATGAAAAAGACAGTTTCCCTGTTGATTACCACGCTCGTGTTGTCCGTTTCGGCGCTCGCCCAGGACACAAACTCCGAACACGCTCAAAAGACGCTCGAGATATACAAGCGCATTATCGAAGTGGAGACGGCGAAGAATCTTGGCAACGTGCCGGAGGTTGCAAACTACCTGGCCAATCAGCTGATTGCAGCGGGTCTGTCGAAGGCCGACGTTGAAGTTCTGCCGAATGGCGAGACCGCGTCATTGATCGCCCGCTATCGCGGTGACGGATCGTCCGGTAAGGCGCCGATTCTGTTTCTCGGGCATATGGACGTTGTCGAGGCGAATCCCGACGACTGGGAGCGACCGCCTTTCAAGCTGACCCAGGATGACGACTATTTCTATGCACGCGGCACAATCGACAACAAGTTCGGCGTGGCGCAGCTTACTTCGACATTTATTCGACTGAAGAAAGAGGGCTTTGTACCGAATCGCGACCTGATCCTGGTGTTCTCGGGTGATGAGGAGAGCAGCATGGTGACCACACGCCAGCTCGCTTACGAACGCGACGACCTCGCTGAAGCTGAATTCGCATTGAACTCGGATGCTGGTGGTGGCGACCTCAACGAACATGGCAAGGCGCTTGTGTACAACATCCAGGCGGCAGAAAAAACCTACGTCACCTGGGAAATCACAGCACGCAATCCGGGTGGTCATAGCTCGCGGCCTCGTCCGGACAATGCGATCTACGACCTCGCCGATGCGATCGCTAAGATTCAGGCGCACCGTTTCCCGGTACGCTGGAACCCGATGACGCTGGAGTTTTTCAAGGTGACAGGCGAACAAATGGGCGGCGAACTCGGCGATGCCATGGTGCGGTTTGCGAATAACCCGGAAGATACAACGGCATCAGATCGACTCGCTGTTGAATCGTCGTACGTAGGCACAACCCGAACAACCTGTGTCGTCACAATGTTGCGGGCCGGACATGCGGAAAATGCATTGCCCCAGTCTGCAACAGCAACGGTTAATTGCCGCGTTTTTGTCGGTGTTCCCACAGCGGAAGTTCTCAAGGAACTGCAGCGGGTTATTGGCAACGATGCGATTGAGTTCAAAGAGCTGAATGTGCCCGTTGAAAGCCCGGTCTCAGAACTGCGCGAGGAGATTCGTGCTGCGATCAGCGAGGCTGTGCAAGGACGCTACCCCGGCGTCCGAATGATTGCCTATATGGAATCGGGCGGTACAGACGGTATGCATTTTCGTCGTGCCGGTATCCCCACCTGGGCGGCGAGCGGCATCTTTATGAATCCGGACGAGATGTTCGCGCACGGCCTCAACGAGCGCGTGCCCATCAAGGCGTTTTATGACGCCCTGGATCACTGGAGCATTATTATGCGGGAGCTTGCGGGCGACTAAGGGCAACGACCCGGAATTGAGCAGCCAGGGGCTCACCTGTGGTGACCAGTGCATCGAAATTGATGCAACCAAACCGGCTTTGCCGGCATCTAAGTCAGTACAAAGCCCACGGATACGATGCCGCCCAGGCACGGGGAGTCACCATGAAAACGAATCGATTTGGAGCTGCGATCGCCGCCGCTCTCGGCGGACTGTTGTTGTGCAGTTCAAGCCTAGCGGTAGCCGCCGAGGTACCTGCACCCTTTCAGGGCTCTGACGAGAGCTCCAACTACGCGATCAGCTATGACAACCTGAACGTGCTACTCGACGCGGTCGTGATCGATATCGGTCGCTCCAACCGCGAGAAAGCACCTCGGGAAACGTCGAAAACCGGTACCCGGCTAAAGGGAAAAGTGAATCGGTGGACCGTCAACGAGGGAAACCGTTTTTTCTTCGAGACATTTGTCGACAATGAATCGGCTCAGCAACAACTTGAGGAAATAAAGAAGGGCATCGAAAATGCGACCGCCCAAGTCGGTCTGCAGCGCTTTTCACGTAACGAGCAACTCGCTTACTGGTTAAACCTCTACAACATTACGATCCTGAACGAAATCGTAAAAGTCTATCCGGAACGAAATCTCGAGAAATTTCTGTACGGCAGAGACTCGGTACTCGATAAGAAACTGCTGGTCGTCGAAGGCGTTTCGCTTAGCCTGAACGATATTCAAAACGTCATTCTGAAGCAGAATTATGACGGCAACCCGTTAGTCATTTATGGCCTCTACCAGGGCATCATCGGTAGTCCGAATATTCGAAAACGCGCGTACACCGGGAAGACTGTTCATGATGCACTGACCGAAAATGCCATCGTCTTCATCAACGCAAATCGCGGCACAGCCATCAAGAATGCCCGGAAATTCCGTGTTTCGAACTTCTACGAACGCAACAAGGCGTTTTTCCCGAACTTTCAATCCGATCTAAGCGCGCATTTGTCCCAGTACCTTGAGGGTAAGGAACTGGCCGCATTACAAGCTGCGTCGACACTGGATGCCGACATCAACGACTGGACCGTAACCGATCTGGGCGGGACACGCCGAGAAGTCGGCGGCAGCCTGGCCAGTAGCGGTGCCGCCATGCTCGGCGCCACCCAGGGTGGATCCTCAAGCGGTTACGGGACGTCGGCAGCGTCGGGGGCCGGCGCTCCTGGCAGCATCAATACCGGACTGGTCAAGCAGGTGCAGGAAAAAGACAAAGCGTCTGCCGAGGATGGCGCAGCGGATGCTGACGATACTGACTCGGGCGCCGATCAGTAGCCCCTGTTCAGTCCTGCAATCAGGCCATGTCGCGAAACGCGTTGATCGCCGAAGCAATCTCAGCGGGCTCCGTGGAAACTGCGACGTAGCGATCAGGCCGCACCAGGAAAATTCTGCCGCGGTGCTGCTGGCACCATTGCTGCCCTGCGTCATCCCCGGGTGAATACTCGGCGGTCGTATTCAGGCTGATTTGGACGCAACGTATGTCCGGGTCCAACTGACGCGCGTTGGTATCAGCAATATCGATGTCGCCCTCAACATCGACGGCCACCAGGGCGAAACCCGCGCCCATCGCATCGTCCAACGTCGTGTGGCCACCGTCCCGCCGGATCAGGTTCAGGCGCGGCACAGGACGTCCAAGCTGGCTGTCCCTTGCATCGCCAGGCTGCCTCACGACCAGTCCTGCTCCGACATCCGGTTTTGGCATGTGGCGCATGCTGCGAAAATACCGGCGCACCGGTGGCAGGATATTGAGCAAAGCAAACAGCAAATCTCGACACAAGGCGACCGGTTTCGACGTGATGTTGCTTAATCGACCCATTTGCACGGAGTAACGGATGATTCGCGAGACATGATCGCGCCGCTCCTGTTCATAACTCGCAAGCATTTGCGACCCGCCTCGACCCGACAGCACAGCAGCAATCTTCCATGCCAGGTTATTGGCGTCTCGGGCACCGGAGTTCATCCCCTGCGCGCCAAAAGGCGGCATCAGGTGGGCCGCATCGCCCAGCAAGAACACAGGGCCGACCTGCATTTTTGACACCAGCCTCGAGTGAAAGACATAGACCGCCTTGCGCACGACCTGCACCGTTTTAAAGTCACGATAAGGTCGAAACAGGCGCGCGAGGTTTTCCGGTTCGAGCATCGCCTGCGGGTCTTCGTCAGGGAACAAGAAGAACTCGAAACGCCGCATTCCGTAGGGCAAGGGCACACAGGTACACGGTCGGCGCGGATCACAAAAAAACTTTGTATGCGGTAGCTGGCCGTCCGGGTCATCAGCGACATCGACCACGACATGCGGTTGGTCCTGTGCGGAAAAGCCTTCGAAATCGACACCCAGTCGTTCGCGTACCAGGCTTCTTGCACCGTCTGCAGCGAGCAAAAAACGTGCAGCCACGACGCGCACGCCGCCAGAGGCATCTGTGACTTCCGCGATGACGCCCGTGCCGGACTGGCTAAAGGCTGTCAGCTCATGTTTGAACAATAGCCGGCCTGGCGCCTTGCGGTCGAAGTTTCCGGCCAGGATTTCCTCCAGCTTTGGCTGCCAGATCGTCGTTCGATTGGCGAAGCCGTTAGGCGTTATGAATCCCGCCACCTTCAGAATCGCGAAGCGAAGTATTGACAGGTAGTGCACGCCAACGGGTCCGAAACTGTGTTCGCGCATATGGGGCTCGACCCCCAGTGTGGCCAGTACACGAGAAAATTCGTCGTCCAGAATGATCGCCCGTGGCTCCTCTACAGGGCCCGCATTGCGTTCAACGACAACAACGTCGATGCCGTACATTGCCAGCAGGTTAGCAACTAATAAACCCGTCGGGCCGGCACCAACAACCAGCACCTCTGCTGGCCCCGGATCTGCCACGTCTGCATTGCTGCTTACATCAGCTGTCATCCGGCTCGTCCCGACCACCGATCTGTGTACGCCGGAAGGAGGTCAACTTGGTAACGTCCTGTTCACCGTAGCCCTTGCTGCTGGCAGCTTCATTAACGGCCTCGAGCGTACCGGCGGCAGCCGGCGCAGACAGACCCAGCTCTGTGACTGTACGCATAACTGCATTCATGTCCTTCTGCACACCATTAATGTCAAAACCAACTTCGTGTGACTGATCCAGCAGCAACGCTCGTTTACTCTGCAGGATCGGTATGGCTGCCGGTGTCTCGACCAACACGTCCAGTGCGATCGCCGGATCCAGCGCGCCACCATCGGCCATCGCCAGCGCCTCCGCGATACCCTCCCAATAGACGGTCAGTACAAGGTTCATGACCATCTTCATTTTCGCGCCGTTGCCCTGTTGCCCCATATCGAAAATGCGCCGGGACAACGGTGCCAGTACGTCCTGCAGGCGATGGGTATCGTCACTTCGGCCGCCGGTAAAGACCACGAGATTGCCGGATCGCGCAGGCTCTACCGTGCCACCGACAGGTGCATCCACATAACGCGCTCCCTGTTCCTCGGCCGATGCAGCCAGAGCCAGAGAGTCCGCCGGTGCGTAGGTGGCCATGTCGCAAATGAGTTTTCCGGCGCAACCCTCGGACAACAGTCCTTGCGGTCCTTGCAACACCGATTGCATGGCAGCAAAGTCGCGCAACATGGTGATGGCGATATCCGCGTGGTCCCAGATGTCGCAGGGATGTGCAACGACCTGCGCACCGGCGCGCTGCAGCACAGAAGCTGCCTCGGGTGAACGGTTCCACACAACAAGATTAAAGCCCGCATCCAGCAAACGCGGCGCCATCGCCTGACCCATGCGCCCAAGACCCAGAAATCCCAGTGTTGACATCGACTGCAGCTCCTTATTTATTGGTGGCGGGTAACGCATCACAAACGGCGCTGGCGAGCGACATCGATGCAGTTAGCCCCGGACTTTCGATTCCGTGTAAAAAAACCAGCTTTTCTATGCCGAGCTCACGTGGCCCTTGAATGATGAAATCCCCGTCGACTGCGGCAGTCCTTGCCTTGGGCCGAATGCCCGCATAAGCCGGTATCAGCTTGTCGGGGACCAGCTCTGGCCAGTAACGGCGAATCGATGCCGCAAAAACATCGCTGCGCCGCGGGTCCACCTGATACGCAATTTCATCGACAGCTTCGGTATCCGGACCAAAGCGCGTGCTACCGGCCAGGTCCAGGGTCGCGTGAATGCCGAGACCGTCCGCCGACGGGACCGGATAGACCAGGTGACTGAATGGACTTTTCCCCGCGTACGAAAAGTAATTGCCCTTCACCCAGCGGATGTCCGGCGCTGCCTCTCGCAACCGCGCATCCTGCTGCATGAGTTGCGTGGATTTGAGGCCGGTCGCAACAACGACATTGTTGGCCGTCAGGCTCCAGTCATCGCCATCGCTGCTACCACTGAGCGAATGCGGCTTACCGGGCAGCAGTTGATCAACCCGGGTTCGCAGTGCCAACTCGGCACCGCAAGCCTGTGCGTCACCCAGCATTGCGAGCATCAGGGAGTGACTGTCGATAATGCCGCTCGCGGGCGAGTACAGTGCCGACAATGCTTGCACCCCCGGTTCCATCGCTTTTACCTCGCTGGCATTGAGGTACCGCAACGCGTCGGTATCCGTGAGGCCAATTTTCCCGGCGCGGTCGTGTAGATCGCGCAAGACCTGTTCTTCCTGTTCGCTATTCGCAACGATCAATTTGCCACAGCGGCGATAGGGAACATTGCGTTCTTGCGCGTATCGGTACAGCCGTTCGCGACCGGCAACACAATGCCGTGCCTTCAGGCTGCCGGCGGCATAATAGATTCCCGCGTGAATAACTTCGCTGTTGCGCGATGAGGTTTCACTGCCGAAGGTATCCCCGGCCTCGAGGACCATCGCCTCGATTCCGCGCAGCGCCGCCTCCCTCGCGACGGCAAGACCTACAACACCGGCACCGACGATTATGAGGTCAAGATCAGCCATGTCTGCAAGAGACAAAAGCCGCGCTGTAGCCCCACGCGCATTCGATCACTCTTCATCGACGACTGAGTTAACCAGCGTACCGATCTCGGAAATTTCAACCTCGACGGTATCGCCTGGTTTGAGAAATATCGGCGGCTTGCGAGCATTCCCGACACCGCCGCACGTTCCGGATACTATGACGTCGCCCGGGTGCAGCGGTGTGAATTCCGAAATGTACGAAATCAGCTTCTGAATGGAATGGATCATTAGCGATGTATTGGTGCGTTGCAACTCCGTTCCGTTCACTCGCGTCACCAGCCCCAGGTTGAAGGGATCCTTAATGTCGTCGGCGGTAACCAGCCAGGGACCCGAGGCGCCAGTCGAGGCAAAGTTCTTTCCGGGTGTGAATTGACTGGTATGGCGTTGCCAGTCACGCACGCTCGCATCGTTGAAGCACGAGTACCCCGCGATGTGATCCATGGCATCATCCTGCGCGATGTGCCGGCCCGGCTTGCCGATATAGATCGCAAGCTCGCCCTCATAGTCGAGTCTTTCAGAAACCGTCGGACGCACGATGGACTGCATGTGACCGAGCTGGGAGTCGGCGAGACGAATAAACAGGACCGGGTTTTCGGTGTGGTCGCGATTCGCCTCCTTCATGTGGTCGAGGTAGTTCACGGCGGCCAACAATATTTTGGAGGGTCGCGGAATTATGGGGAGGAACGAGACTTCGTCCAGTGACACATCGGGCGAGGCAGACTCAACGATCTCCCGCACGCGATCCAGCTGCGATTCGAGGACCGATGCCAGGTCGGGAAATTCGGGGCCCATTGCCACAGCAAGATCCACGATCCCGCCGTCTTTTACAGCTCCGTAACTTTCATTTCCCGCCGCCGTGTATGAAACCAGTTTCATTCTTTACTCCTTGAATTTAAATTGACGAAACGATGCGCGTGATTAGCGCAAACCATCCTCGCCTTTGATGTCAGCGACGGCAAGGCCGCCCAGCCGCGCGTGTATTCTGCCACCTGTCGCCATGACCAGGCCGTAAACAATTTCATGGCTGCGCGGTGCATCGTAGACGCCAATCTCCGCACTGGCGAAGTGACTTCGGACATACGCGGCATTGATGTGCCCCATCGGCACGATCAGGCGTGTACCCACAGCGCCGACTACCTTGTTGGAAGGCACAATGGCCCGAGTTCCGCCCAGCGCCTCGCGCATACCCCAACCACCGGGTTCATGCCAGAGTGCGCCGTGCTCCAGCTCGCCTGCTTCGCCGACAATCGCGCCTTTGCCATAGGCCTCAACGTTGGCAGCACCGCCAAGTGCCTGGATCAGCCGGTCGGCGAGGTCGCGCCCGAGCGGTTTGAGCGCCTGCATGAACGGTGTCGGGTCAGCTTCGTATTGGCCTGCGAACGGATTCCTGATTACGGCGGAGATCATGCCAAGCCTTAATGGCGGCTCGACTCCTGGCCCACCCTCATGATGAATTTCTTCCACCGACGTTATGATCTTACGAATTTCTGGCTTCACGTGTCGTTCTCGAGTTGCTGTGCGATAGATTTTTGCCAGTCCTCACGGAGCATGAACCCCGCATCGCGCCGGCACACTTCCTCAGTTTGCGTCAGGATGTCCTCATCACTCATGGTGAGATCAAGCTCATCGAAATGCGGTTGCGGCACGTAGAACGGGCTGTCCAGATACACTTCGATGCGGTTATTTTCCGGATCGTCTGCATAAACTGACCACGCGTTGCCGTGATTGATGTTGAGCAAATCCGTTGCACCATTATCAACAAGACGTCGCCGAATATCGCGCAGCTCATCGAGGTCTTGCACCGTAAAAGACAGCTGATTCACAGTCGAGAACGTCGCCTCATCAGGCCGCCCCGACGCCAACACCAGTTGATGATGCATCGTGGGATCCGCCGTCAAGAACACCAATTGTATCGGCATTGCAGTACCGTGGCCCTGATCACTCACCACAAAGCCAAATACCTTGCGGTAGAAATCCAGCATGCGGTCCATGTCGCGAACGTAAATGCCGATGTGGCTCAACTTCGGTCTTGGCCGAGCTGCGGACGTCATGATTCTATTCCCTGAACATATCCCAGGCTGTCTTACCTTCCGGGAGTTTCTCCCTGGCGGTCAGTTCTTTGATTGAAACGCCGTTCTTGCGCTTCTCCACCCATTCGTCGGGGTCAAACACGATGCCCATAAAGTTTTCGTCGAAGGCACCTGATTGAAAGAACTCAAGCAGCTCATCTCCCACGATGTTGTCGCAGATGATCTCTACTCGATTGAGGTCCGGGTCCTTGTAATAAAGCGATGTCGTCGGGCCGTGCAAAATTGGCCAGTACGGTTCGATGCCCTCCGCCTTTAGCCGCGAGTATGTTGCCAGCAATTCATCGAGGTCGTTGTAGGTAAAGGCGTAGTGGTTCATGCCCCAGCAGTTTGGCGGCGGCGCTACCAGGTCCGGTACCGCGGCGATTGCAATCCTGTGGTGTTCTTCATCAAAACCAAGGAACGCGACATCATCATTAGCATAGGCGATTTCCGCTTCGAAGAACTTCAGATACCAGTCCACCATGGTTTCATAGTTGTCGGGATGCGTGCTGAGCACAATGTGCGACATCCGTACGGGTGCAAGTTTGCCTCTTTCCCTGGCCGGAGTTGCCAGTTTTGCTTTGAATTTCTCCATGTCATTTTACCTCGGCGACTGTTTCTGTCTGTTGGTTGGATCTGATTTGTATCGCAATCTTGCCTTGCGCACCTTTCGTTTCGCAGTATTCATGCGCCGCGACCATATCTTCGATAGTAAACACCCGGTCAATCTGCGGCTTGATCTTGCCTTGCTCCAGGAGCGGGGTTATTTGCTGCAGATTCTCGCCACTCGGATTACAGAATGACCAATAGTATTTACGACCGAGTTTTGCCTGTTCCGCTGCTCTTTGTGCATAAATTTGCTGCGCCCTTTCTTGCCCCTCGTCCAGGCCATAGCGATCGGTTAGCACCATTTTCGGCGAACATACTGTTACGTAGGCTGCATTGCCGTCGCGCTTCAGGACAGACATCAGTTTTTCGTCGAAATTTTCGCCGCTGGCGCCGGCGATGCGCGATTCCGTGACTTCGAAATCGCTCGCCCTGCCGACGGTATCGAAGGCACAATCGAAGTCCTTTAGCACCGTCGAAAAATCGGTTTGCGTGTAATCAATAACCTCGTCTGCACCCAGCGACCTGACAAATTCAGTATTTCCGCCGCTGCATAAGCCTACGACGTGGGCGCCCCATGCTTTCATCAACTGCACGGCGAAGCTGCCGACGCCTCCAGCGGCACGCGGTATCAGAATTTTTTTGCCCGCGGCGGTATCTGCATTGAGTCCCACATTCTCAACCAGGGCAGTCCATGTGGTCAGAGCGACAAACGGTATGCACGCTGCCTGTGTGTGGCTCAGGTTCGCAGGCTTCAACGCCAGGTGCGATGTGTCGACCGCGACGTACTCGGCATTGCAGCCAATATGCGCCGCCGCGTATACCTCATCGCCGGGTTTGAAGCCGTTTACGTTGCTGCCGACCTTGGCAATCACTCCGGAGGCATCGCGACCCAGGATTTGTGGCAGTTCTCCCCACATCCTGGAGAATATTTTCTTGCCGTAGCCAGCTCGTGCCGCACAATCTACCGGGTTAATCGACGAGGCGTGTAACTCGATCAGGACCTCGTCTGCCGTGATTTCGGGTACCGGCAGGTCCTCTCTGAATGACAGGACATCCGCTGCGGCGCCATATTTTTCTATTTGTACCGCACGCATCGCGTGGGTCACTCGCCGTAATAATTCAGAGGCATGGAAACGTAGCCGTCGGGCTCTTTAATCACTGTATTCTCGATTGCGCCCAGCGATTCCACCTCGACACGGACTACGTCACCGGCTTTTAGAAACGCGGGTGGGTCCATCAGTGCCCCGACACCGGCCGGTGATCCGGTTGCCAGAATGTCGCCCGGCTCAAGCGTGAAGACCGTTGAGAGTTCAGCGATCATTTCATCGACGTTGTGCAGGAACTCGTCGCTGCGGCCGTCCATTCGCAGCTCGCCGTTAACCCAGGTCTTGAGAGACAGGTTATGGGGATCCGGGACTTCGTCACGAGTGGTTATCCACGGTCCTGTCGGTCCGTGTGTATCGAAAGACTTTCCGAGCGTGGCGGTCGGTGCACGCAGCTGCCAGTTGCGTACGCTGACATCGTTGCAGACCATGTAACCCGCAATAACCTTGTACGCGTCTTCTTTGGGTACGTGACGGCAACGCTGGCCAATTACAATTGCCAATTCACCTTCGTAGTCCAGTTCATTTGAAATTTTTGGCAGGTGGATGTCGCCATACGGTCCGTTGACGCAGCTAACCTGTTTATTGAACCAGGTCTGGTGCGGTGAATGTTTAATCGGAATATTGGCGGCGCGGACTTCTTCGAGATGCGACTGTGTATTGCCGCCGATACCGAGGAACTTGCGAGGGTCCGGGATGGGTGCCTGCAACTGAACATCTGCAATCGCAACATCTTCGTGACCTGCGGCTAAGACCGCTGCCACTGCAGTCAATGCGTCGGGTCCCGCCTCAAGCAAGCCGCGCATGGTGCGAGGCAGTTGGGGTGCATGTCGTGACAAGTCGATAACGAAGTCATTATTGAGCACACCGATCGCGAGGCGATCGGAGTATGAATAGGTAACAAGTTTCATAATATCCTGCCTCTGGTTTCACGCCGGTTTCGGCGGTGCAAAAAGGACTTTCAGTTGCCTGGATTCAAACAGCCAGCGACGATCTGCATCGCGCTGCACGACATCAATGGAATCGCCGACGATGAAGTTGCCATTTGCGACCGGCAGTTCCTCATCGTCCGTTAACGAACCCATAAAAGTTTGTACAACCGTCGTGACACTCACCCGGTCTTGTCCAAGAATTTCATAGCGTGGATTACTCCATAAATGCCGCGATACCCGGCTCGTGTCTCGGGCACGATTGCCGAAGGTCGTTGCGATTTCCTCGCGACTGTTGAGCGTCATGCCCGGGGCCGAAATGCTGCCCGCTTCGAGAAACAGTTCATGTACCCGGTCAGCCTGGCCGTTATCGATGCGCCAGGCGAATTCCGTCATCAGACGCTCAATCTCCGAGCGCGTTTCCGCATCCAGATTTTTCAATGTGAGATCACCGTGTGCTCCGAGTGTAGCGGCACGATATCAGGATTGCATGCAATATACAATAAACAAAAAGTGGGCTGCAAAAACCGGATGTGACACCCGCCTGCTTGCCGTTGCCGCCAGAATTGTAGACAATAGTCAAGATAAATCAGAACCTTATCCTCAAGCCACGCAGCTAGATAATTCATGTCGAAATCAGCCAGTCTTATTCCTCGCTCAACCTTGCAGGAGAAAATTGCTACCCGGTTGAGGAACGAAATCGTCGAAGGATTTTGGGATCCCGGCGCACGCCTGCAGGAACGAATTCTCTGCGAACGTTACGGCGTATCGCGTTCCCCGCTGCGAGAAACATTTCAGATTTTGGTTAAAGAGGGCCTGCTTGAATTACTCCCGGGTCGTGGTGCTGTAGTTACTCGGCCAACGATGACGGATGCACTGGAAAACATAGAAGTCATCATTGCGCTCGAATCCATGTCCATCGCCCTGGCCTGCGAAAGGGCGAAGGACTCGGAGCTCGCGAAAATCGAGTCGCTCCATGAAAAGATGCGCAAGTGCAGCGAAAAGAACGACGTCGAAAACTATTATCAACTCAACAACGCCGTACACACTGCGATCGTTCACGCCAGTGGCAACTCAGCAATGATTGCCGCGCATGCCAATGTTCAACGACATATCACTCGTCTGCAGAACCTTTCCGGAGCGCTTCAGGAGATCACGTCAGAATCACTTGCGGAACATGACCGTTTCGTCAAAGCGCTGCTGGAAAGGGACGCCGAGAAAGCGGCCGAAGAACTTCGCGCGCATCTCAGCATTACCGCCGAAAAAATTCGCCTGCGTATACTGCAGAGCGAATAATTCCGGCAGTAACGGGCTAGTCGTCCCTAGTCACCAAATTCAATTCCTAAGCTGATACCGAAGATCTGCGGATCCGATAGCAGGCCAACCCTTGAAATCGTGTCATTGATATCCGGAACCGGACCGCCGCCGCGATAGTATTCCTCGTCGGTCAGGTTGCGTACCCAGAACGCTGCGTTCCAGTTCTCGCCGGAATCCCAGGCCAGGCGAAGATCGACAACATCATAGGCGTTCGACCAGAGCGTATTGAACACGGTAATGGTTTCATCGGTCCCTGATGCATCGACGCCCAGCGTTAACGAGCCGCTGTTAGCAAGTTGCCACTCGTAGCTGAGTCCAATGTGATAGTTGTATTCGGGAATCACACCGATTCGATCACCGCTCTTGTCGACGAGACGAAATGGTGGGCCACCTTGAATCGTTGGATCAAATACTTCGATCGCGTAGCGAGTGAACTGGTGATCAAGCCAGGACGCACCGAGGTTGTACCTGAATCCCTCGCCGATCAAACCGGAGAGCTCGACTTCGATGCCGGAAATCTCCGATTCAGCCGCATTGTTGGTTATCGGACTGCCCGTCACCGGGTCGAAGCCCTGCAATTGCATGTCGGTGAAATCCGTCATGAAATACGCCAGGTTTGCCGACATGGTGTTGTCGAAGAACTGCCCTTTTAAACCGAACTCGGTGGACTCCGCCTGCTCCGGCTCGAACGGGACAACACCGGCTGCATTATCCGGGCTACCGTTGTAGCCGCCGCTCTTGAAGCCTTCAGAGTAGCTTGCATACGTGGTGACTTCTTCCGAGAGCGCGAATTGAACGGTCAGTTTCGGTGTAAATTCAGACCAGGTTTTCTCATCGCTTGCTGTATAGGCACCATCGGGAATAAACAGTGAATAGTTACTGCCTCCGGGTTGGTTTGCGACGGCATAGGCGTTGATGTCGTAGTCTTTGGTTTCTTCTGTGTACCTGCCACCCAGCGACGCACTCCAGCGATCATTAAACTGGTAGTCGACCTGGCCGAATACAGCGAAGCTGTCGGTAACCAGTGCCTGAATGAACGTCGTGGTTGAGTCCTGTACCTCGGGAGAACCGGGACCGACCAGGCCGCCCGGTCCGAAAAAGTCGGAGTAGCGGCTTTGATTGCGATCACCGTCTTCATGGAACCAGTAGATTCCCGCCGTCCAGGTTAACGCGTCGTCGGAATTCGACATCAGTCGGAATTCCTGGCTGAAGGACGAACTTTCCTGAGTGGACCACAGGTCACCCGATCGTTCCGGAGCTCTGTCGTTATCCTCTGAGTGATGACTTTCTTCGGTGCGATAGCCGGTGATTGAAATGAAATCCATCGTCGACATCTGGTGATTGATCGTCAGGTTCGCGCCGTATTGCTCAACACCCTGAGCGCCGTGGATCCCGGCGCGCGAAGTGCGAAGATCGGACTCCTGCTGCGGAAAGGTGACGGTGAAGAAGTCTTTCAATATGTAGGGAGTCCCCGGCACATCGGCGATAACACTCTTTAATACGCCAAGCTGCTCGGAGCGAGCCCAGTCTGCCGCGAACAGGACATCGGTCGTGTCCGACACATCGAAGGTAAAAGTGCCACGAAACGCCTGCGAATTGATGTTATTGCCGTCCTGCCCTGTGGTCAGGTTGGTGTACAGGCCATCACGCTCACGAGAAACGAATGCCAGGCGGCCGTTTATTTTGTCTGTAATCGGTGCGTTGGCGGCGGCCCTGAGGTTCAAGGTGCCGAAGTCACCGATGTCCACGCCAAGGTAGCCACCGAGCTTGTCGGTCGGTTTACGTGTGACGACATTAATGGCGCCGCCCGTTGCATTTTTTCCCCATAATGAACCTTGCGGCCCGCGGAGGATTTCTGCTCGTTCAACATCGAACAAGACAAGATTTGCTGCACCCTGTCGCGCCACGTAGACGTCATTGATGAACATGGCGACACCGGAATCGGATCCCAGGTCCTCGTTGGCCCGGCCGATGCCGCGAATCGTGTAAAACTCGGTGTTCACAGCTTCGGCGAATATGTGCAGGCTCGGTGTGTATGATGAAAGTTGTTCGGCAGTGAAGACCTGCTGCTGCTCGAGAAATTCGCCGCTTAATGCCGTAATGGCAATCGGAACGTCGACCAGACTTTGTTCGCGTCGTTGTGCAGAAACGACGATTTCCTCCAGTGCGTTTGCGGCATCGTCGTCCTGCGCCATACTGACCGGCGAGAAGACAAACAAACCCAATGCAGGTATTACCCAAGCGAGACGAAACATGATTTACCCCCCGGTGCAGAAACACAGATCTTGTCAGATCGTAGACAAGTATTTTGTCTACAATAGTCAAAGATGATGTAGACTGCAACACCTAGGCCCAATTTCGTACTTCGCTGCCGCGAATCAATCAATCATCAAATTCATCCTGAGGGGGGACGTATGTCGAATTCATCTGTGATCACACCCACAGAAGTGCTGGACAATACCGAGGTCAGCTTCTACCAGTTACGCGCCATATTCTTTTGCTTTCTGATCACGGCGTTTGACGGGTTCGATACTCAGGCGATCGCATTTGTCGCGCCTGCGCTTCGGGAGGCCTGGAATATCTCACCCGAACAATTCGGGCCGCTGTTTGCATCGGGGCTCATTGGCACCCTGATCGGTGCCATCATATTCAGTTGGCTGGCTGATCGCTTCGGCCGCAAAACCCTGATTCTTTTTTGTACCTTGTTATTCGGCGTGATGTCGCTGCTCTGCGCGACAACGACGACGGTGGAACAATTGGAGACGTACCGCTTGATTGCCGGGCTGGGGCTTGGCGGCGCCATTCCAAATGTAATCGCACTCGTTTCCGAATACGCACCAAGGCACATACGCGCGACCGCCATCGTTGCGGCATTTTCCGGTTTTCCGTTTGGCGCGGTAGTCGGCGGCATTGCCAGCTCGCAGATCATTCCAGCCTCGGGTTGGGAACAAGTATTCATTCTCGGTGGCCTGTTACCACTGGCGTTGCTGCCGCTCATCTTCGCGTGGGTTCCCGAGTCATTGCGCCACCTTTCGCGCAAACAGGAGAGCCACGCAAAAGCTGACAGAATCCTGGAACGAATCAAGCCGGGTGTCACAACCGAGAATACGCTTAATTATTCTTTTAAAGATGATCACGTCGCACAACCGGTTCGTGAGCTCTTTGTTCCCAGTCGAGTTATCTGGACGATCCTGCTTTGGGGGTTGACTTATACATCCTTACTGGTCGGCTACTTTCTCATCAACTGGTCGCCGCTACTGCTCGTCGACGCCGGTCTGCCGCAGGACAAAGCCATCCTGGGTGTCGTGGCGCTCAATGGCGGCGGAATAATTGGCGGTCTCTTCATCGGCTGGCTGAGTGATAAGTTTGGAGCCTTCAAACCAATTGCCACGGCATTCGGCCTGGGCGCGGTAGCCGTCGCGGCGCTCGGTCTGATGATCGATTCGTCGGCGACTGTCCTGATGTCGATTATATTCCTGGTCGGCCTGAGCGCATTCGGCGCGAAGCTGAATATTTCGTCGCTGGCGGCGAACTTTTATCCGCTGGACATGCGCAGCACCGGCGTCGGCTGGAGCATGGGTGTTGGGCGAGCCGGTGCATTCTCGGGTCCGTTGATCGGCGGCGCTCTCGTTGCATACGGCTTTAATCAGGGTCAGATGTTTTTGCTGGCCGCGGTACCTTCTGCAATTGCCTGTACACTGGTGATTGCGATGGCCTACAACAAACCAAAGTCCTGACTTCGCGGGCCATGTCGAAACTGACCCCGATTGGCTTTATCGGCACCGGCCTTATGGGTGCACCCATGGTCCGGCGCCTGCTGGATGCCGGCTACGCCGTGCACATCTGGAATCGTTCTGACGATAAGTCCGCTGCATTGCAGAAAGCCGGCGCCAGCGTTCGTAGTTCTCCTGCGGACGTCGCCCGGCATGCCGATATTGTCTGCCTGTGTGTGACCGATGCCACGGCTGTCGAGGCCGTTGTATTCGGTGAACTTGGCGTCGTACACGGTGCGCGGCGCAATACGATCCTGGTCGACTTCTCGAGCATCAAGCCAGACGCAACTCGCTCGATGGCTGAACGCTTATTCGACGTGTCCGACATGCACTGGGTCGACGCACCGGTATCCGGTGGTGTTCGCGGCGCTACGGACGGCACACTTATTATTATGTGTGGCGGTGAAGACGCCGTGATCGAGCGTCTTGCACCAGTGTTCGACGTCGTCTCCGAGCGGACGACGCATATGGGCAGCACCGGTGCCGGCCAGGTAACAAAGCTGTGCAACCAGGTTATCGTCTCATCGAACTTGCTGGCAATTTCAGAAGCCTTGTTGCTGGGCCAGCTCAACGGCATTCGCGTTGATCGACTACCGACAGCCTTGCAAGGTGGCTGGGCCGATTCTTTGCCGCTGCAAATTATTGGACCGCTAATCGCGGGCGCTGAATCCGAAAACCGCATCGGCGCCCTGGCCAACATGTTGAAAGATGTTGACGTTGCGCTCGATGTGGCCGGCGATCGCGGTGCTGCAATGCGAGTGACCCGCGAGGTCGTCGCGACTTACAAAGATGCCTGCCAGGTTGTAGGCGGCGACGCCGACATAACGGCGCTGCGCGCTTTCTACGAAATCAGTGGGGAGAACGGTGATCAGGATGACTAAAAGTCTACAATTCATGCTCAGCATAATTCTGGCGCTGGGCGCCGCTTCATGTAATCGGGATGCTGCACCGGATGAGGGTCAGCCCGTCGAGGCGCGGCCAAACATTCTGCTGATCGTTGCCGATGACTTAGGATTCACGGACCTGGGCGCCTATGGCGGCGAAATCGAGACACCGAATATCGATTCCCTGGCTGCCAGCGGCGTGAAGTTTTCGCAGTTCTACGCATCGCCGATGTGTTCACCGTCACGCGCGATGCTGTTGACCGGCATCGACCATCACCGCGCCGGGTTGGGAAGTCTTGCATCACGACTGTCCGATAATCAGCGCAACCAGCCTGGCTATGAGGGCCGCCTGGTCAACAGCGTCACGACTTTGCCGGAGTATCTTCGCGCAGCAGGCTACCGCAATTATTTTGCCGGTAAGTGGCATCTTGGCGACAAGCACGGAGCGGATCCGGGATCGCGCGCGTTTGATCGGCATTTTGCATTACATGATTCCGGTGCGAGTCATTTCGCCAACATGATGTCGCTGTCGGGCCCGGAGAAAGTGCTCTATACAGAGGACGGTGAGGTTGTAGAGACACTGCCCGATGATTTTTATTCGAGCCGCTTTTATACCGATAAGCTGATCGAATACCTGGAAACGGATCAACAGGACGACCGCCCCTTCTTTGCGTACCTCGCGTATACAGCACCGCATTTTCCGCTGCAGGCGCCGCGGAGTTCGATGAGTAAGTACCAGGGGCGATACGACGCAGGATTTGATGCTCTGCATGCGCAGCGCTTGCGGAACGCACAGGCGTTGAACCTCATACCCGGCGATATTGAAGCATTTCCCGGTCCAGGGATTGAATCCGCATGGTCCGAACTCAGCGAAGAGGAAAGACAGCGGGAGTCGCGGGTCATGGAAGTCTATGCGGCGATGATCGATGACATGGACGCAAACATCGGCCGCTTGCTTGCGTACCTCGAGGAAAGTGGCGCTGATGACAACACGCTCATCGTCTTTCTCTCTGATAATGGGGCGGAGGGACACAGGCTGCATCATGGTCTCGGCCCGCTGGATGACTGGTCGAAAATTTGTTGTGACAATTCGCTCGAGAACATCGGGACCGAGAAGTCCTACGTAATGCTTGGTCCGCATTGGGCGCGCGCCTCGATGGCACCGTTCCGGATGTTTAAAGGTTTCACATCGGAGGGTGGCGTCCGCGTTCCCGCAATTGTCAGTTGCCCGCAGGAATTCGAGGGTGCGCGAGTCGTTGGCAGTATCGCCACGATTTCCGACGTCCTGCCAACCATCATGGATATTGCGGGCGTGGACAGGACCGACGTCGCGCTGGATGGTCGTTCAATGTTGCCGGTGCTGCGAGGCACGGCCGCGGCAGTGCACCCGGATGATGCAGCATTTGCCTGGGAACTGCTGGGTAAAAGCGCATTGCGCCAGGGCGACTGGAAGGCGGTACGCGAATCGCCTTTTTCGGATTGGTGGGATGCAGAGGGACTCGGCATCAAGCGCAACGAGTGGCAGCTCTATAACATCGCGAATGACCCGGCCGAGATGATGGACCTGTCTGCATCGCATCCGCAACGACTGCAGCAAATGATTGCACGTTGGGAAGAATACGCCGCGGCAAATGGCGTCATATTGCCGGAGTCGGCGCGTAGCTACTGAAGCTGGCTATTGAATCGCGATGACGATCTTGCCCTGTGCTTGCTTCGTTTCGCAGTATTCATGAGCCGCGACGATTTCGTCGAGCTTATAAGTCCGATCGATGACCGGCTTGATTTTTCCCGCCTCAACCATGCGCGAAATTTCACGCAGCGGTTCGGCACTTGGATTGAAGAATGACCAGATATATTGATAGCCGTTCCTGGCAGCGCTAGCCGCCCGCTTCTTGTATTCATCATCTGCGCGGCGCATACCTGCATCGAAGCCATACTGGTTTGTTAGCGCCACCTTGGGTGAGCAGACAGTAACGTAGACGGCATCATTGTCTGGACGAAGCACACTCATCAGTTGCTCATCGTAGTGAGTGCCGTCCTGTGTGTCGGTGCCACCCTTGTAGTCATTGTTGAGTTCTTCGAAGTCACTTTTGCGGCCAATAAGGTCGAGTGCAACGTCATAGCCTTCAAGGTGGTCGCGAAAATCCTCTTTGGTGTAGTCGACGACGATATCGGCTCCCAGGGACCGGACCAGGTCAAGATTCCGTGTGCTGCATATGCCGGCAACTTCGGCGCCCCAGGCTTTCAGCAACTGCACCGCGAAACTACCTACCCCGCCTGCTGCGCGTGGCACCACGACTTTTTTGCCTGCCGCATTGTCCGCTGTTACTCCGGCTTCACTGACCAGCGCGGTCCATGCCGTTAGCGCGATGAATGGCAGTGACGCTGTCTGGTTGTGATCCAGATTGCGAGGCTTGATAGCGGCATGCGCAGCTTTGACCTTGACGAACTCGGCGTAACAGCCAATGGGCGGTGCCGCATAGACTTCGTCGCCAACGTTCAGGTCGGTGACATCAGCTCCGGTCTCGACCACGACACCGGATGCGTCGCGCCCGAGAATCATTGGCAATTCGCCCCAGCCCAGGCGGGAGAAAAAGTTCTGCCCGTAGCCGGACCTTGCCGCGCAATCCACGGGATTGATCGACGTCGCGTGATTCTCGATCAGGATCTCATCGGCTGCGATTGCCGGCACCGGCACATCAGGATTGAGGCGGAGCACATCTCGCGCGGCTCCGTATGTATTAATCTGTACGGCTTTCATGGTCTCCCGCCGCGGACTGTTGCGGTGGATAAATGGTTGGTCGAAAGTATACAATATACAAATTCTGAATGAAAACCCGCAACGAAACGGGGCACCGGGCACCATGAGCAAGAAGAATCAGAGCAAACGCTGGCGATCGCGACTGGTCACCGAGGGCTTAAGCCGGGCGCCGCACCGGGCCTTTTTGCGCGGCATGGGCTTAAGCAGCGAGGACATTGAAAAACCATTTATTGGTGTCGTCAGTGCAGCCGCGGAGACGACCCCGTGCAACATGCATTTGCACCAGCAAGCCAGTGTCGCCCATGCGGCCGTCACTGAGGCAGGCGGACTGCCGCGGGCTTTCACGACGGCGTCCGTTGCCGACAGCATGTCCATGGGCCACAAGGGAATGCGCTTTTCGCTGGTGTCCCGGGAGATCGTCGCCGACAGTATCGAAGCCGTGATGCGTGGACACGTTTACGACGCGCTGGTCGGCTTTGCCGGCTGCGACAAGACACTGCCGGGCATCATGATGGCGATGGTGCGTCTCAATGTGCCCTCCGTTTTTGTCTACGGTGGCAGCACGCTGCCCGGCCGCTGGCGCGACAGGGACATCACTATCCAGGATGTTTTCGAAGGCGTTGGCGGTGTCATGGCCGGTACCATCAGCCGCGAAGAACTGGATGAAATGGAGAACGTCTGCATTCCAACCGCCGGGTCCTGCCCGGGTCAGTTCACGGCGAATACCATGGCGATGGTTGCTGAGACGCTGGGGCTCGCGCTGCCGGGCAGCGCAACCGCACCAGCGGCAGATCCCGAGCGTAACGACATTGCATCGCGGGCGGGCAAGGAAGTTGTACGCATGCTGCATGAAGGTGGGCCACTGCCGCGAGACCTGGTGACAAGAAAGAGCCTGGAAAACGCGGTCGCTGTTGTTGCGGCAACCGGTGGATCGACCAACGCTGCGCTGCACTTGCCGGCGATTGCCCACGAAGCTGGCATCGACTTTAGTTTTGATGATGTCGCCACTGTCTTTGAGCGCACGCCACTGATTGCGGACCTCAAGCCGGGCGGGCAATACCTTGCCGTTGACGTGCACAATGCCGGCGGTCTGCGCGTATTGTTAAAAACATTGCTCGACGGTGCTTATTTGCACGCTGACTGCCCGACCGCTGGCGGCGAAACACTCGAAGCGTCATTAAGCGATGCCGGCGAAGCCGATGGAAAAGTGATTCGCCCGCTGGCCGATGCAATTTCGCCCAGCGGCGGCGTTGTAGTCTTGAAGGGCAACCTCTGCCCTGACGGTGCGATTCTCAAAGTCGCCGGGCTCAAACGGCAGACCTTTGAAGGGCCGGCGCGGGTATTCGAGTCGGAGGAAGAATGTGCAACGGCTGTTGCTGCACGCGACTACGAGCCCGGTTGCGTCATCGTGATCCGCAACGAAGGTCCGCAAGGCGGACCGGGTATGCGAGAAATGCTGGGTGTTACTGCGCTGCTTTATGGGCAAGGCGTAGGGGAGGAAATCGCGTTGCTTACCGATGGCCGATTTTCCGGCGCCTCACGCGGCATGTCTATTGGCTACGCCTGCCCCGAAGCGGCCGCCGGTGGTCCCCTGTCATTGCTGCGCGACGGGGATCGCATAACGATCGACATTCCAACTCGGCGCGTCGATGTTGCATTGAGCGCCAAGGAAATGGCGGCGCGCAAATCCGAGGGCGCAGCGTTCAAACAACCGCGGCTCGGTGGCGCACTAGAGAAATATGCGGCGCTCGTCGGCTCTGCACATCGCGGTGCCACGACTCATTCGGGAAACGTTGAGTGGCCGCATGAAGTCGCCGACGAAGATTTCAACGAGTAGCACAAGGGGAAACGATGCCTGTAGTTGATCCATTAAAAGAAGAACAGATTGAACCCGAACTGCGTGAGTATGTGCAGTTTTTCAAAGGCCCACTTGGCGTCATACCGAACAGCGTACGGACGATGTCACGCCGGCCGAAAATCGCCAGGGCATTCACCGACCTGAATATCGCGGTGATGGAATGTGCGGGTGACGTGACGCCGGAATTCAAGCGGCTGATCGGGTTTGTCACCAGCATGGTGTCCGGGTGTCGCTACTGCCAGGCGCACACAATCCTGGGCTCAAAACGCTTCGGCACATCCGAAGAGCGCCTGAACAGTATCTTCAACTACGAAAGCAGCCCGCATTACACAAGCGCGGAAAAAGCGGCGTTGGATTTCGCATTTGCTGCGGCCGAGGTGCCGAATGGTGTGACCGAAGAGCACGCAGAAAACTTGCGCGCGCATTGGTCTGACGAAGACATCGTTGAAATCATGGGCGTCATTGCGCTGTTCGGATATCTCAATCGCTGGAATGACTCCATGGGTTCGACGCTCGAAGATTTGCCGATCCAGGCAGGCGAAGAATATTTGAGTGCTAGCGGCTGGAGTGTGGGGAAACACACCTAGCAACACTGCCGAAACGTTTTTACTCAGGCCATTGCAGCAATTTCCGCCAACGCTTGATCAATCTCGTTCTCGTTGTTTAGCAAGCTCGGTGCAAAACGTGCATAGCTCTCGCGGTAAGGCGTGCTGCTCATGATGATGCCTTTGTCATGCATGCGTCGGACAACTTCATCCGGCGCGACTCCATCAACATCGAAACACACGAGGCCGGATGACAGTTCGCTGCTCATCGGCGTATAGAGTTTCACATGCGACATCTTAGCCAGCCCGTCTTTGGTTTGGGTATTTAGCTGATGTATGCGTTCCTGAACCCTGGCCTTGTTCAATTGCAGGTGCAAATCGAATGCGGCGGGAAGCGCCCAGCGATGTTCGAAAGAGTGGAATCCACCGGGTGACATGTGCTCACCGACTGGAACCTGGTCGGGCGTCATGAGTCCCAGCCAAACAGCATACGATCCGCTGAAACTCGGAATTACGGCAACTGATTGTTGCCATGCCCGATCACTACCCCAGACAACGCCTGTCCCGCGCGGCCCGAAAATCCACTTGTGCGTGCCGGCGATAAAGAAGTCACAGCCTAAGTTGCTGACATCCTGATCTTCAATACCGAAGCCATGGACTCCATCGACACAAAACAGTATTCGGTCCTGCTCATTTCGTTTCCGATTAATCTCGCCAATTGCATCAGCCATAGCCCGCAATGGCAATTTGACACCGGTTGACGAGTGCACCCATGTCACCGCAACCACTCGCGTGTTATCCGAAATACCTTCCCGCAAATTACTGACGATCAGGTCTTTCGATATCGTCGCCGGATTTTCGTAGAGCGATATCCTGCGAATCTGTGCACTGGTTCGTTCGGCCCTTTGAGCCAACGACAAGTCGGTGGAGTAGTGATCATGCGTCGTCTGCAGGATTTCGTCGCCCGGCTGCAACTTCAATCCGCTGTAGACCAGTCCGAGCCCCATCGTCGTACTGTCAGTTAGCGCGATCTGACTTCCTTCCCCACCCATGTAACGAGCGGCTGCAGCGGCAACCTCTCCATCAATCGTTTCGAAATGTTCGTGCCAGTAATCCGATGGATTCTCATCAAGGCCACGACGGTGGCGTTCAATTTCGTCGGAAACCGGCTTGGGATGGGATGCCAGCAGAAAAGTGGACAGCTGGATGTAGTCGCGCGTCAATGGAAACAGGTTTCTCAGCGCTACCCAATCGCCGGCTTCAACGGCGCTGGAACCGGGCGTCGCCGCAGCGGCGATACTGGAACCCGAACTATAAGCGGTTGCGCCCAATGCGAGGCCTGCGGCCCCCAGGAAATCTCGTCTTCGCATATCGATTGCCTTCTCTTTTTATTTTAAGCAGACCGGATTATAACGCATCCCTGTCAATCACCGCTTACCGAGCTGTTACTCGCAGACCTTCAGTCCTGTGTTCTCAGCCCCATTTTCCTGAGAAACGCCTGAAACCTCGGATCGCCCTCTATCGGAGAGAAAAGGTCGACAACCGTCAAATACTGTAGTCCAGGGTCACGAATGACATAAGCGCGCTGCAGCCAGGACATGGCGTTGTCGGCATCGCCCCACTGCGCATAAACGGTTGCTATCTGGAATGCAGACGACTCGCCCATTGTGCTGATCAGTTCCTGTAATGCGGCGACTGCTTTATCGCGCTGTTGCTCGTGGTGATAGGCGATTGCATTACCTGTCAGCCGCAGGAAATCCAACGGTTCCCTGGCAAACTCCTCGCGAGCCGATTCATACTTGCCCTGCTTCAGCCAGAAATAACCACGGGTCCAGTACAGAGCGGTGCCGTGCGGATCCGCTTCTTCGACACGATCAAGAATACGCATCGCCTCGTCATATCGCCCCTCACGAGCCAATCCATAGGCCAGGTCCCGCTGCGTACCCAGGTTCAACGGATCCTGCTCCACGACCTGCCGAATGTCCGCGACAGCAGCATCGATTTCGCCGAGCATCCATTTTAGCAGCGCAAGCTTCAAACGAATGTTTGCATCACCCGGTCGCAAGCTCAGCGCGCGTTGCAGCGATGTCTCGGCAGCGGCCCAATCCCAGTCAAATGCCGTTTGAATGTCCGCCAGCGCTATATGCGCTTCCGGCAACTCCGGATCCAGTTCGAGTGCGCGTAGTGCGCTGGCGCGCGCTTCTTCATAACCTGCTGAAAAATCTGTATCGGCGAAGCCCGTAATATAGGCGATTGAGTCCGATTGTCCGGCCCATGCCAGTGCCAGGTTGGGATCAAGTTCCAGCGCTCGCTCGTAATGCAACAGCGCCTGGCGGTGGCCTGCGAGATTTTTTCGACCTGCTTCGAAATGTCCTTTCAGGTACTCGTTGTAGGCCTCTGTAGAGTTATGTGCCAGCGACAGTTGTCCACCGCTGCCGTGGCCCAGCAGCGTGACCTGCATCGCCTTCGCCACTTCGCTCGCGATCTCATCCTGCACCGCAAAGATATTGTCCAACGTGCGGTCGTAAGTCTCCGACCAGAGGTGGTATCCGTCATTCGAGTTGATCAGCTGCGCCGTGATGCGTACCTGTTCACCGCTTTTTTGCACACTGCCTTCGAGTATGTGCGCCACGCCGAGTTGCTCACCGATGCCGCGCAGGTCTTCGTTGCGGTTCTTGAACGCGAACGACGACGTACGCCCCGCAACGCGTAATTCGCGCAATTGTGCAAGCGCATTGAGCAGGTTCTCCGTGAGACCGTCCGTAAAATACTCCTGGTCTTTGGCCTGGCTCATGTCCACGAACGGCAACACCGCGATGGACTTCTGCAATGTCGTTGTTGCCGCGGCGGTTGGTGGTGCCGGCGAAGAATCCGATGCACCGCTCAGTACAAACTTGTCCAGCGCGAAATAGGCAAGCGCCAAGGCCATTACCACGATCGTCAGGCGATTGAGCTTTTTGCCAGTGTCCGGCGTTATCGACTGGCTACGATCAACGTCCTTCTCAAGCTTGACGCCCTCGGGCGTCAGCTCAAACGCCCACGCGAAAACCAACACGAGTGGCATACCCAGCAACAACAGCACGACGAAGGACTTGAGCACCCATTCGGGCGCGCCGAAGTTTTCGAACGCGAACTCGGCAATCTGCGCCAGCAGCCACGCAATGACGACATAGGCGATGCCGACGCGTACAACGTTGCGTCGTCTGAGTTCTTCGAAAAAAGACATGCCGCGTACTTTACATCAATAGCGCGTCAGGCGATGGGTGATCTATCGATTTGCGCCCCATCCCCAGGAGCCAGGTGGCTTGCTCGCTGACGCTGCGCGGGACCTCGAACGACACTTGCAGCGATTCACGTCATCGCTCGATTTAACCGCGCGTCGAACAGCGCTATCAAATTAATCACCAGCCAGGCAAGCATCATCGTTACGATTGTGTGGCTAAGAAAATGATCGCCAATAGCCATTTTGTACAGGCCCATTGTCCAGCCGGTTCCGAGGCCGATGGCGAGTGCGCCGATTCGCTGGCGACGTGTCCTCGCCAAAAAGTAAAGGGACAGCAGCGCGAAGCCGCCACTGGCATGTCCCGCTGGAAAGCAGCGATAACGGGGTTGGCTGTGTCCGGACGCGAGTATCGCCGCAATGTTACCGGCATAGGTTGCGTCGCCGCCAAATTCGACCAGGTCGCGCGGGCAGGGAATATTGGTTGCAGTTTTCAACGAACCGACCAGTGC
This sequence comes from uncultured Woeseiaceae bacterium, assembly GCA_963976215.1. GTDB lineage: Bacteria > Pseudomonadota > Gammaproteobacteria > Steroidobacterales > Woeseiaceae > UBA1847. Next base: position 3,149 of record CAXBJV010000013.1, on the reverse strand, counting down.
CGGGACCAGCAGCAGGGACAGGAATACGATTATCAGACCTCGCCGCGAACGCTTCAGCCGTTTTGAAAAACGCGAGAAAGCGAGGGCAATTGCACTACCAACCGCAAACAGGATGATGAGGTACTTGATGCCATCGTAGAACAGGAATCGGGATATCGCCTCGTCGCGGCTCCAGATCCAGCGACCTGGCGCCACACTGAACAGATGGCGCTGCATGAGCAGGTCGAGGTCCGTGAGCTGGAAAACCGCCAGGCACGCAACGATGGCGGCGGCGGCCAGAGCCACTTGGCGGCGACTGTCGAGCACGCACTAGCCGTTGTCGTCGATGACTTTGTACAATGCTTGCGGCATGTCCGGCAACGTCTCGTCGACCTCGAAAGTCAATAACAGTGAATTGAAAATCGAATCGTGGGTATGCGGCATATCCTTGCGTGCAGCGGCGCTGAGTATGTCGATATCCGATGTCGGGGCGGACCACAGAATGAGTGGCACCCGGGTCTGTTCAACTGGCGCCATCCAGTAAGGTAAGCCATGCAGATAAATTCCGTTTTCCCCGAGCGACTCACCATGATCGCCGATGTAGAGCATTGTGGTTTCGTACGCAGGCGTATTGCGTTTGAGCAATGCTATGACTTCTGAAAGGAAGTAGTCGGTATACAGAATCGTATTGTCATAGGCGTTCCGTATTTCAGTATCGTCGCACTTGCTGAGATCCGATGAAGTGCAGGCGGGCTGAAATTTTTCGAATGCCGGTGGGTAGCGGCGATAATAGGCAGGGCCGTGACTGCCCATTTGGTGCAGCACGATAAAGATATCGCCGTCCGCAGAATCGATAAAGTCCTGCAGTCCGCTGAGAAGCCCGATGTCGCGGCACTCCTGGTCGTCGCAGGCCGGGTTGACGTCCGGCGTATTGAAGGCCTCGTACTGCACACGTGTAGCGACACCTTTGGAGCCTGAGTTGTTGTCGCGCCAGAGAACATTGACCCCAACGCGACGCAGGATGTCGAGCAGATTCTCAGAATCATAAATGGCATTTCGAGTGAAGTCCGCTCGCGACTTCGGCGAAAATATGCAGGGTAAGGAGACTGCTGTCGACGTACCACAAGCACTGACATCCGTGTAGCTGACTAATCGTGACTCGTTCGCCAATAGCGGATTCGTTTCCCGTTCGTAACCATTCAGTGAAAAGTGATCCGCGCGGGCGGTCTCACCGACGACCAGGATTACCATCTCCTTGTGCCGGTCGGTCGCGGGCACGGCGGCAGCGGTCAGTACCGCCGCGAGCTCGTGGCTGTCAGCAGTCGAAATACTTGCAGCAACAAAATTGCCGATCGACCAGACTGCGAATATCGGGTTCGCGTAGTACCGCAACGCCTTGTGCTCACGGAAGAAGTCTGCGTACCTGCCGCCAAAGGTCAAGACGCAGAGAACGACGATCATCAAAGCGCCGCTCCCCAGTATGGCGTTGTCGCGCAATCGACCCGTGAGTGTCGTCGGTTTTACAGGCCAATACCACACAAGAGCGATCGGCAATACACCGAACATCAGCAGGCGCAGCAGGAAAAACGGGTTGAGCAGGTCCATAGCCTCACCGGTATCGGTCTCGAGGATATTCTGGATCATCGCGGTATCAATAATGGTGCCGTAGTTCGCCGCGACGTAGGCGATCGGCGCAGACAATGCGAGAAACAGGCTCGCAACAAAACGAGCAGGAAACAACAGGCTGATCAGGGACATCAGGAAAACCAGCAGCGCCACTGTAAGCCCTGCGAGCGAAGCGAGAAACGCGAGATTACTGAGCTGCAGCGGATACACGTCGAGAACTCGCGAGAAAAACGCGCCATTGCCGCTGACAAGGATGAATACCGCAGCCGCCAGGATCAGTCCGCTTTCGGTGGCCCGATTCCTTAAGACGTTGAAGCTCATGTTGCGGAGGCCCGTCTGCAATCAACGCGCCGATAAGGTGTTAGTAGATGTCCCATGATGCCCTTGCAAATTTCGTGTTGGTGACGGACGCGTCCTGCGACCACCGACAGTTAGACGCTGATTAGCGAAAAATCCTTCGCAACGGAGACCGGGATGCGTGACATATCCATCGATCGAATCATGACGACTGACCCGCTGACGACCGGGCCTAATGAACCGATTGTCGAGGCACGGACCATGCTCGAGTCGAACGACCTCAATCATCTGCCCGTGGTAGAGAACGGCAAGCTCGTCGGCATCCTGTCTACGTCGGACATGCTGAAGTTCGCAATGCTCGATCACGACGCTAAGGTGCTGAAATCGGTAAAGGTGCGACAGATCATGAAGGTGAGCCCGCACGTATTGACCGTTGACGCCAACCTGCGCACCGCAGCCGACAAGCTCTCGAACGGCGGCTTTCACGCACTGCCGGTGGTCACATCGGATCGCACGCTGGTCGGCATCGTTACGTCCAGCGACCTGATCCAGCATCTTATGAAACAGATTCCGACCGGTGATGGTTCGTTGCGCGCGAAGTCGCTGCTGTCGCTAAACGAACGCAATCGGAAGCTCGAAGCGGTATTCGAGGCTGCCGAACGCTACGTTCGCAGTGGCCACGCTGATCATGAGCACAGCGTGCTGGTGAAGCGGCTTGACGAAGTCGGGATGACGGCCGCGGCGTTAACCCTGTAGCGTCTTGATGGGTCACCTGTATACACAACGATCCCGGTCACTTCGATGCCGGGACCGCCGGGCTGGAGCCGATTGAGATTCCGTTCTGTATCGTCACACACCACCCTGCTTGGTCGTCGGCGAGTGCTCAAGATCCGGTCCAGCGCCGAGTCGATGCAAAGCAGCGATAACCGCATCAAGTAGCGTACCCGGCTCTCTTGCCGGAAATCCTTCCTCGTCAGCGACCTGCATTTCTTTGGCGTCGTATTCCCAACGCCTCAAGATCTCGATCTTGCATTCGGTCGATAGTGTCTCATCGTCAACGACGGCCATCGGATTAGTGAACACGCTGGCTGGATCGACTATTGCCTTTCTCACTTGCTCGTCGGTCAACGCTTTAGTCATTGATCATTCCCTCTTATTACTTTTCGGCGGACCCGGGCAGCGCTAGTAATTGGACGCCACTTTAGCAAACAATAGCAGAGCGAGGCCCAGCACGAAGGCCACTAGGT
>CAXBJV010000012.1:0-79196 GCA_963976215.1 uncultured Woeseiaceae bacterium | reverse complement strand
ATTCGCCCCGACGCGCGGCGAAAAGTGTCTGAGTTTCGGCATTCGCGCTCTCCTCGTAAATCGGCAAATCGATCGGCGATTGGCGCCCAAGTCTGTGGTTACTGAATGCAGCCATGGAGCGTATTCGCGGTCATCGCCGAAGGGAAATTAAAGTGTACGGCCTGTATCCGACATACAAGTCAAGCGTCGCTGTGGCGCGATCGGCGAAAATTTTTCCACCCTGTTTGGTCAATTGACTGACCGGCAGGCATCCTCCTGAACCCACTGCGACATTGCGACGGATTTACTGGCGCCCGTGACCAGACCAGCCTGCGTCAAGGCTCGTTTCGTTTCTTATGAGAAGGCCGTCTCACTGCGCCTCAACATCTTCCACCAGTACTCGCAAAGACCGGCTGACCAGCGGGGTGATGAGTGGACCGGATCTGTCGGATGGTTGCGGCGATCCCGTAATACTCGTATCAATGGCCACGTGCCAGGATCGCGCGCGCAGTGTGGTTGGTAGTTGATACCGAAGCGGCGATTCGCTGGGATTGAACAACAGGCATAACGATGGTGTGCCGCGGTCGGTCAAAATCGCGCAACCGAGCCCCTGCATCGAGTCGCTCCAAGTCGCCGGCTGGCCGTGCGCATCAAACCACAGCAGCTCCGTCTCTGTGTAGAAACGCGGTAGCCGCAGTACCTTGTGCGCCTGCCGAAAAGCGATCAGCTCGGCAGTGAATTCGACAATCTCCCGATGCGTATTTGTCAATTCCCAATCGAACCAGGACAAATCGTTGTCCTGACAATAGGCGTTATTGTTACCCTGCTGCGTGCGCCGAAACTCATCGCCGCCCAACAACATCGGCACACCACGCGACAGGAATAACGTCGCCAGAAGGTTCTTTATCTGACGCAGGCGCACGGCCTCAATCTCCGGATCGTCGGTTGCGCCCTCCACGCCGTAATTGGCGCTGAAATTCTCACTTGCGCCGTCTCGATTTGCTTCGCCGTTAGCCTCGTTGTGCTTATGGCGATAGCTAACAAGGTCATTCAGGGTGAACCCGTCATGGCAGGTAATGAAGTTGATGCTGTGCAACGGTTGCTTGCCGGCGTGCGCATAGATGTCGGCGCTGCCACACAGTCGACTGGCGAACGTCCCAGACACGCCGGTATCGCCACGCCAGAATCGGCGGACATCGTCACGATAGCGGCCGTTCCACTCCGACCAGCGTTGGCCGGGAAAATTGCCGACTTGATAGGCGCCACCCGCATCCCAGGCTTCAGCGATCAACTTGACGTGGCGTAGCACCGGATCTTCCGCAATACGTTCAAGCAACGGCGGGTTGGCGAGCAGCTGACCGTCCGCGCCTCGACCCAAGACGGAGGCGAGGTCAAAGCGAAACCCATCGACGTGCATTTCCGTCACCCAGTAGCGGAGACAGCCGAGAATGTGGTCGCGTACGATCGGGTGATTGCAATTAAGAGTATTGCCGCAACCGGAGTAGTTTCGGTAGTAGCGCTGGTCGGACTCGAGCAGATAGTAAATGGCGTTGTCGAGGCCACGATAGTTCAGTGTTGGGCCAGTATGATCACCTTCCGCGGTATGGTTAAACACAATATCGAGAATGACCTCGATCCCCGCCTGATGTAACGCACGCACCATGGTCTTGAACTCAGTGAGCTGACTGCCAGGAAACGTGCGAGTAGAATAACTTTCTTTCGGCGCAAAAAAGGCAACCGTGCTGTAGCCCCAGTAGTTCCGCAAGCGTTCGCCGCTTTGCGGGTTAGTTCGCGTCAACTCGTTTTCGAAGAATTCCTGCACCGGCATCAGCTCAAGGGCGGTAATGCCCAGCGACTGCAAGTACGGGATCTTTTCAATTACACCTAGGAAGGTACCCGGGTATCGCACGGCAGACGAGGGGTGGATCGTCAGGCCGCGCACGTGGGCTTCGTAAATAACCGACTCAGACCACGTGCGGCCAATAGGACAGTCGCCCTGCCAGTCAAACGGGTCGACGTCTGCGATCAGGCACTTCGGTTTGGCGGCCTCGTCAGGTTTGTCGCTACCGGCACAGCCAAAGTCCCAGCAGTCGGTGCCCACAAGCGACACCGCGCAGGGATCGAGCAGCATCTTCTGCGGACTGAACCGATGACCGTGTGCTGGTGCATCGGGGCCGTGCGCGCGCCATGCGTACTGCAGGCCCGTAGGTAGGCCGTGCAACCTGACGTGCCAAATATCGCCGGTACGATGGCAGCGTGGGTCGAGAACGAACGTAGTCCGCGGCGACGATACCGTTGTCGCGTCGAACAACAGCAGTTCAAGCTGCTCTGCGTGGCGGCTAAAGACTGCGAGGTTCAACGCGCTACCGTCGAATGAGCAGCCAAGCGGAAGCGGGCGTCCCGGTGTATATTGAATGTCGGTTTCTACGCCTGTTGATCCAGCATCCACCGGTTTCAACTCTTCGCGTCCATGCTTAGACATATTGATCGTCTGCCGGAGATCGGCAACTGACTGAGAAGGGTCGTGTGATCGTGCTTGTCACGTCGAGTACGCCAAAATGCGGGTCAGGATCACGCCAGATCCAACACAGCTCGAACGACGTCCCTGCGGCTGATCACACCAACGACCCGCCCTTCAACGAGAACCGGAAAACGTCGATAAACTGTCGTGACGAAAAGCTGCGCGATGTCCAACAGACTCACGGTTGCATCAACCGTGACGACGTCGGTCGTCATGAATTCTGCGACTGACCCGCCGCTACTCTCGCCGTGGTAGCCGGCGGTGACGACCGATTGCAGGCAGTCCCGCTCGGTCAACATGCCGACGAGTTCGCCGCGTTTGTCGATTACCGGCGCGCCCGATATGCGGTGTTCCAAAAAGAGCCGCATGGCACCCATGAGGTCAGTCTCTGGTGCGACACTGATCACTTTGGTCGTCATGAAGTCCTTGGCAGAGATTGACGGCGACAGCGGCATGATCAGTGCCCGTGCTGAGTCGATTGTCGACGTTCACTGTGACAACACGGGTTCTCCGCGTCGTTTGACGAACGCAATTGGCAGCACGCGCGACCCGTCCTGCGTTTTCCAACAAGCAAGCCAACCGCCAGGGCCAGACCTGCCAAGATGAAGACGATAAAACTCAGAATAAATGTCATCATGTGTGCTCACTCCTCAAGTACAAGTGTGTGAACGGTGGTACTCACCACGTTCATCACCAAAAACTCCATAATTGGTACCCATGCGGTCTAGCCACCGTGCTGATGTCGGCCAGAACGACGCTGTGGCTCCGCGCTGCCAAAATCATCGAGCGCAATTTGCCCCTCCTCGACACCAAGATCCTGGAGCATCTTGATGACGGCTGCATTCATCAACGGTGGCCCACAGATGTAGTACTCACACAGTTCTGGCGCGGGATGGTCTTTAAGCAATTGCTCATAGACCAGCTCATGAACAAAACCTGTGGGTCCGCGCCATTGATCATCCGGCAACGCATCCGACAACGCGACTGCCAGGCGAAATTGTCGAACTCGGCGGCCAGGCGATCAAACAACTCCGCGTAAAACAGCTCCTTCAGACTGCGCGCACCGTACCAGAACGACATCGTTCGCCGACTTCGTTGTCGAATAAGCTGGTCGAGAATGTGTGAGCGCATCGGCGCCATGCCTGCGCCGCCGCCGATGAAGACCATTTCGTTGTCGGTCCGTTTGGCGAGAAACTCGCCAAACGGACCGGTCAGAGGGACTTGGCCACCTGGCTTCAGCGAAAACAGATACGAGGAAACCACGCCGGGCGGCGTGCTCTCGGGAGCGCTTGGTGGCGGCGTGGCAATGCGAACGTTGAGCATCAGTTGATCACCCTCGCCCGGATAATTTGCCAGCGAGTAGGCGCGTGTCTCCGGATTCTTAACCGTCGACTCGAAGCGCCACAAGTTTAACCGGTCCCAGTCGGATCGAAATGCTTCGTCAATATCGAAGTCAATAAAGCGCGCTTCATAGGCGGGGCTTTCAATCTGGATGTAGCTGCCGGCGCGAAAGTCGAATGACGCATCTGCGGGCAAGTCGAGCACCAGTTCCTTGATGAAAGTAGCCACATTACGGTTCGAGCGCACCGTTGCGAGGTAGCGTTCGATGCCCAGTATTTGTGCGGGCACCTCGATCACCAGCGGCTCCTTGACCGTTAGCTGACAGGCCAGGCGTTGCTGCTCTGCAGCTTGCCGCGGTGTGATCAGGGCGCGCTCAGTTGGCAACAACGCGCCGCCGCCATCAACCACTTTGACCCGACACTGCCCGCAGGTGCCTCGTCCGCCGCAGGCCGAGGGCAGGAAGACACCGTGCGCCGACAACGCCGCCAGTAGCGTTTGTCCGACCGTGACCGGCAGCGCTCGCGCGTTCTCATTGACCGTCACGATCACCTCACCGGAGACCACCAGGACCGAGCGGGCCGCCACGATGAAGACGGCAAGCAGCATCACGATGGCGGTAAACAACGCGACAGCGATACCGAACTCAGACATGGTAATAGCCGTCGCTCACAGCCGGATGCCTGAGAACGCCATGAACCCCATGGCCATGAGACCGGCAGTGATGAAGGTGATACCGGCGCCCTGCAGGCCGTCGGGGACGTCGCTGTAACGCAGCTTGTGACGCAGCCCGGCCAGCACAATGATGGCCAGCGCCCAACCAACGCCACTACCGAAACCGTAGACCACACTTTCATCGAAGCTGTATCGCCGTTCCCCCATAAACAGCGACGCCCCGAGAATGGCGCAGTTGACGGCAATCAGTGGCAGGAACACACCGAGCGCCTGGTGCAACGCTGGAAAGAAACGATCCAGCACCATTTCCAACACCTGCACGATCGCGGCGATGACACCGATGAAGCTGACCAACGCGAGAAAACTCAAGTCCATGGCCGGCAAGCCCGCCCAGGCGAGCGCGCCGGGCCCGAGCAGGTAGCCGAGAATAAGGCTGTTGACCGGCACCGTCACCGTCATCACCACGACAACGGCTGCGCCGAGACCGACGGCGGTGTCGAACCGGCGCGACAAGGCCATGAAGGGACAAATACCAAGAAACAGTGCCAGTACCAGGTTCTCAGTGAAAACCGACTGCAGAAACAGGGTAACGTAGCTGCTCATGAGTCCGTCTGCGCTCTGTGTACATGGCGAATACGAAATTCCGGCTGTTCGACCTGCTCGACCCGCCAGGAGCGAATCCCCCAGATCAGGAACCCAACGATAAAGTACACGCCGGGCGGCAACAGCATCAGTCCATTGGGGTAATACCAGCCGCCGTCGGCCAGCGTCGGCAACACCGGGAAACCGAACAGTGAGCCCGCGCCGAGCAGTTCGCGGATTGCTGCGATGGTCATTAAGGCCAGGCTGTAGCCAAGTCCGTTGCCAAGACCGTCGACAAAACTCGCCGCGACGTTGTTCTTCATGGCGAACGTCTCGACGCGAGCGAGCACAATGCAGTTGGTGACGATCAGGCTGACAAACACCGACAGCTGGCGGCTGGTCTCGAAGGCATACGCCTTCAGTATCTGATCCGCGACGATCACCAGTGAGGCGATGATCGTCAACTGTACGACGATCCTGACGTTGTCCGGTATGTGGCGGCGAATCGCGCTGATCACGGCCCCGCCGAATGCCAGCACGCCGGTGACGGCCAGACTCATGAGCAAGGCCGGCATCATGGACGTCGTGACAGCGAGCGCGGAGCACAGTCCCAGGATCTGAATGGTAATGGGATTCTCCTTGATCAGCGGATCGAACAAGGACGCTTTGGCTTCGGGAGTCATCGGGTTTCCTCAGTGTTCTCGCGCAGGGATTGCAGATAGGGACCGAATCCGTGTGCCCCAAACCAGTACTGCAGCAGGTTGGTAACGCCACGGCCAGTGAGCGTCGCGCCGCTGATGCCGTCGACCTGATGCACGGCGCTGCTACGGCTGGCGCTCAGCACCGGGCCTTTGACCACTTCGATCAACGGTTCGCCGGCGTCGCTATAGATCTTCTTGCCGCTCCATAAGTCTTGCCATTTGGGGTTATCGATCTCGGCCCCCAGTCCGGGCGTTTCCCCGTGCTGATAGAATCGCAGTCCGACGATGGTGTTGGCGTCCGACTCCAGCGCGACGTAGCCGTACATGGTCGACCACAAGCCGTAACCGTAGACCGGCAAAATAATCTGCTGCAGCCGATCCGCCTCATACAACAGGTAGACGACGGCATATCGGGAGCGCTCCTTGATGAAAGCGGCGTCCAGTTCGGGCGGCACGGTAACAAGCGTCGATGGGTCGCGCACCGCTCGCTCGAGCGTCGACGGATCGATGTCGAGCGCGTAGTCGCCTGTGGCCAGATCCACGACGCGCGGCTCTACCCGCTCAAACAGTGACTCTGTGCTCACACCGGGCTGCAACAAATTTGCGGCCGCGAGAATGTTCTGTTGCCGATTGCGTTCTTGATTCGCCTGGTATTGCGGTCGCAGCGCGATCGCCGCACCGGCCACCATGACGGCACTGAACAAAGCAACGACCAAAGGCACCAGCAGCGTTTTGGTCATGCTGTTCTTCGGTGCGCCCAGCACCCTCGATAGCCATCCACGGCGCTCGCCCCGTGATTGAGAGGATTCAGACATGTCGTCTCTTCCTCCGCTGCACATGCAGCCAGATGACGACTTGATCGATCACCGGTGCGAAAAGGTTGGCGAACAGGATTACCATCATGATCGCTTCCGGATACGCCGGATTCGTCACCCGAACGACAACGGTCAGTGCGCCAATCAGCAGACCGAAAACCCAGCGGCCAGGATTCGTCTGCGACGCGGTCACCGGATCGGTGGCCATGAACACCATGCCAAAGGCGAACCCGCCGAGCACCAGGTGCCAGTACCAGGGCATGGCAACCATTGGATTGACGTCGCTGCCGACAGCATTGAAGAGCATGGCGGTGGCGACCATGCCGATGAAAACACCGAACACGATGCGCCAGGAGGCGACGCCACTCAGCAAGAGCAGGCCGCCTCCGACCAGGCAAGCGAGCGTTGAGGTCTCGCCCAGGGACCCGGCAATTGATCCCAGGAAGGCGCTCATCCAGGTGATGCCGCTGTCGGTTACGCCCGCGACGCCCCGCTCGGCCGCCACAGCCAGCGCGGTCGCGCCGCTGTAGCCATCGACCGCGACCCACACGGTGTCGCCCGAGATCTCCGCGGGATAGGCGAAATAGAGGAACGCGCGACCCAGGAGGGCAGGATTGAGAATGTTCTTGCCGGTGCCGCCGAAAACTTCCTTGCCGACGACGACGCCAAAGGAAATCCCCAGTGCGACTTGCCACATCGGCAGGTCCGGCGGCAGGATCAGGGCATAAAGCAGCGAGGTGACGAGAAAGCCTTCATTCACCTCGTGGTTGCGTTTCAACGCAAACAAGACCTCCCAGGCGCCACCCACGACCAGGGTTACCGCATAAATGGGAAGAAAATAGAGGAGTCCGTGAAACCCACTGGCAAATGCATTGGCGGGGTCATAACCGATTGAGAACAAATCCAACAGCGCGCCGCGCCAACCCTCCGCCGAACGAAGTCCCATTTCGGCCATGGCCAGATTCGCCTGATAGCCCGTGTTCCACAGTGCCACCAGTACGCAGGGCGTTGCGGCGAGCACGACGAAGAACATCACCCGTTTTAGATCGGCTGCGTCGCGCGCATGCGGTGCGCTCGCCGTCCTGTCTTTCGGCGAGTACAGCAACGTATCGACCATCTCGAACATTGCACCGTATTTCTCATAGCGCCCACCTTTGACGAAGTGTCGCTCGAGGCGGTCCAGTGCAGCGCGCAAACGGCCCATCAACCCGTTTTCTCGATGGAGGCGAGCGTGTCGCGAAGCGCCTCACCGTAGTTGTATTTACTGTTACAAACGAACGAGCATAGCGCCAGATCTTCTTCAACCAGTTCCAGACAACCCAGCGCAATCGCAGTCTCGGTGTCATTTACAAGCAACGCCTTGAGCAGCGGCGTAATGAGGACGTTGAGCGGCATCACCTTTTCGAAACTGCCAATGGGTACCAACGCTCGCGGACTACCGTTCTGTGACGTGCTCAGATTGAAAAAACGCTTCGGCAACACACTGGAAAGGAACATCCCGCTGGCGGAGAATTTGTTCATACCCGGCGCGAGCCAACCCAGGAATTCGCGGCTCGACTGCTCCTCAATTGCACTGACCTGAAGGTGATAGCGGCCGAGATAAGCCTCCGCACCTGCGGCCCGGCGACCTGACAGCACCGAGCCCGATATACTTCGGCTCGGACCGTCAGACAACTCGCCGCGAAGGAGTTCCTCAATGTGAGCGCCGAGCGGTACCCGCAGCAGTCGTGGATTGCGAACCCTGGGACCCGCTATCGAAACGACTCGAGTGGCATCCAGGCGGCCGGTGGTAAACAAGCGGCCAATAGCGATGACGTCCTGATAATTCAAATGCCATACGATCCTTTCATGACTGACGGGGGCCAGGAAATGCACGTGAGTCCCGACCAGGCCGGCCGGGTGGGGACCGGAAAAGTTTGCTGTTTCGACGCGCTCTATTGCGTTTTCGAGGATCGAATTGCCGGGCGCCGCGCAAATGAAGACCTTGCCTTCCGTGAGCGCGCGGATGACGTACACGCCATCACGAAACGCCGCGGTGTCGGCAGAAATGACGAGATTGGGATCGGCGGCCAGCGGATTGGTATCAATGGCGGTCACAAATATCGCCGCAGGCGTTGACTTAGGCGTCGGCACCCGGTCGAAGGGTCTCGTCCTAAACGCCGTCCACAATCCCGAGGCGAGCAGATTGGCACGTACCGCCTGCGGATCAAGGTCGCTCAGCGCGGAACGGGCCCAGCAATCAAAGGCGCGTTCTTCGTTCCCGTCGCACTGAATGACAACCGACTGCAGCCGCCGTCGCGCTCCACGGTGAATGGCCGAAACAATCCCGGATGCCGGTGCGGTGAATTGCACGCCCGGCGTTGCCCGGTCTTCGAACACCGGTTGACCCAAGCACACGCACTCACCCTCGGCAACCCGCAAATTGGGTTTGAGACCAACGTAGTCACCGCCCAACAGCGCCACCGTTTGCGTCGAGACCGAATCGGCGGCCAGTCGTTGTGCCGGCATGCCGGCAATCGGAAGGTCGAGCCCGCGTTTAATCCGAATCGTCATTGTCGCGACCGTTGGTGGAATCCGAACACATCGGTGTTCGTGCAATACGGCCGCGTCGAAATCACTTACCGCGCCCCTCAACGACCATTACGCCATGCTACAACCTGTATCCAACATTCAAGTCAACGGGTCGCGCCACGGCGCGGGCGGAGAGCGTGTTAATGAAACGATCAGGCGTCAGTCGGCCGTTTGTCCCTGACGGGTTGCGTACACGGCGACGTCGCCTTCAAGGTCCACGCTCACTACGTCGTAGGTAACCGGATTAGGCCCCTCCATACCGGGTGAGCCGATCGGCATACCCGGCACGGCAATGCCGCGCAGATTCTCCGGTTGTTCCACCAACAATTGCTGCACCAAATCGGCCGGCACATGCCCTTCCACGAAGTAGTCGCCCACCTTCGCTGTGTGACAGGAGCCTAGCGTCGCGGGCACACCCAAGCGCTGCTGCACGGATCGCGTTTCCCGTACGTTGACCACGGAGACACGCAGATCCTGCTCGCGCAGGTGATCAACCCATTTTTTGCAACAGCCGCAGGTCGCGGTCTTGTACACAACAACGTCTGCGTCATCCGGCGCGAGCGGCGGCGGCGCCATCCATATGATGCCACCGACGATGGCGGCAACAACGGCAACGGCGGCAGCGCTCAACCAGGTGACCGTCGACTTTGATGACTTTGATTTTGGCTTGGCTGGCCGATATTTTTGATTGCTCATACTGCCCTCACTGTTTAGTCGTTATCGTGCGTCGATCTCTTGCCAGCGAGCATAAATCTCGTCAGACCAGAGACTCTGGAAATAGGCGATCGTCGCGCGCGCTTCCTCATCACCCAATGTCCCGGCAAATCCCGGCATGACCCCGCCCACGGGCGCACCACCGGCGGCAATCGTATTCTCCAAGACCACAAGCGGGTGATGCCACGCGTGCGCTGAGCCGTTCAACGGAGGCGGCGGATAATTGCCATTGGCATCCGTCTTTTTCCAGTCCTCCGCCAGGCCCTGAGCACGATCGCCGTGGCAACTCGCGCAATGCGTCGAAAATAACGCTTGTCCTTGATCGACTTGCTCTGCGGTGTACCAACGACCGTCCACACTACCGCTGCCGGCATCACCCGGGCTGCAACCGGCGAGGCCAGCGACCGCTAGCAATTGGACTATCCGTAGACTTCTTAAATCGAATAGCATCTTCGTACGTCTCCTTATTTGTTGTTCGACACGGCCACGAGTCGCGGCGGGTACTCAGCGTTTCTCACGGTTGCGTCAATGGTCGCGAGGCAGCCATCAGGATCTCGCAAGAACGGGTGGTGGTCGACGCCGCGCAAGACCCGAAGCCGCCATCGCGAACCCTCTGCCGCCAATTCTTCGATGTGCGGCAGCGGTGCCATAACGTCCAATTCGCCATGAATGAACAGCACACCGATTCGCGTCGGCAAGTTACGCAGGTCTTGCGCAACGTCATAGCGGTAGACGACCTCCCACAGGGACGAAGTGGACGAGCGCCAGGTGTGTTTCACGACGTCCTCTGCGACTTCACGCGGCACACTTTTGATGAGGTACGGTAGCAACCAGCCGACAACACGACGGCTGATAATACAAGCGACCATTGTCAGAAAGACGTTGGTGTACACGTAGCCGTATTTGACGCGCCCGCTCCGGAAATAATGATACGCCTGGCTCTGTGAGCCGAAGCTTGGCATGCCTATTGCGACGATGTTGTTCACCTGCGCCGGAAAACGGGCCGCGTAGGCAACGGTCACCAAGGCACCCAGGGAGTGGCCGACCAAGGTGATCGGTCCGAGATCCTTGAGGACCTTATGTAGCGCGTCGACATGGCGTTCGACGCTGTATTGCGCCCAGGGTTTTGGCGATTGACCGAAACCCAGCAGATCGATGAGGACGATACGGTAGCGATTCTCGATCGGCGACAAACGGCTCGCCCAGTAGCGGGTGGTGCCACCCAACCCGGCAATGAACACCAGGGTTTCTTCACCGTCACCGCGGATCTCAGTGTGCAGTGGGGCCCGGCGCGTGCTGCGCCGCCATTGATCAAGCCAGCTCACAGATACCTCGCCAACCGCAGTGTGTTGAGTCCGTGTCGGTGAAATCCTGCAATCAATGGCTCTGATTCATCCACGTTACGAAACCAGCGTTCTTCGGTAGCTAGTTTCCATTTATCCCCCAGGATGGCCGTGTCTTGAGAAGGATTTGGGGTCATACGAAAGCCTGCGAACCCGATATTCTCAATCGGTCGGCGGCGGCGACTCCCGACACAAGGTTGACGGCCAGCAGGGCCGCCGAAAACACTGTTCGTCGCGGGACGACGATGGCTTGACGACAGTCGCGGCGCAGCATCGCTCAGTCCTTCGTGACCGGGCGGCTCGAGCTGTGCGTGTGCACGACCTTCCAGTCGCTGCCGATGCGCCGAAACAGAAACGTCTCATGCCCGCGGTTGTGGATCTGCCGATTGTCGCGCTTGACCGTCGCTATCACCTCGACATCGGCGATCGCCCACGCGAACTCCCCCTCGATGTGGATTTCGATGTTTGAGAAGTCCAGCTCGAATCCCGACAGCGCGTCACCTTCTGGCTCCACGTGGTGCTCGATCAGGTCGGTAAGGCCCTCGTTCTGGCCGCCGCCTTCAATGTAGCGGGCGCCTTCGAAGTCCAGAAAGTGTTGCCGAAACGGCGTGCCGTCCGCCGCTTCCCAACCCTTCTCGATCGCTGCGATAATGCCGATGATCGCTTCGCGGTCATCCTCGCTCGCTTGGGCAAGCAAGGGTGCGGCCGCAATCAGTCCAACGATAGTGATAATTTTTGCAAACACTTGCATGTCGTCATCTCCTTAGGACTCTCTGAGCCCGTCATAACCAGCGGCGCAATCGCCGCGCCATAAATTCCAATACCGCGCGCACACCGACAGGCGGTCGACGCGACAGTTTGAGCTCGCGCGCTTCGGATAGATCCTCGCTCATCAGCGCATCTAACTGTCGGCATAGCGCGGTGGTGCGACTCACGAGGTTGAGCTCGCGATTCACAAAAAAACTTCGATAGTCGACGTTGGCTGAACCGACCATGGCCCAGTCCTCATCGATGAGCGTCACTTTGGCGTGCAGCATGCGCGGCCGGTATTCGAAAAACTCGACGCCGCGTTGTATAAGAGGCCGCGCTAGTGCATGACTGGCCCATTGCACCAGGCGCTGGTCATTTTGCGCAGGCAGCAGCACGCGCACCTGGACACCTCGACGCACGGCGGCAACAAGCGCTGATCGAAAGCGACGATTGGGGACAAAATACGGTGTGGCAATGCATACGCTGTGTTTCGCCGCCGTTAGCGCTTCCATGTAGTCACAGTACAAAACATGTCGGCAGGCTCGCGTGTCGTTAGGTACCAGCCGGTATGGTCCCACCCAGGGGGGTGGTGATGGCGTAGCCCGCCCCTCCCAAAGGTCATCGAACAGACCAATCGCCGGTTCGACAAGCTGCGAGATTAGACATACGTGTACGTCGCGCCAGCGCTGTGCACCCACCAAAACCGCAGAGCTTTCTCGGTGAAGGTTAAACCCGCCCAGGTAGACGCTGCGCTCGTCGACGACAAGCAGCTTGCGGTGGTTGCGTCGGTTGTAATGCCACGGATCAGTCCAGCGCCAACGGTTGAACCAGCGGGCTTCGACGCCCGCTCCAACTAGATACCGAAAGAGCTTCTCGGTGCCCTCGAACAGCGCGCCAGCCCCATCCATGTTGACTCGAACCCGAACACCCGCCTTGGCTTGTCTGGCGAGCGCGTTGGCGAACCGCCAGCCGATTTCATCGCCGGCAAAAATGTAGCTTTCCAGCCGGATGGTATCGGTTGCGCGGCCAATGTCGTCGAGCATTGCCGCATACAGATCATCGCCTTCACCGTACGCGGTAACGGCCTCCCGTATGCGCTCAGCGTGGACGATCCCGGCGGGGCCGTGCCTGGGCGGCGAGGAGACTATGCGGCTCATCGTGCCACCCCGGCGGTCATTTCTGCACGCAGCCGTTTGGCAAGCGGCAGCATCAGCATCGGCCCGAGTACCGATACGATAATGGTCGTCAACACCAGAGCGACGAATATGGGACGTGTGATGTGGCCTTGCGCGGCACCAATACTGGCGATTATGAGCCCCACCTCGCCGCGAGCGATCATGCCGAAACCGATCAGCCACCGGTCACGCCACGACACAACGCCCAGCGCGCCCAACACGCCGCCAACGGCTTTGGAAACAACGGCAATTGCGATCAACCCCACGACCAGCCACAGCAACACCGGCTGATTGAGAATCTCCCATTGCGCCTGAACGCCGATCATGACGAAGAAAAACGGCATAAGTACCAGCACCGCTGGCTGCAGGTCTCTCGCACAGATTTCACTGGCATTGTCCTTGAGCCCTTCGCCGACGCCGATACCCGCAAAGAACGCACCGACGACGGACGATAACCCCAGCGACTCGGTCAACAAGGCACCAAGTCCAATCGCCGACAGCGTCAAGACGCCCCTCTGCCAACGCCCGTCGATCAACGCCCTACGGGATAGCCACCCGATCAACCATCGGCATACGACAAACAGGCCGCCCAAAACGAGCATGGCCAGCAACACGTAGCCGAGAACGTCCGGGATACTAAAGCCGTCGCTTAATACACCGTGCGCTGCGCCCAGCAAATACAGTGCGATGACATCATCGATCACCGCCGCCGCCAGCAGAATATCGGCGATGCGGTGCCCGACCAATCCAAACTGCTGCAAAAGCTGCACCGTAATACCAATGCTGGTCGCAGCCAATACCAGGCCCACGTACAGCGCTTCATCGCCTGGCGAACCATAGAGCAGCGCAATACCGTAGCCACCGGCGACACTGAAGACGATGCCGAATAAGGCCACCAGTAATCCGGTGGAGCCTGCTGCTGTCAGTCGGTCGAGCCGAAGTTCCAGGCCAGCGACGCCCAATAACAACACGACACCCAGTTCGCCCAGCGCATGCAACACGGGCGTGTGTGAGACCCAACCCAAAAGCGCTGTTCCCAATAACACGCCGAGCAGCACTTGCGCGACGGCATTGGGAAAGCGCAGACGCAAACTCAGCCAACTCAGCCCGCCGCCGAGTATCAATATCAACACCACGTCGCTGAGCATCGCCACCGACCCGTTACTCGCGCGGCACCAACGGCAACGCCGCAAGCTTGTTGGGTCGACTGACGCCGTATATGCCCAGCAGACTGAGCGCGATCCCGGCTGCCTCCACTGTGTGTAGCCGCTCAGCGAAAAACGCAACGCCCATGGCAAGGCCAAAAATCGGTGTCAGGAAGGTGAATACGTTCAGCTGGCTCAGGGTCGCGCGGCGCAACAAGGCAAACCACATCGCAAACGCGGCCGACGTGCCGAGCACGCTCAACACGAGCAGATTGAGCGTGAACTGCCACGACCATCGGACCGAACCGACGTCCTCGATGGCGATCGCCAGCATTGTCAACGGCAGCGCACCGATCAGCAGCTGCCAGCCCATTGCTCGCAGGATGTCGACGTGACCAGCCAGCCGTTTTAGCACGACGTTGCTAATGGCGATGGCCACCGCCGCCACCAGAATAAAAATGATACCCGTTAGCTGCGATGAGGTTCCGGACAGACTGGGCGCACCGATCAGTACAATGCCGCCGAAGCCTGCCGCGAGTCCCGCGCGCTGCACAGCCGACAGCTGCTCTTTGAGTATTGCCCAGGCCAGTACCGCCGCAATCAGCGGCTGCGTATTGGCAATCACGGTGGCGAGCCCTGGCGATACCCGCCCGCCCCCGTAGAACATGCCAAAAAAGCCGAGACTGGTCGCCGTCAGCCCTACCAGCACTACAGCGCCCCACTGTGAGCGATCGGCAATCGGCGGGCGTCCTAGCAGGTTCGCTGCAATGACCAGCACCGCCCCTGACAACGCTGCACGCAACGCGGCGAACGTCATCGGCGGTGAATTCGCCAGACCCACGCTGATTAACGGAAAGCACACCGCCCACAGAAACATCACCAAGCTGGCGCCTAGCGCGATGCGGACGGACAGGCCCGCAGCTTGTCGGTCTGTCGCTGCTGCGTTCCGACTCATGCCTCCTCCGCGCCAAACGCTGCCGCCTGGCAACGGCACCAGGTGCACTCACAATCCGCTTGTAGGTGTTCTCGGCGCAGCGGTGTGTTGGGTAGACGGGCAGCAATAGCCGTTTTCCATGCTGCCGGTGCATACAGACGGCTGAGGATGCGCCGCGGATTGCGACCCGCCACGCCGCGCTTCAAGACCCAGCGTCGTCCCCAGTCGCCCATGCGCTCAAACAACCAACGATTGCACAGACTTGCGCTGTTCAAGCCGGCCAGGCGCGACCGCCAGGCCTGATCATAGTCACCGCCCTGGGCAACGCTGTGTCCGGCGAGATGGCCCGACATGAGGGCGTAGCGCAGCCCGAATCCGAACAGCGCATCCTGAAAACCTGCCGACTCTCCGACATGCCGGTGATTGTCCACGCGCATTGTGTTCACGTACTGGTAATTGCCACTGCCGCCAAAACGGCGTGCTGACTGCCAGCGCAGCCCAACGGCTCGCTGAAAGAAATCAACGGTCGCCTCCAGATGCCGACGTTCGTTGTGAAAGTCGCGGAACATGCAGGTTGCGACCGTGCCGCGACCTTGCTCGATCAGCAGATAGCTGTAGCCCGCCGGTGCGAAACGATCCGATACCGTCGCGTAGCATCCGTTGGCCATGTCAGTGTCAAAGACATAACCGGTCGCTATGACATCGGCGCGATGCGGTCCATCAGCGACGATACTGCCGCCGCTGATCTGCCGCTGTCGCTCGTCGAAGTGAATCGCAACGCCGGCCGCCAGCGCCTGCGCTTTCAGCGCTTGATCCAGTGTTCCGGGTAGTGGGCCGCGGCGTAGCAAATAGAAAATGGGCTCCGACGCGCGGACGGTATGACTCGCGCCGTCCGCCGACAGGCAGACAATTTCATAGATCGGCGTATGGTCGAATTGGGTTTGAATGCCCATCCCTTCCAGTTCCGCCAGAACGTCGGTTTTGGACGTCCAATTCTCCAGACCCTGGAAGTCGCCGTGAAACCGGGCACCGACATCCGGTCGTTTTTCGTACACCGTGACCTCAAGCCCGCGTGCTCGCGCGGCGATGGCCGCACTTAGGCCGGACGGGCCAGCGCCGACGATGTCGAGTGCCGGCTCTTTCATCGTCGCGCACCATCGTTGCACGATGCGGCGTCTGCGGATGTGTGCCTCGTCGCTTGCGCCTGGTGCAAGCGCCCAGGTGGCGTTGGCGCACTGACCTGAATGCCATTGCGCGCAAGCGTCGCCTCGAAATCGGCCAGGTCGTACAGTTCGTCCAACTGGAAAACACCCGCCGCCGGTGTTGCGTTTAACACACGTCGCAGCGTCTCAGCCGCGACCACCGCAGTTGCCTGCGCTTCCTGGTGACCGGTCGCTGTCGCGCTAAGCAACTGCGCCTCACCCGCCGGCGTGGCTGTCACGACCACCGCGAATTGGTCGGACCCGCCACGCAACGCACTCAATAGCAGCACGGTGAGTCGGCGCATCACGCGATTGCGGGTCCAGCGCAGTACGCCGCGCTTCGCCAGATGTGACAACAGCCGCGCTGTTGCGTCACGATCGTAGGTGGTCCAGGTGCTCACGCTCGGTACGCCCAGCGTTTGCGGCAGCGTGTGTTGATCGGAGAAATCAAAGCGATACGTGGTGCGCTCACCAAAGGGTGGCGGAAATACCGCTCGGGCTTGTTCCTCAAACGGCCGGTGTTGACGCGCTGTGCCGTTCGATCCGGTTTCAAACGGTCGATGCAAGCGGTCAACCAGCCACTTTAGCGCCGCTCTGCCGTGTTGATCGCCCAGGCCAAACAACAAATGCACTGCGATACTCGAGATGAAGGTATCGGTGGACCTCACGCAGGCCTTGGCCAACAGGTTGGTGAGACCAGGAGCGAGTCCCACGCTGCAGACAATGGTTGCCCGTTGCGCTGCCGCGAGATCGTGCAGGAAGCTCAGGCGCTCGATGACCTCATAGGATGCGCTGATGTCGATGTAGCGAACGCCACGCTTGACGCAAGCCTGGGCAAAAGCAAGTTCCGTGGTGTCCAGACACATCATCACAGCAACGACGCCCTCCAGCGCCGACGCATGCGACTCGGGATCATCAATATCGATCCGACGCGCGGTAGCGCCACCGCTGAGCGTCTCGGCAAACCGCCTGGCGCGACGAATGTCGCGTCCAGCAACGAGCAGGCGCTCACCAAGTTCCTTGGCCAACAGCCGCGCAATGCGTTGACCGACGTTGCCGTAGCCGCCCACGATGAGAACATATCCCGCAGCACCCGATGCAGCGCTGTCGCCGACAGTCACGGTCCGGTCCTGGTGTCGCGGGCCATCATCGGTCCGCCGTTGAGCAAGGACGGCGCGTCCCTGTTATCGCCGTCGGCAGAACGATATCGCTGCCGTATGGCAGTCGCATGTCTCACGGGCGCGACGGCTCGTCGGCGTTCTGTTGCAGGTGTCCTGACCTATCCGCGACGATTTGCTCACGCGTGCCATCGATATTTGCAACAAGGCGGTCGAATGGCGTCTTGAATTTCTCAATGCCTTCGCGCTCCAACTGGCGCGCGGCATCGTCCAGGTCGATGTCAAGGGCCGCCAATTGCGACAGCGTTGCCGCGGCCCAATCCATGCCGTTGGCGACGCGTGACTGCGGCTCCCCATGGTCGCGGTACGCCTTCAGAGTCCCCATCGGCAGGGTCGTCACCGTGTCCGGCCCGATCAGGGCTTCGACGTACTTGACGTCGCTGTAGGCCGCGTCTTTCGTGCCGGTGCTCGCCCAGAGCAGGCGCTGGGGCTGCGCGCGAACACCGGCCAGCGCTTGCCAGCGTGGGTCGTCAAGGCTGGCGCGAAATGCCTGATAGGCGAGTTTGGCGCACGCGATCGCGGCTTTGCCGCGGATTCCGGTGGCCATGCACGCTGGCTCGCTCTCTAATTGCCTGTCGATCAAGGCGTCGATTCGACTGACAAAGAAACTGGCCACCGATGCCACGCGGGCAATCGAGTGGCCGCCTGCCACGCGCGCTTCCAGTCCACGCCAATAGGCAGCCAGGACGTCACGGTAGCGGCTGACACTGAAGAGCAACGTGACGTTGACATTGATGCCCGCCGCAATGAGCGCTTCGATCGCCGGCAATCCCGCACTCGTTGCCGGTACCTTGATCATCAGGTTGGGCCGCTCGACTTGCGACCACAGTTGTTTTCCCTCTTTGAGCGTCGCGGCGGCATCGGTCGCGAGATGCGGCGACACCTCCAGGCTCACGTAGCCATCGTGAGCTGACGTGGCCTCGTAGCGTGGCCGCAACAGGTCCGCCGCCTGCTGAATATCATCAATAATCAAACGTTCGTATATCGTCTCGGCATCGTCGCCGCTGCGCGCGTATCTTTCAATGTCGGCATCGTACAAATCGGTGGTATCCAGCGCGTTGGCGAAAATGGCCGGGTTGGACGTCAGGCCACTCACGCCATCCTGATCTATGAGTGCGGCAAGTGTGCCGTCGATCAGGAAATCGCGGCGAAGATCGTCCAGCCAGACACTCTGGCCAAGTTCGTTGAGTGTACGAAGCGGACTGGTCATGAATCGACCTGTGCTTCGTCGTCGGACGACATGTCGCCGGGCCAGCGCCAGTTGCGAATTTCCGGCATGTCCTCGCCGTGGGTATTGATGTACTGGCGATGCTCGATCAGCTTGTCGCGGATTCGTTGCTTGGCGTAAGCGGCGACATAACCCAACGACGGCACGCGATCAATCACATCCCCGGCAAGATGAAACCGATCGATGTCATTGCGTACCGCCATGTCGAACGGCGTGGTCGTCGTACCTTCTTCCTTGTAGCCGCGCACGTGCAGATTCTTGTGATTGGTGCGCCGATACGTGAGCCGGTGAATCAGCCACGGATAGCCGTGATACGCGAAGATGATGGGTTTGTCAGTGGTGAAAAGCGTGTCGAAGTCGCGGTCGGACAAGCCGTGCGGGTGCTCCTCTTTGGGTTGCAAGGTCATCAGATCGACGACGTTCACGACCCGGATCTTCACGTCCGGCAGCTGCTCGCGCAATATGGCCACCGCTGCGAGTGTTTCGAGCGTGGGCACATCACCGGCGCAGGCCATCACCACGTCGGGCTCTGTGTCCTGATCGTTGCTCGCCCAGGACCAGATACCGACGCCGGCGCTGCAGTGTTTGATGGCCGCGTCCATGCTCAGCCATTGCGGTTGTGGCTGTTTGCCGGCCACGATGACGTTGACGAAATCACGCGATCGCAGGCAGCCGTCCGCGACACACAATAAGCTGTTCGCATCCGGCGGCAAGAACACCCGAATGACGTCGGCCTTCTTGTTCACGACGTGATCGATAAAGCCCGGGTCCTGATGCGAGAAGCCGTTGTGGTCCTGACGCCAGACGTGCGAGGTCAGGAGATAATTCAATGAGGCGATCGGCCGCCGCCACGGTATGTCCTGACTGGTCACCTTGAGCCACTTCGCGTGCTGGTTGAACATTGAATCAATGATGTGAATGAAGGCTTCGTAACAGGAAAAGAAGCCGTGACGGCCGGTCAACAGATAGCCCTCCAGCCAGCCCTGACAGGTATGCTCGCTCAGGATTTCCATGACCCGCCCGTCGGGCGAAAGATGGTCATCCGCGTCGCTGCGCTCGGCCATCCAGGCCCGATCGGTCACCTCAAACAACGCCCCGAATCGATTGGAGGCGGTCTCATCGGGCCCGAAAACGCGAAAATTGCGGTTACGCTCGTTCTTTTGCATGACGTCGCGCAACATCGTGCCCAGGACGCGCGTGGCCTCTCCCTGCACGCCGCCGGGTGTCGGCACATCCACGGCGTAATCGCGGTAATCCGGCAGCCGCAGATTTTTCAGCAGTACGCCGCCGTTGGCGTGCGGATTGGCACCCATGCGCTGGCAGCCGCTTGGCGCAAGTGCCGCAACACCGGCGATCGGTGCGCCGTGCTCGTCGAACAGCTCCTCCGGACGATAGCTCTTCAACCACGCCTCAAGTTGCTCAACGTGTTGAGGGTTGTCGGCAAGCCCGGCGAGCGGTACCTGGTGTGAGCGCCAGGATCCTTCCGTTGTTTTGCCGTCCACTTCCTTCGGTCCGGTCCAGCCTTTGGGGCTCTTAAGAATGATCATCGGCCAGCGCGGCCGCTCGACGCTGCTATTGTCGCGTGCTGCCCGCTGTATGCCCTCAATATCCGCTATTGCCCGATCGAGCGTGGTGGCCATGGCCTCGTGCATCAGGTCGGGGTCCTCACCTTCGACGAAGTACGGGCGGTAGCCGTAACCGACGAACAGGCTCTCCAGTTCGTCGTGCGGGATGCGCGCCAGTACGGTCGGGGCCGCGATCTTGTAACCGTTGAGGTGCAAGATGGGCAATACGGCGCCGTCGGCAGCTGGATTCAAGAACTTGTTGGAGTGCCATGCAGTCGCAAGCGGTCCAGTCTCGGCCTCGCCGTCACCGACCACGCACGCCGCTATGAGTGACGGATTGTCAAACACGGCGCCGTAGGCGTGGGACAACGCATAGCCCAGTTCACCGCCCTCGTGAATCGAGCCGGGCGTCTCCGGCGCAACGTGACTCGGCACACCGCCCGGAAACGAAAATTGCTTGAACAACCGGCGCATGCCCTCGGCGTCCTGAGACACGTTTGGATACACCTCGCTGTAACTGCCTTCAAGCCAGGTGTTGGCGACCAGCGCCGGACCGCCGTGGCCCGGGCCCGCGACATAAATCATATCGAGGTCACGGGCCTTGATGACGCGGTTCAGATGCGCATAGATGAAGTTAAGACCGGGGCTGGTGCCCCAATGTCCGAGCAAGCGCGGCTTGATATGCTCCAGTGTCAGCGGCTCTTGCAATAGCGGATTGTCGAGCAAATAGATCTGACCGACGGACAGATAGTTCGCGGCGCGCCAATACGTGTTGAGCTGCTGCCGCTCGTCGGTGTCCAAGGTCGGTGCGGCGTCTGTCTCGGTGTTCATGCATTGCTCTCCAGAAGGTGTTCTTGTGTCGTGGATGTGGGTGCGGATAAAAGACCGCGGGCTGCTTCAGCCATGACGCTCGCCTCGTCGGTGGGGAGAACCCACACCTGCGTCACGCTGTTGGTGCTATGAATCGCGCCGCCCTGCGCCGCGGGGACGGATGCGTTGCGGGCCGAATCCAGGCTGATGCCGGCCCACTCGAAGTGCGCCAGTACGCGCGCGCGAATCTCCACGGCGTGTTCACCGATGCCGCCGCCGAAGACTATGGCGTCGGCCCCACCGAGCACGGCGAGATAGGCGCCAAGGTATTTCTGCACGCGATGACAAAACATCGCGATCGCCAGTGCGGCCGCGTCGGTATCACTGTCGAGCAATTGCTGCATGTCGCCGGACTGACCCGAGACCGCACGCAAGCCTGACGATTCATTGAAAATCCAACCAAGCTCGGCCGTGTCGAATCCGGCTTTGTCGATGAGATAGAGCACGACGGCAGGATCGAGATCACCGCATCGGGTGGCCATCATCAGACCCTCCAATGGGGAGAATCCCATCGAGGTATCAATCGGCCAGCCATGGTCGCTGGCGGTCGCCGAGCAGCCCGCGCCCAGTTGCAGCGAAATCACACGGCGTTTGCCGTGCTGTTCGCTTCGATCCAACCATTGAGTCAGCAACGATTGATGGGCCAATCCGTGGAAGCCGTATCTTCGAAGCTCATGTTGCTGGCAGATATCCGGCGGCAGGGCGTAGCTGGCTGCAAACGGTGGCATCTCGGCGTAAAAGCCGCTGTCGAAACACGCCGCTTGCGGCGTTTCTTCCCCGAACGCGCGCCGTGCCGCCTGGATCCAGTCAAGCGCCACGCCGTTGTGCAGGGGCGCGAGCGTTTTCAGCCGGGCGATTTCCGCCTCCACCATTGCGTCCACCAGACACGGTTGGGTCAGGCGAGCACCGCCATGAACCACCCGATGCATGACGAGGTCGGGCATGCCCAAGCCATGTTGTTGAAGAAAATTGACAAGAACGTCAGGATCGCGGGCCGGTGCCGGCGACAGGTGTACGTCGGCGGTGAGTATCCCGTTGCGCTCAAAGCTTGCCAGGCGCAGCGACGAGCTCCCGGCATTGACCGTCAGAATATGATCTGCTCCATTCGTGCTCATGAAGGTTCTCCCGGCGCGTTGCGTTGCGCTGCCGCAATGGGCAGCCCCTGCTGCAGTGTGGCCAGTTCGGGTTCGGTGAGCGTTTCCTGGGCCAGCAGCAGTTTGGCACCGCGCTCGAGTATTTCGCGGTGGGTATCGAGGATCGCTCGCGCCTGCTCAAACGCGGACTGCACCTGCGACCGCACTGCCTGATCAATCTTTTCCGCCGTCTCGTTGCTGACCTCACGCATCCGTGGCGCAGTCCCTTGTTGATCAAGAAAGAGCGGCGTCGAATCCTGATACACAACCGGCCCCAGCGAATCGTCCATGCCGTAGCGCGTGACCATGCTGCGCGCAATATCCGTCGCCTTGGCCAAGTCGTCTGAGGCACCGGTCGAGAGTTGCTCGAACACCAGATGCTCGGCGGCGCGGCCGCCGAGCAGTACCGCCATCTTGTTTCCCAACTCGTCGAGCGTCATAAGAAACCGGTCTTCGATCGGCCGCTGAATGGTGTAACCCAGTGCGCCGATGCCGCGCGGTATAATCGATATCTTGTGCACCGGATCGACGCCGGGCAATGACATGGCCACCAGCGCGTGGCCCATCTCGTGGTAAGCCACCACCTCGCGTTCTTTCGGGTTGAGGAGCCGGTTCTTTTTTTCGAGGCCCGCGACGATGCGTTCGATAGCACGCGTAAAATCATCCAGGCTGACCGCATCGCCGCCGCGGCGCGTTGCCAGCAAGGCCGCTTCATTGACGAGATTTGCAAGATCCGCGCCGGTAAAACCGGGTGTCAGTGCCGCGATCGCATCAACGTCCAAATCCGGCACGAGCTCGACCGTCTTGAGGTGCACCTTAAGAATCGCCGCGCGGCCGATCTTGTCAGGTCGATCCACCAAAACCTGACGATCAAAACGTCCGGCGCGCAACAGCGCCGGATCGAGAATTTCCGGACGGTTGGTCGCCGCAATCAACACCAGTCCCTGGCTTGGATCGAAGCCGTCCATCTCCACCAGGAGTTGGTTGAGCGTTTGCTCTTTTTCGTCGTGACCGCCGCCCATGCCCTGAATGCCGCGTGCGCGGCCGAGCGCGTCAAGCTCGTCAATAAATATGATCGCCGGGGCTTTTTTGCGGGCCTGATCGAAAAGATCACGCACCCGCGCCGCGCCTACGCCGACAAACATTTCGACGAACTCTGAGCCGCTGATGGAAAAAAAGGCCACGCCGGCTTCGCCGGCCACGGCACGGGCAAAGAGCGTCTTGCCCGTGCCGGGCGGACCCACCAGCAAAATACCTTTCGGAATGCGCGCGCCCAGTCGGCCATAGTGCTGTGGGTCTTTCAGGAAGTTGACGACCTCCTGCAATTCCTCCTTGGCCTCGTCCACGCCGGCCACATCGTTAAACGTCACTTGCGTGTCAGTCTCGACATATACCTTGGCCTTACTTTTGCCGACCGACATCATGCCGCCTTGCGTATTCATGCGCCGCATGGCAAAGGTCCAGATACCGAAAAAAACTGCAACCCAGATGACCGTGGACAGAATGGATCCCAGCCAGCGATTTTCACGCCGTCCCGCATACGTGACGCCGGCTGCCTCCAGCGCCTCCGTGAGTTTGTCGTCTTCAACCCGAATGGTGACGAAGGCGTGACTGCCCTCCCCGGTACGCTGCAACGCATCGAGCTTTTCGGGCGGCAACAGTGAACTCAGTCCATCGGTGCGAACCGTGCCGCGCACGTCCACGTCGCTGACGGTCAGATCTTCAAGCTTGCCGGCGCTCAGCAGGGTCTTGAAGTCACTGTAGGCGAGCGTTTGCGTGTGCCCACCCAGGTAGTTCTGCATTGAGACCAGCACCATCACGGCGAGCAATACATACCAGACGGAAATCTGTTGTTTCTTGTCCATCACCAGCCCTCGTCACGCACGCTCTGCTAGCGCGCGCTCCCCCAGCGCCGCCAAAAGAAATTGTAGAGCGGGACGTAAACAATGGCCGCGTAAAAGCCGTACAGGAAACTCTCGATCAATCCCAGCAAGAATCCCCACCACGTCAGCCACGTAAACGCGGGCAGGATGAGTTCAAGGAATTCGTGCATGTGCAGCGCCTGCGGTGTCACCAATCCCCACAACACACAGACGACAAACGACACGGCCGCCGAGCAACCGAGCGACCAACCAACAATTTTCCAGTTCAACATGGGATGCTCCTCATTCAGTGTTTGTGACGATCGTTTGAGTCGCCGGACTCCTCGTCATCACCGTGTCCGCCGTGGCCACCGTGGCCGTGAAACAAGTGCATACCGACGCACAGCAGCAGGATAATGAGAAAAAAGGCATTGCCACCCAGCCAACTCATGCTCGTTCTCCCTGATCCGTCAGGTCTGCGGCTGTGACGGCGGTGCCGTTTGGTAAATACACGAGGCGGTCAACGCTGTCGACGGCAAGAATGCCGGTGTACCCGCAATCGTGCGCGCAATGGCCGATCGCCGCGACGATCTCATCCACTCGATTGGTTTCGGCGTATAACAGTACTCTCGCGTTCTCATTCATCAGGTCACGCCGGAAAAAATTCGGGTGCTCGCCATAGCCATGGACGTGTTCCACCGTTACGCCGGGAACGCCACAGGCGCGCAGGTTTTTCTCCAGTGCAGGCAGGGAATCGAGCGGCACGATGGCCGTAATACGATTGATGTTCATTTTGGTTTCTCCTGAACGCGGCCGACGGCTTTGTTCAATGTAAAGAGTTCGTGCAGTTCATCGACCAGTAGTTCCGTGAGGTCGATGGCGTTGCTGGAATGGGAGATGCTGTTGGCAGTGACGATGTTTGCGGCGCCAGCGTTTTGTAGGGCTTCGTAGGCATCGCCAGCGAATACCGCGTGGACACCAACGCACACTGGCGCAGCATAGCCAGCAGCCGTCAAATGACCGATGGTTTCAATCATCGTACGCGCGGTGGAAATAATGTCGTCAACCAGCACTGGCGTGTATCCCCGCCATTCTGCCAATGGCGGAACCTCGATCGACACATCACGATCGCCATGGCGCGTCTTGGAGAGCACGATAAACGGTACATCCGCAATACCGGCCACCTCGCTGACCCACTGCTCGCTTTCACTATCCGGTCCGACGATGACCGCTTGCTCGACGTTGCCGCAAATCCAGTCGGCTACGGCCGCCGCCGCGTGACCGATGTGCGTGGGAACCGAGTAAATTTCGCCCAATGTTGTGTAACGGTGTAAGTGCGGATCCACGGTGACCACTGCGTCGACGGTTTCGCTTAAGAGCCTCGCAAAAATGCGCGAGGTCACCACCTCACCGGGTTGGAAGCGTGCATCCTGGCGCATGTACGGCAAATACGGCGAAACCAGAAACACTCGCCGCGCGCCGAGTACCCGCAGCGCGCGTACCGAATAGACCAGTGGCAGGAACTGCGCGTTGGGTTGGAACAGGTTTGCGGCGAGCACCACGTCCAAGCCCTCGCACAGCGTTTCGCCGCGAACGTAGGTTTCGCCGTCCGGAAACTGCCGCAGCTCGAGCGCACCTTCGGGTGCGCCAAGTGCATTGGCCAGGCGCGCGCCGAGCGCTTCGTGGCCGGGCAAACTGAACACCATCGTTTGCGGCGTCATGCGCGCAACTCGTCGTCGGCGCCAATGCGCATGAGGTTTGTGTTCTGATCGAGATAATTGAGCGCATAAGCCAATTCACCGGGTGCCTCGGCGTGCACGGTCATCACCGGCGCATCGGCCTCGACGTGGTCATCCAGGTGCACGTGCAGTTCAACGCCTGCTGACCGTGCCGTTGGGGCGCCCGCCAGCTTTGCCACTTTGGCCAAGCGGCGGTTGTCAATGGCAGTTACTGACCCGGCCCGATCCGCGACGACAACGTGGCGGTGCTCGGCGACAGGCGGTGTGCGCAGTCCGCCCTGCGCATGACAAATGGCCTGAAACTTGCGCCACGCCCGGCCGTCGTTCAGTACTGCCGACGCCAGTCTCGTCCCGTCGCCGGCATGCGCACGGCCGCTGCGCTCCAGGATTTTGCCTGCGAGCAACACCGACCGATCGCGAAGATCGTCGGGTGCCTCCGGATCGTCCTGCAACACGGCCAGCACGTCACGCGCTTCCAGCGCCGGGCCAATACCACGACCGACCGGCTGCCGCCCGTCGGTGAGAATAATGTCGACCTCCAGGCCAAGCTCGGTGCCGGTGCGCTTAAGCACACTGGCGAGACGCTCTGCCGTCGCTTCGTCGCGCACCTTCGCGGTTGGTCCGGTGGGTATATCAATGAGTGTATGGGTCGAGCCCGCGGCGATCTTTTTGGACAGTATCGAGGCCACCAGCTGTGCCTCGCTGTCCACGTCGAGCGCGCGTTCAATCCGAATCAGCACATCATCGGCGGGACTCAAGTCCACCGCCCCGCCCCAAACCAGGCAGCCGCCCTCTTGCTCGACCACGCGGCGCATCGACGTGAGTGACAAGTCCACGCGAGTGAGGGTTTCCATCGTATCCGCCGTGCCAGCCGGCGAGGTGATCGCACGTGACGAGGTTTTCGGCATGACGGCGCCGCACGCCGTGACAATCGCGACCACGATCGGTGTGGTACGGTTTCCCGGCAGACCACCGACACAATGCTTATCAAACACTGCCGGTTGCGACCAATCCAGTCGCCCACCTGCGGCAACCATCGCCCGGGTTAGCGCGACAATCTCGTCGCTCGCCATGCGGTCGCCCACACAGGCTGCCAAGAATGCACTCAGTTGCACGTCGCTGTAGCGACGCCCGGCGATGTCGTTGACGATGCCGCTGAGTGCTTCTGGCGCCAGCGTGTGCCCGAATAGTTTTGCTCGCACGTGGTGAAAAGATTCTGTCGGCTCTGCATGCGACACGCGGATTTCCGATGCGTCGGTGACGCCAAGCAGCTTCCAGGCCGCCTCCGAGAGGCCTGCCTCACCGTGCTCGAGTAAGTCATCGCCGTGAACAATATTCAGCGTTGCAACGAAACTCCGATCATTGCCCGTCAACTGGAGTCGGGACTGTGATTCAAATCCTTCCGATCGACACACTGGGCAGTCGGCACGCATGTACACGACCGGCTCCTGATACGTGTCGATACCAATACGCCGCGCCTGGAGCGTCGAAACTCGCTGACTGTCCGTACTGGGTCGTGACGATAGTCGAATCATGAATGCGGACTCCCGGCGCGGAGGGAAAGGTTGGATTTGTGCATTAGCGACAGCCAGGCAAGCGCTGGATCGTGCAAATCCACGTGGCCCAGTACACTTTGCTCGCTTCGCAGGTAGGTATCGAGAAACTGAAACACATGATCGAGATGAACCCAGTGCCAGCCGCGCGGTGCGCGCGCACCGCTGGAAGCAAACAACACCATGCGCACAACGTGCTCGCTCTTGCCTTGCGCACGTCCGTGTTGCAGGAGTGCCTGCGTGAGCCCTGGTGCTTCCTCGCTGCTGCAGCAGCCAAATCGCACGAGCGCCGCCGCCAGCACGTCTCGATTGCGTGAGCCCGGATTCACCTGCGCACGCCCTTGCTTGACTTCGGCAACGATCATATCGGTTCGGTCGGGGGGACACTCCAATACCGGATCCGTCTGCACGGTCATGGGGCCGTGGACTTTTCCCGAGTCTTTGCGCGACTGGCCGCGGGCGTCCGGGTAACGATGCAGTCGAACCGCCAACATGTCGATGTCGGTCAGCGTTCTTGGCGCTTGATCGCGCTTCGACTCCACCAACGGATAATCCGTCGCCGTAAAATAGCCGTTGACGTGCAGGTAGGCCTGAACCAAGCTGGTGCTGACGTCCATCATTGCCCCCTCACTGCAGAACTCGCTTGTGTCGGTCTTTCGGGATCACGGCGTTGTTGCCAAAGTCCTTCCCGATGCGATCGCGTAGCGCACTGGCCGCGGTTGGCTCGCCGTGGGTAATAAAGACAGCCGTCGGCGGCTGATTTTCGAGGGGCATCAGCCAATCAATGAGCTCATCAACATCCGCATGCGCTGACAGACTGGTGAGTTCAGTGATGTCGGCGGCGACACGGTAAGTATCACCGTGAATCTTGACTTGTTCCGCGCCGGCCACCATGGCCGCACCGCGCGTGCCCGCGGCCTGATATCCAGTAAAGAGGACCGTGTTGCGTGCATCACCGAGCCACGACTTTAGGTGGTGCAGTATGCGGCCGCCCGTGGCCATGCCGCTTGCGGACAGCACGATCATTGGGCCGGTTCGCCGGTTCAGCGCCCGCGAGTCATCCGCTGAGTTGACGTACTCAGCCACCGCACACATGTTTTGGCACTCATCCGGCGACAGTCGGTGTTCATCGGCGTGATCGCAAAAGATGTCCGTGGCATTGATGGCCATGGGGCTATTTAGGAAAATTGGCACGTCGGGTATGGCGTCCGTGCCGCGTGAGGTTGCCAGCAGATGCAGCAGCGTCTGTGCGCGACCCACTGCAAACGACGGAATCAGCAAAATGCCGTTTCGTCGCACCGTTTGATTGACGATGCCCCGCAGTGCCTGCAATGGTGCTTGTCTTGCGTGACGCCGGTCACCGTAGGTTGACTCGACGATGAGATAGTCCGTTCTCTGCAGTGCCCGGGGCGGATTCATGACCGGATCGTTGGTTCGTCCCAGATCGCCGCTGAACGTGATGCGCCGGCCAGCAGCTTCGAACTGAATCCACGCGGCGCCCAGGATATGGCCGCCCGGGTGGAAGGTGGCCGTGAGGTTGCCACCCAATCGCACCGGTTCGCCGAACCCGACAGGGCGCAGAGCATCCAGGCAGGTCTCCGCTTCAACCCGCGTGTACAACGGCGTCGCCGGCTGGTGCTTGGAGAAACCCTTGCGATTGGCGTATCGGGCGTCCTCTTCTTGCAAATACCCGGAATCCGGCAACAAGATGCGAGCCAGCGCGGCGGTACCGGAAGTGCAGTACACGGGCCCGGTAAAGCCGCATTGGCGCAACACGGGAAGATAGCCGCTGTGATCTAGGTGTGCGTGTGTGAGCACTACAGCATCCAGACTCGCCGCATCCAGCGGCAAAGGCTGGCGGTTGCGTTGTCGCAATGGCAGCCGACCTTGAAACAACCCGCAATCCACCAATACACGCGTACTGCCCACTTCCAGAAGATACTTGGAGCCGGTCACGGTGCCCGCTGCACCCAGAAACGTCAGTGTCGGTGGGCTGACCATATTAGCGGCCGATAGACCGGTTGGATGTATCGCGCCACTCCGGAAAAAATGCCGGCGTCGCTCTCATGTAGTCGCGGTAGCGATCACCGAACTCGTCGATGGCCATTTGTTCTTCTCGACGCGCCAGTCGCACGTAGACGTACACCAGGATCGGAAACATGACGAGCGTCGGTAGCGTCGGCCACTGCAGCAAAAAGCCGAACATGATCATCACAAACGCCACATATTGCGGATGCCGTATTCGGGCATAGATACCCTCGATCGCGAGTTCGTTCTTTTGCTGAGCGGCGTGCAGCACGCGCCAGGCGGACGCCAACAGGATAAAGCCGCCAAAGATAACGACGTTACTAAGTATGTGCAGCGGATCGAAATGCGGATTGATGTCCCAGCCGAACAACGTATTCCACAAATGCCCGGATTCGTGACTGAAGATATCCGTCCCCGGGAATCGGCTCTGTAGCCAACCGGAAAATAGATA
This sequence comes from uncultured Woeseiaceae bacterium, assembly GCA_963976215.1. Taxonomy (GTDB): domain Bacteria; phylum Pseudomonadota; class Gammaproteobacteria; order Steroidobacterales; family Woeseiaceae; genus UBA1847. Next base: position 49,144 of record CAXBJV010000012.1, on the reverse strand, counting down.
GATAGTCAGCGGAAAGCCGTACATCTCCGTAAAGAGCGCGACCACAAAAGCCGAAAAAGCACCCAGGCTGCGCCAGTCACGCGGCGACTTCGGTTTGGTGAAGCTAAACGCAAATATGATAAAAATCGCTGAGTTGAGGACCACTAGCGACCACAACCCGTAGGCACTGTCGTGCATCACGCATCCTCCCTTTCATGGTTCGCCTTGTCGCGGTGCTTGTGCCCGCCGTGATCACCGTGGCCGCGATGCATGAAAATGTGCATGACAGGACACAGCAACAGGATCAAAAACGGCAAGCCGTAAATAAAGTGGGCTCGATGCTCGGTGAGCAGAAAATACAATACGCCACCGATCAGACCCATTGCCGCCAGGCCGTTCGGGGTTAACCAAAAACTGCGTTTCGAATCACTCATGGCGATTGCTCCTGTAAGATAACTGCGATGTCGCTGAGGGCTTCGCCGTCAGTTTTCCTGGTGATCGCCCATCATCGATTCCAGCATGACTTGCATCATGTCGACTCGATTCTCAAGATCCGCCAGGCGTCGGGCGTCGCTCATATGCGAACGCCGTTGTGCGTGCGACATGCGTTTATGCTGATGCAGAGCTCGACCCGAATCGTCGACCGGCGCCGGGCCAGGACCCATGTGCTCGGCCATGACCTCGCGCATGTGTGCGCCACCCATGTCGCGCATCAGGCCCATCGCCTCCCGCATGCTCTCGCGATGCGTGGCCATCAACGTCTCACGCTCGCGCGGGTTTTCACTGCTGCGGATGGCCTGCATCTCTTCGGCTATCGTGCTCATCAACTCATCGAGTCTTGCCTGGCGCAGCTCGCGCAACGCCTGGTCGGCGCTCCATTGATCGGCGATTTCGCTCGCCGGGTCTGTTTCCTGAGCCCAACTGATACTTGCGGGCAGTAATATCGCCAGCGCGGCGACAAACGTAGCGATTTTCATAATATTGCTCCTCGGGGTCGGAACCCCTCTGTACTTATTCAACGATTAACCTGCCGCGGAACATGCCCATCTGACAGGCAAATTCGTATTCGCCCGGCTCTGTGGGCACGAATTCGACCGCAGTCGTTTCGCCTGTGGGCAGTTGAGCGCTTTTCTCGAAAGCGGGGAGTAGCACCATCTCCGAGCAACTTGCCGTTTCCTCGCGACGAAAATTCAGACGCACGGGTTTGCCGTGCTGCACGATCACCACGTCCGGTGTGTAACCGCCCTTGACCAAAATCATGGCCTCCTGATGGCCGGAGCTTGTCATAGATGCACGTGTACCCTTCGATTTCTTCAACCAGAAAAACCACACGATGAAAACAATCAGTGCAAAGCCCAGCACCGTGACGAACAGGCGGTCGGGCGTCATCGGACATCTCCTTTGGGTTGGAAATAGCGCAGTCGATTGGCATTGGTGACGACCGTCACTGAGCTAAATGCCATCGCCGCCGCTGCAATCAGCGGTGAGAGCAGCAAACCGGTGAACGGATACAAGAGCCCCATCGCAACGGGGACACCCAATACGTTGTAGATGAAGGCACCAAACAGGTTTTGATAAACGTTGCGCATGGTGGCGCGCGAGATGGCCATCGCGGTGACCACACCGGTCAGACTGCCCTGAATCAGCGTAACGTCGCTGGCCTCGATGGCAACGTCCGTGCCGGTGCCAATGGCCATGCCGACGTCGGCTTGTGCTAGCGCGGGCGCATCGTTGATGCCATCGCCGACCATGGCCACGACCTTGCCCTCAAGCTGCAGTTTCTGAATTTCGTGGGCCTTGTCTTGCGGCAAGACATCGGCCAGCACCCGATCGACACCGACCTGCCGAGCGATCGCCTCCGCCGTGCGTGCGTTATCCCCGGTGATCATCACAACCGCCAGACCCAGATCGTGTAAGGCTTTGATGGCCGGCGCGGAGTCGTCCTTGATGGTGTCGGCAACGGCGACCAGCCCAGCGGCTTTGCCGTCTACTGCCACGTACATAGGCGTCTTGCCGTCTGCGGCGAGACGCTCCCATTCGGGCGTGAGTGCATCTGCATCAATACCCCGATCACGCAACAGTTTCACATTGCCGAGCAGCAGATCGTGGCCGGCGACTTGACCGCTGACACCGTGGCCTGGAATTGCGGCAAAGTCTCTGGCAGGGGGCAACGTCAATTCGCGGCTTTCGGCACCGCGCACGATCGCCTCACCCAGGGGATGCTCGGAGCCCTTTTCGAGCGCCGCGGTCCAGGCAAGCAATTCCGACTCGCTTGTGGCCCCCACCGCAACGACGTCGGTGAGCGCCGGTTCGCCTTTGGTGATGGTGCCGGTCTTATCCAGTACGATGGCATCGATGCGCTTGGCCGTCTGCAGTGCATCGCCGGAGCGAATCAAAATTCCATGCTCCGCGCCCTTCCCGATACCGACGGTGAGCGAGGTCGGCGTCGCAAGGCCCAGTGCGCAAGGGCAGGCGATGATCAACGTTGTCACGAGCACAATGATGGCGTAGACAATGCGCGGCTCAGGACCCACGTTGTACCAAACCATGAACGCGAGAATGCCCAGTATCATGACGGTCGGCACAAAGTAGGCAGCTACCTGATCGACCACCCGTTGAATCGGCGCCTTCGAACCTTGCGCGTCCTGCACCATGCGAATGATACTGGCCAGTGCCGTGTCTTTGCCGACCTTGGTGGCCTCGAAGGTAAAGCTGCCGGTCTTGTTGAGCGTGGCACCGATGACTTCGTCACCGGCGCGTTTTTCGGTCGGGATCGATTCGCCGGTGATCATGGATTCATCAATGCTGCTGGAACCTTCAATCACCCGGCCATCGACCGGAACCTTCTCGCCAGGGCGAACCACGACATGGTCGCCGGCCACCACCTCTTCCACCGGCAGGTCGATTTCCTTACCCTCACGCAGGACGCGCGCCGTTTTTGCCTGCAGCCCAACCAGCTTCTTGATGGCCTCGGAGGTTTTACCTTTCGCCTTAACCTCCAACGCCATACCCAGCACAACGAGTGCAACCACGACCGTGGAGACATCCCAGAAAGCTTCGGCAAGCGCTTGCGTCGGGAACCACTGCGGAAACACGACGGCAACGGCGGAATATACAAACGCCGCCGTAATGCCTGAGGCAATCAATGTGTGCATGTTGGCGGTGCGATGCCTGAGTGCCGCCCACATGCCCGTGTAGAACTGCGAACCGGACCACAGCAGCACCGGCAAAGTAATCAGTCCGAGCAAGCCCCAGACAATGCGCCGGTTGTCGCTGCCCATTGGCATCCATTCACGCAAGCCAGGAATGAAGTCGGGGTAGCTGAAAAACATCACCGGCAACGAGACGATGGCGGCAAACCAGAACTTCTTCATTAGCCCGCGGTATTCGGTGTTTTGGGCAGCGGCATGCCGATCGACACTGTCCTCAGTCGCCTCCATGGCCGGTGCCAACGCATAACCGCTGGCTTCAACCGCCTGATTCAAGCCGTCGACGTCGATCTGCGCCGGTCGGTACGTGATGTCGACCTCAGCAGTGGCTGAATTGACAGACGCCGAGACCACACCCGGCGTCTGGGTCAACGCCGTCTCCACCTGGGTCACACAAGAGGCGCAGCGCATACCCTTGACGGCCATGCGAGTACGGGTAGCACCGACCGCAAAGCCTTCCTCGCGCACAACGCTCACCAACGTCCCGACACTGACCACCTCCGGGTCGAAGTCAACAGTCGCGGTCCGATCCGCGAACTTCACGTGTGCTTTGTCAACACCGGCCAACTGACGCAAGGCGATTTCGATTCGCCTCGCACACTGCATGCAGGTCATGTTCTCGATGTTCAGATTAAGCTGCTGCATGATCGTTATCTCTGTGCTGGGCTTGATCGAAATAGGCGCGCTGCGGCACATACGCTGTTGGGTTGCTGACGAACCGATGCTGGCAAAACAGCGAGCAAAAATAGAATTCGTCCTCACCACAGTGCGAGCGGTGGATCGCTGAGTGCAACGGCATTGTCGTATGGCACACCAGATCTAGTACTTCCGCGTCGTGCTCAATCGGTGTCTGGCTTGCTGTGACGTGGATACCCGGGTTGTCGGCTTGCCTATTGGTACGGTGATTCAAGACGGCACTAGGCATGATCAACTCCGATCTCGAGTTGGTCACCACGCAGATAGCGATGCGGCGGTATCACCAGATTGGTAGGCGCGGGCACGTTCTTTGTCACTCGGCCGGCCAGATCAAACTTGGAGCCGTGGCACGGGCAGAAGTAGCCTCCCATCCATTCCTCCCCTAGGCCATCGTCGGCGGCGGGGTCGGGCCGAAACGTCGGCACGCAACCAAGGTGCGTGCACAGCGCCACGGCCACGAATACCTCCGGGTCCAGGGAACGAGTAGCGTTCTGAGTGTAAGTCGGTTGCTGTGCCTCTACTTCAGAATCTGGATCGCGAAGTCGCTCTCGCCAGTGCTCATGTGACAAGCGTTCGAGCATTACCGGTGTACGGCGCAATATCCAGATCGGTCGGCCGCGCCAGACCACGGTCGCTTGTTCGCCAGGTGCCAGGCGACTCACGTCAAATTGCACCGAGGAGCCGAGTGCACGCGCTTTCGCACTCGGCCGCCATGATGCAATGAACGGCCAAGCAGCGATCGCCGCACCGATCGTGCCTATCGTCGCGGTCGCCACGGCTAGGAAGTGGCGTCGGGATCGATCCGCGTTGTTCGTTGTCGAAACATCTACGGCACTGCCTTCACCGCCGTTGCATTTATCGGAGGAGTCGTTCGTGCGGCTCATGAAAATCTACCCGTATCAGATTCTCCGTCTCGCGCTGCGTATTGCGGGGCGGCTAAAGCGATTTCAGACAGTGCCGCACACTCGGGGGTGGTCCCGGCACCGGGGAATCGGCCAGCGGGTGTTTTTTTTACCGGGGTTCGTGTTCCTATGATTGCTAGTCGCATGCGTATCGGGCCTTCCTCATCCTCAAAAACAATGGTGTGCAATAACGTTGACCTAGCACTCACCTACACCGTACAACTTGTATCGTGCGCTCAAGTCAAGTTCCCGTCCGCCTCGCCGATGGCGTCGATTAGATGGCACAAACTTTCGTGATCTGGGGTGCGGTTCGGCATCGATTCCCATTCTCTGACAGCCTCCTCGACGCGGCGCTGCAATCGTTGCAGACCCTTTAATCGACCGTGATTCTCTTTGGCGCGTAACATGATGAGCGTGCGCACCTCCGGGCAGGGCGACAGGCCCTGATCCGCATCATGCAGAATGGCTTTGACGTCGCGCAACGTGAAGCCCAGCGACTTCGAGCGCCGAATGAACCGAACGCGATACACGTCCGACGCGGCGTAGTCCCGATATCGATTGTTGGGGTCCCGCGTTGGCTTCAGCAGGCCCACCTGGGTGTAGTAGCGGACAACGTGATCCGGTACGTCTGCCTTCCTCGCCAGTTCGTTGACGTGCATGACTTTACGCCTCGTACGTTATTGCTTCGTTGTCAGCCACTGCCCTTTGTGGATCCGTGCTATTGGCCAAATTCGGCGCGCAAGTATGCCAGCACCGCCTTGACATCGGCCTCAGTCAGCGCTGGGTTGCCGCCCAATGGCGGCATCGCCAGCGCAGCGCCGGGCGTTTGCAATCCCTCGGTGATGCTCTTGATGAGTTCCTCATCCGATTTCGACAGCGCCCCTTTGGCGTCCGTCAAGTCCGCTACACCCGGTATGACACCTTTACCGTTGGCGCCATGACAGGCAAAACAGGTTTGCGAGTACACCGCTTTACCGGCAGCCACCGCATCACCATCGGCGAAAGCCGCCGAGCTAATGAGCAGAATCCACAACAAATTTACGTAACGCATATCAGTTGCTCCCTTGTAAGAAGGCGAGAATGTCTTCCGATTCTTTAGCGGTAAGGCCGGCACGAATGCGCATGTGCGCCATCGCGGCGCGCCACTGATCATCGCGCAGCGAGCGTGCATCGCGCATGTTGTGGCAGCGCGCACAGGTATCGGCCCAGGCTTTCGCGCCACGCGCGAATTGCATGGGGTCGGTCTGCGTCGGCGCATTCGTCTCGGCGGCCGTTGCCGGCTGCTGCAGGCTCAGTGCTCCGAGGATCAAAGATACTGCAATCACGGCGACGGATAGCAGCGAAATGGATTTGATGTTCATTGTGTGATACTCCTTTGTCTATCAGTAGCCGTAAGCGATCTGTGCGATCCACTGATCGTCATCCGTTATCTCGCCGGCGAGCCCATCATTGATCTCGTAGCCAAACTTGACCAGAGCGCTCGGGGTTATCAGGTAGTTCACGCCGAATGCCCACTGTTCCTGAGAATCATCGGGATGCGGCGAATCGAAATCGGTGAATCGGACGACGCCTTCCCATTTGCCTTGGCCAAATTTGTAGGCGCCCTGGGCGTACCAGGTTTCCCACTCGCCTCCTTCGGGTGCCACACTCAATTCCTGATCGTCCACTTCACTTTTGATGTACTCGCCACGGAAATCGAAATTGTTCCACTGGTAGCTGGCATCAAAACCCAGCACCTTGTAATCGCGGGTCGGATCGCCTTCGAAATCTGCGCCGTCGTTTTCAACGACCGCGGCATCACCGAAGGCGGCAGACACCGCCAACTCCAAACGCGGGATCGGCAAAAAAGCAAGGCGGCCGCCGAACACCTTCTCGTCATCCGGATCGCCGGCGAACCCTTCGGCTTCGATGGCGTGAATCTCGCCGTCTTCGCCTTCGAGCTTCGGCCCATTGCCGATGTACGCGGCGTAGGTAAAGCGGCTGTTATCGCCGACCGGCGCTACGCCACGCAACTGCAGACCGACTTCGGAAATCGGTGCGGCACCATCGTGACCAAAGCCCGGCGGCGCAGAGGGCAGCTTGTTGATCCAGGACGGGTGAATGTTCTGGCGAAAATTTCCGATCGGACTTAAGAACTTGCCCGCCATCAGCGTCATGGAGTCGTTGAGGAAAATGTCCACTGTTGAGTATTCCAGGCCAATCCCTGTGTCACCGTTTTCTTCCACCTCGATTTCGAGCTCGGCTTCCCACAACAATCTATCGCCGAGCAAGAAGTGAAACATGGGATTAAAGTTTGCGATGAATGCCGCGTTGCCGTTTTCCGGACTGACGTAATCCGCTGAAGCGTATCCCGATAGGTGGGTGACCGAGGTGGCGTCTTTCCATTCATTCGCCAACTGGGTTGCGCGTTCGGCGATCTGTTTTGCGGCATTGATATCGACCTGCATCGCCTCCAGATTGGCGCGTTCTCCAGACGCTTTCGCCGCGGCCAACTCGTCCTTCAGCACCGCCAGTTCCGCCGCCATCGAAGTCATTTTCGCCTCAAGGTCAGCGATGCGACTGCTACTGTCTTGTGCCAACGCGGGCGATGTCACAGTGAACAGCATCAGCCACGACAAGACGCCGATGCCCCATTGTTGTGTCGCGTTCATTCGTTTCTCCTTACCGGATGTTGGATCAATGGACATAAGGTTCAAAATAGACCCTAACCTCGCTTTTACGTGCAGGTTAAAAGGTGTGTCCAGCGCACAGGTCAAGTAAGTACTAACCACCGGATGCCCCCATTTCGTCCTCGACTCCGACGTGCAGCGAGCGGCCACGCCAAATTAAAAACAAGGCAGGAATGACAATCAGTGTGAGAATCGTCGCACTCACCATGCCACCGACCATCGGTGCCGCGATGCGCCGCATGACTTCCGATCCGGTGCCGCCGCCCAACATGATGGGCAGCAAACCAGCAATAATCGCCGCCACCGTCATCATGATGGGACGAACGCGCAACACCGCGCCGTCGATAACGGCTTGTTGTACGTCGTCCATTGTCAGCGCCCGGCCTTCGGATTCCGCCACGGCCATGTGTTGGCGAATGGCTTGGTTGAGATACACCAGCATCACCACGCCGATTTCGACAGCAACACCGGAGAGCGCAATAAAGCCCACGCCGACGGCCACGGAAAGGTCATAGCCGAGCAGATACAACAGCCAGAAACCACCGATCAAGGCCATGGGTAACGTGCCCATGATGATCGCGACTTCCGCAAAGCGACGAAAATTGAGAAACAGCAGAAGAATAATAATGGCCAGCGTGACCGGTCCGACCAGGCTCAACCGTTCCTTCGCGCGGACCATGTATTCGTACTGGCCCGACCAGGCGAGTGAATAACCCGCCGGCAAGTCGACGAGGTCATTGACTGTGCGTTGTGCCTCGGCCACGTAGGAGCCTAGATCGCGTCCGGTGATGTCGACGTAACTCCAGCCGTTCAATCGGGCGTTCTCGCTTTTAATAACAGGGGGACCATCGACGACCTTAACGTCGGCAACGTCGGCCAAAGCGATACGTGCCCCTTGTGGCGTTACGATCGGCAGTAGTCGCAACTGCTCGACGGAGTTTCTGACGCGCTGAGGGTAGCGCAAGTTAACGGGGTAGCGTTCCAGGCCTTCAACGGTTTGCGTGACGTTCATGCCACCGATCGCGGTACGCACAATGTCTTGCACGTCGTTGATGTTCAGGCCATACCGCGAGGCGCGCTTTCGATCGATGTCTACATCAACATAGCGTCCACCGGCGACCCGTTCGGAGTACACGGACGCGGTGCCCGGCACATTCGCGAGTACCCGCTCCAGGTCTTTGCCAATGCGTTGAATCACGGTGAGGTCGGGTCCAGACACCTTGATGCCCACCGGCGTTTTGATGCCGGTGGCGAGCATGTCGATGCGGGTTTTGATCGGCATCACCCAAGCGTTGGTGAGCCCGGGATACTTCACGATACGATCAAACTCGGCCCGCAGGTCTTCGGCGGTCATCCCTTCCCGCCATTCGTGATGCGGTTTCAATTGAATGACAGTCTCAATCATGGTGAGGGGAGCGGGGTCCGTCGCGGTTTCGGCGCGACCGATTTTTCCGAACACACTTTTCACTTCCGGGACCGTGCGAATCATCTTGTCGGTCTGCTGCAGAATCTCGCGCGCCTTATCGACCGACACACCGGGATAGGTTGTGGGCATGTACATCAAGTCGCCTTCGTCCAGCGGCGGCATGAACTCCGAACCGAGTTGCGTCGCCGGCCACAGTCCCACGACCAAGATCAACACAGCTGCTACCAGTGTCGTTTTTGGAAACCGTATGACGCCGTGAATGACCGGTTGGTAGACGGCAATCAACGCCCGGTTGATGGGATTCTTATGCTCCGGCGTTACCTTGCCGCGAATGAAATACCCCATGAGTACCGGCACCAGGGTGATCGACAAAATGGCTGACGCAGCCATGGCATAGGTCTTTGTAAATGCCAATGGCGCAAACAGTCGTCCTTCTTGGGCCTCCAGGGTAAATACCGGCAGGAAACTCAGCGTGATAATCAGTAATGAGAAAAACAACGGCGGTCCGACTTCACTCGCCGCATCACCCATGATGCGCCAACGATTTTCGTCCGTGAGCGGTTCCTTTTCGATGTGTTTATGGACGTTTTCGATCATGACGATCGCTGCATCTACCATCGCACCAATGGCGATTGCGATGCCACCCAAGGACATGATGTTGGCGTTCAAGCCCTGCAACTTCATGACGATGAAGGCGGCCAGAATGCCGACCGGCAAACTCAAAATGACGACGGCCGAGGAGCGTAGGTGAAACAGGAACACCGCGCACACCAATGCAACGACCAAGAACTCTTCTAACAGCTTGCCCTGAAGAGTCTTAACGGCGCGCTCGATCAAGGAGGAACGATCGTATGTCGTGACGATCTCTACGCCATCAGGGAGACTGCGTTGAAGTTCCGCCAACCGGTCTTTTACCGCATCGATGGTCTTGGACGCGTTCTCTCCCCAGCGCATGATGACGATGCCGCCGACCACTTCGCCTTCGCCGTTGAGCTCGGCGATCCCGCGGCGCATCTGTGGGCCGAGGCGAAGATCAGCGATGTCGGAGAGCACTATCGGTGTGCCGTTGGCATCCACTCCCAAGGGAATGTCGGAAAGATCGTCCAGGCTTTGTAGATAACCGGTAGCGCGTACCATGTACTCGGCCTCGCCCATCTCGACCACCGACCCACCGGTTTCCTGATTGCCGGATTGGATGGCCATCTTGACCTTGGCCAGCGTCATGCCAAACGCACGCAACTTATCGGGGTCAACAACCACCTGATACTGCTTAACCATGCCACCCAAGGTGGCGACTTCGGCGACCCCCGGAACCGTTTGCAGTTCGTACTTTAAGAACCAGTCTTGCAGACTGCGCAGTTGTGACAAGTCGTGCTGACCAGTCCGGTCGACCAAAGCGTATTCATAAACCCAACCCACACCGGTTGCGTCCGGACCCAGAGCGGGTTTGGCGTTGTCGGGCAATTGCCCGGCGACTTGGCTCAGGTATTCGAGTACCCGCGAGCGTGCCCAATAGAGATCGGTGCCGTCTTCGAAGATGATGTAGACATAAGAGTCGCCGAAGAACGAATAACCACGAACGGTGACGGCTTTCGGCACCGACAACATCGCCGTCGTCAATGGGTACGTCACCTGGTCCTCAATGACCTGTGGGGCTTGTCCTGGAAAGGACGTTTTGATGATGACTTGCACGTCGGAGAGATCCGGCAGCGCGTCGACCGGTGTTTCCTTGAGCGAATACAAACCGCCAACGACCAGGATTACGGTGGCGAGCAACACCAGAAATCGATTGTTTATCGACCAACGAATCAGCCCAGCGATCATTGTTCAGGCTCCATTGTGTGGCCTTCATGGCTGGCGGGCGCTTCGTCCAGAGGCGATGCCTCGCGCTCGGCATCCGTATCCATAGCGGCCTGAATATCCACGACCAAATAATGGTCGTCGCCGTGTTTCTCGATGGTTGCGTGTACCGACTGTCCGGCGTCGATCGATTCGAACAGATCCATCTTCGCCACATCGAAACTCATTGTCATGGCTGGCCATTCCCATTCGGGTATCGCCTCGTGCTGCAAGGTGACTTTCTGGGCAGCGGTATCGATGTCAGTGACAACCGCGGCGACCATCACGCTAGTCATGGCAATCATCGGCGTGTCGTCCGCCATGCCCTCGTCCATACGCGCCAAGGCCGTATCGATGTTCGACTCCGAATCGATCAAGAACTGCCCGGACGTCACGACGCGATCGGCGGCAGTTAGCCCACTCAGGATTTCAATGCGGTCACCCGACTCGATGCCGATTTCAACCGGTTGGGCGCGGAATTTACCTTCCTCCAGCGCGACCACCACGCGGTTCACGGCCCCGCCTGGGATCAGCGCCTCCTTCGGGATGTGTACTACCGCCGGTGTCTCGGTGCCGAAAATGGTCACGCGTGCGAACATGTTGGGTCGCAGCACATCCGCCTCATTGTCGAAACGCACCCGCACTTTCAATGTACGGGTTTTCTGATCGAGTTCCGGATACACGTAGTCGACCGTGCCCTGCCACCGTTGACCGGGTAAATAGTCGAGTTCTATCTCGGCCCGTTGACCGTGCCTCACCCACGCTGACTGGCGCTCGAAGACCTCCGCCATCACCCACACTTCGTCCAGATTGGCGATTGATAACACTTCGGTGGACGGCGTGATGTAGACACCTTCGCGTACGCCAAGGTGAGCCACCACGCCATCCGTTTGCGCGTAAATTCGAATGCGCTGTTTTGCCGTGCGCTCTTTGTCCAAGCGCCGGATCTCGCTCGCGGTCACACCGAGGGCAGCAAGACGTTCACGCGAAGCTTGGTGCAACGCCGTATTACTGCTTTTGAGCGCCGCAAGATACTCCTCTTGTGCATTCACCAAAGTCGGTGAATACAATTCGAACAGGACTTGCCCGCGTTTCACCGGATCGCCCGTCGATTTAATGCTGAGTTTTTCGATCCAGCCATCGACGCGGGTGTTGATTTGATGCAGCGAGTCCTCGTCGTAACCGACGTAGCCCACGGTTTCTATACGCCGCGAGAGCACGCCGCTTTCAACCGCCGCGCTACGGACACCAAGATTGTTCACCACGGTGGGAGATATTTTGACCACGCTGGGATCGTCCCCGGCCACCTCATCGGCATACACCGGCACCAAGTCCATCCCCATGGGCGACTTGCCCGGTTTGTCGGCACGGTAGTTCGGGTCCATGGGCGCTTTGTAATAGAGCACTTCGCGCTCGCCGGACGCACTTGCAGCCGTTCCCTCGCCGGCAACCGGCCACCAGCGTCCCAGCGAAATACCGATGACAAGCACCGCGACTAAGGCGGCAGATAATGTGATGGTTTTTTTCATCGGGGTAAGCCTCCGAGGTTGGCCAGCACGGCGTAGCTTTGTGCTCGCTCCGTCTGCAACCGAATGTGATCCAGACGTGTGTTGAGTTCATCGATAAAGCCGCGCATGACATCGGCAAAGTCACTGGCTTCACTTTGGTAGGCCGCCAGTGCCGCGTTCGCTTGATCTTTCGCTTGCGTCAAGATGAGCCGCTCATAAAGATCGACACGGCGCGAAAGGTCATGCCAGCGTGCATACTCAGCATCCAGCTGGCTGCCGAGCCGCCGCAGCAACTCGTCCTTGGATTCGGTGGCCGCGCGGCGTTCGCTGAGTGCGGCGGCCAAACGACGGTCTTGCCGATTTTTTCGGAAAAGAGGTAAGTCCACCGTGACTGAGAGGCTGACAAAGTCAGAACGCGGACTGCCGCTGGGTAAGGTGCCGTCGCGGTAACCGTATCCAAGATCCAGCGCCCAGCCGGGCTTGTAACGTTCCTTGGCCAGGTCAATGCCGGCGCGCCGTGCGTCAATGCGAGCGTCGGCGGCTTTTAGGGCCGGGTGAGTAACCAAGTCGGCGCGCATTGCCTCAAGGGGAGGCACATTCTGCCACGCCGGTAGTTTCTCGGCGATGGGTCGGCTCGACGCACTTCCCACCCACTCAGATAGCGCCGCCCTCGCCCGGGCGCGTTGCTTGTTGATTTCGATGATCCGATCATCAAGCCGGCTAAGCTCGAGCTCTGCCCGCAACACGTCTTGTTGATCTTTGCTGCCCACGGCATACAACGAGCGGGTAACGGTGACCAGATCGCTGAAAAACGGCCGTGACTCGGTGACGATCGCGTGCGCTCGATTCCAATAGTAAGTTTCTAACCAGGCGTTTCGGACTGACGTCAGTACATCGCGCCCACGCGCGTCGGCATTTTCGGTCATCTCTGCGGCGAGTGATTGGAATTGCCGCGTGCTGACCGCGCGGGTCTTGCCGGGTGGGAAGGCCTGACGAATACCCAGCTGACCTTGAGTCATACCTTCCGTCGTGAAGCCACCCGACTCCAAGGGGAAGTTCGCCAACCCCATGCGCAGTTGCGGATCGGGCAGCTGTCCGACGGCGACCGATTGCTCTTCGAGCGCGTCGGCACGCGCAAAAAACGCGGCTTGTCCAGGTTCCTGGTCAAGTGCGCGATCTTCGGCCTCCGCAAGCGTTAGTGGGAGCATTTGTTGTGCCAGTGCGGGCACACTCACCATCAGCGTCGCCGTCAGCGCGAAGATAGGCCAGACGGATAAGTATCGACCACGTAAGCGGTCAACTTTATTATTGTGGGCCGAATGCCCACCGTAAAACGGGTTCAAAACAATCTCCTTCGACAATCACCGAGAAAAAAACGGCTAACAGCGAGGAGATCGCTATATCAGATAGACACAGTAGAGAACACTAAGGGGTGGAGAGGAATCGGGCGGATGCGTATCTGGTGCCGGTATATCGCTGATTCGCTTCGGTTGGACATCGGTAAAACGTCCCGCAAGGGACACCACAACAATGGGTTGATCGGCGGGGGTATCTTTGAGTTTCAGCTGCCCGGTGCGGCCGTCGATATTAGCCTCATCAAGCACAATGCAATCGGCTACACCCGTCGCACACGGCATATCATGACTTGCCATCGGGTCGGTCGGCATATCATGACCGTCATGCTGGCGCGTGTGTGACGGCGGACAATGAGGGCAGTCATGATCATCATCCGCCCCCATCGCCAATGCGCAGGGTTGCAGTGCCATGTTTAGCCACACCACCACAAACATCCCGAGGACGCGCCGCGCCCACGGAGTTTGTCGTTGTCTAAGGGTGGCCAATGAATTCACGTGCGGTCCTGTTTGTCTTTTCGACTACTACACTGTATGCATCGCGTTGCACAGCGCTATCGCGACTTGTACCTATAAGGTATGTGTAGCCTACAACCTGTATGCAGGATTCAAGTCAAGCACTACCCGCAGCTGCGGGACATATTAACGGGTCATCCTGATTTGTAGGCGTGCGTGCCTTACGTATGATGCATCGAGTGAGAGTCTCAACAACTCAGTAGATTCCCATGTCGCGACCCGTTCTAGCCATCTCTAGGCCTGATCATGTGCAGAATGATCGCATCATTCGTCGTGCTTCCGAGTTGGCCGTTCGTACGACACAGGAGCTCAAGCGAATAATCGATTCTCGGTCGTACGATGCGACAAAAACCGACTATCCACTAACCACCGTTTTCCGTGAGGATTTTGAAAAAGACGCCTTGACTCCGGAAGCATAAGAAGAATACGACGAGTTATCGTGGAGTATGGGTGACGATGAGTCCTTGGAAGAGTTTGAAGAACGGACGGGGCCTCGACTGGCGGAGCTTCAGGAGCAAAAACGAGAGATGAACCCGGTAATAGCCAGCGAGCTAGGTGACCTGAATCTTGGTGAGGCGTTGACTCAATGCGCTGCAGAGAAGAATTACCTCTACCTGATGTTCGAGCATGCCACAAAATTGGGGGTATGTCCCTGCGAGCAAGGCGACGAGACCTGGGGGGCCAGGAACAATTTCCGGAACGGCGAGGGGTGGCAGGCACTTGAGCTATTGGAGTGTCTGGTACTGCAGGAAGACGTCGACAAAGTAACGGCGAAGCTCTACTCGCCGCTGGAAGGCTGCAGCGCATCCGTCGTTAGCCTTCTAGAAGAAGGCATTGAGTGCATTCCCTGGTGGGACAAAGAACCCCTGGCCGCCAGAAAATGGCCGTCATAGCCCTTAACATTTATTGAACCGCACCGGGGGTGGGACAATACTCAACGAGTCCTAGAGGCTTAGCGGGCCTAGCTTCTGCCGTTCCTCGACGCGGTCAATAGAGTCTCGATAACAATAACTTCAAAGACTCGATCGAAGCGATGCTGAGGCGATCAAAGCACCCAAGTAAAGCTGTTACACTTGCTAACAGGTATCGAACCACAAGACATGATTGTACAGTTCGGCCCCAATATCGTAACGGTTAATTTCGCGCCAGATGTTCAGGGCCGGCGATCAGGCAGAGGCACCAGCTCCCAGTCGAAGGTCAATGGTTCTGTATCCAGAGTTTGCACAACTTGCTTGCAGGCCAGCTGTAGTTCAGCATCATCCTCAGCGCGTTCATGCATCAAGTATGCAATGACATTCTGGTGACCCTTAATTTCTACAAGCCAGGTCGCTGGCAGATGCATTCGGGCTGCTTTCAATGTGTTGACCAAGGCGTTCTGGTCGGTGTGCAGCAAGTTCATCACGCAAATGCCCCCTGGGGACAGGCAGCGCTTTATGTTAGCAAAGAAACCGCTGCGCTCAACACACGCGGCTGTCTGATTAGCGCAAAAAAGATCGCACAACACCAGATCAAAATGGCCCGATGCGTTTGCGACAAACTGTTCCGCGTCCTGCTCGTGGACAATCTGATCGTCGGGCAGCATGAAATACTCCCTTGCCGCCGCGACGACCATTGAATCCACCTCCACACTTTCTACCACCAAATCCGGAAAGTCTTTCCGCAGGCACCGCTCAATGGCGCCGCCGCCCAGGCCCAGGTTCAGCAAACGCGTCCGACCTTGAGTAAAAGCCAACCCCATCAGCATCAGAACACTTGACGGGCTCAGCGCACGCGAAGGCGCTCGGACATCTACCAGCGACTGAATCGATGCATCCGCCAACTGCAACCACCGATATTGGCCATGCTGGCTAACTCGCAGCTTCCCGTTTGGGCCATCCAACTCCTGCAGGGTGACGCAGTCGTCAGGCGGTAGTCTCTGAATTGTGCCGATTAGTGACTTGGTCATGATAGTGAAATCCCCTGGTTCTTATTCGCCGACGCCGTCAATCGATCGGTTCCGTCTTCGAGATGATCCAGTGCATCGTAAGAGTTGCTGTCACGTTTGGAACCTGGCAAGTTTCGCCCGGACCGCCGGAATGGTGCACTACGGGGTGCTTGATGACAAAAACTTTGCACAACTTCGACTCAAAACGAGTTATTCCGGGCTATCCTAAGCGTGGGGCGGATTACGTAAACAAGGCACTATGGTGCATGTCGCTGCCACTTCGGTTACGGCGGCGAGCCGTCAGCCACGA
The DNA here is from genome assembly GCA_963976215.1 of uncultured Woeseiaceae bacterium. Lineage (GTDB taxonomy): Bacteria > Pseudomonadota > Gammaproteobacteria > Steroidobacterales > Woeseiaceae > UBA1847. The sequence continues at coordinate 32,814 of CAXBJV010000012.1, read as the reverse complement.
CTATTCGCCAAATGCACGCTCCATGGCCTCCAGCTAGGCAATTACAAACATTACCGACGTTGAACGCCATCGGCACGAATCCGAAGCTCGCAACTAATGCTGTCATCAAAATCGGCCTGAGCCTTGTGTTGCGCCGTTGATGATCGCATCGTGTAAGGAGTGATCCCTTCGCAGCTGCCGAATGAACGACATCATTACAACGCCAATCAACACAACAATTCCTGACAGTGCGATAAAGCCGGTTCCGGCTGATATCGAAAGTGGCATGCCGCGCAATACAAGCGAAGCTTACGACACTACCCGACACAACGGTCTCCAGCCGTGGGATGAAATGTCGTGACCAATTGGCAACTATCGAGACAGTCATTGACCGCAGGCTAGCCCTCGTTTCGGCTGGGATCCAATGGCGTGCCTTATCGTCAAATCGGAGATTCATCGGCTGGCGAAATCGTCCTTTTCGCGCCAAGTCCCACCGAAAAGGGGGGCACAATTTTCGCCCCCCTTTTCACTAGCCTGTCGTCCGAATCAGCGATACTTTGCTCGCATCTACACCGTCGTCATTGCGGTATATCAATGACACCCATGCTCCGTCCAATCGGAGCACCCAGCGCTAGAAGGGATCGTAGAACTAGCGCCGCGGCAACAGCCGTCGATCTCACCTTAATCCAACGCAACTCGTATTGCCGTTCCGGCGATGCATGCGTTGACCCAACCATTGTGCCAGCACCTGGTGCGACTCTTCAGTAGTCCGCAACAACGCGACGCGGTCATTGCTGCCGTCATGCCGGACGCATGACCCAGTAATATCCCGTATCGAACCCCTGTTGCAACTCAGCCCGTCTTTGTGAGCACGCCCGCGCGCCGCACAGAGACGGGCCTCTTGAAACTGGCGCAAGTCTGCGTCGCTACAGGCTTTGACCGTGCCAAGGCGCCGTGTCATAGCCGTCGAAACTCCCTGCCCGGCGGCCAGTCGACGGACTGACTGGCGCAGCCCACACCCGATTCCGCGGCCCTTTGGGTCATTCTGGGGTGTGAACCAGGGGATTGAACACACAGCGCCTCGCGCTGCTTAAGCCTCGCAATGGGGCACTCACGCTGAGACCGCCAGCTGATCCGCGGTTTATCACTCACCGATACCAGGAATCGCTGTGAGAAACCGAAACGAGAACACGAATTTGGATTTAGGAGAACGTCATGAAGAAAGCAGGTGGTCATCGTAACTTTGGTTACGGCAAACAGATGACATGGGCTGGCAAACTGGCTCTGCGAGATCAGTACGGCAATGGACACTATGGGACCATCACCGGCCATGCCGAACGCTGGCGACGGTTCGTTACCTGGTGTCGCGACGAGCGCGATATACGCGACGCGCGATTGATCAACAGGGAGGTCGTGCAGGACTACGGAAAATCTCTGAGAGACAAGGTCGATGCCGGCATGTCCCCGGCCTACGCACAGAACCTACTGTCATCGGTTAACGTCGTGATGCAGGCGATGCGGAGCGATCGGCAGATTCGCGTTGCGCCAGTCGAGTTTGTCGGCCAACGATCACGAATACGAACCGACCCACCGGCGGGTCTCGATCAAAAGGTCGTGCACCAGTGTGCCGATCAACTGCGCCAGAACGGGCACGAACCGGTCGCAGCGACCGTCGAAGTCGCCCGGGCCCTCGGGCTGCGTCTCAAAGAAGCCTCCCTGTTCAATGCAAGGGTCGCTCTGGGTCAGGTCAAGAAACACGGCGCGGTCAATATTACGGCCGGCACCAAGGGCGGCCGGGGTCATCGTGTGGATCGCTGGGTCCCGGTCTCGGGCGCCGCGATTGGATGCCTGGTGCGAGCGGCCAGGGCTCAGAGATCGGGACGTAATCTTATTCCGTCCCACCTCACCTGGAAACAGTGGTACTCGCACATCCATCATGTCTGGGCCTCGGTCAGAGACGACTACGGTCTGAAGAAGATTCATGACCTGCGTGCCGCTTACGCCTGCGAACGCTACAAGCAGTTGACTGGGTCAGTCGCGCCGGTAATGGCTGGGAGGCAGTTAGCCAATCGCAATACAGATCGTGCGGCACGACAGACCATCGCACAGGAACTCGGCCACGCCCGCATTGAGGTGATCGCCTCCTACATTGGCGGTGCTCGATGAGCCGGCCGGCGAATCACCGGGCAGCAGCACGCATCGCCCGGTCGCTGCTAGCAAAACGGTTGCCAGGATCAAGACGCGGCACTCTGCGCCAGCATCTTGCCCGAAGCGGATACATCGCCCAGACCATCTGGCGCCGTTGGCAGGTCGGTCCCTACCAATGGCAATTGAAGCACTTGCGCTGGTATCTGGTGGAACGCACTGGCGAGCATGCCAGCGGTACGCGGTACCGGCACTGGCTGACCGTGCGGTTGTTGATCCTTGCTCTTGATCACGATGGATGGATCGAGCGGCTGGACGGGCCGTGGGTCCGACCGAGTGGTGAGCGTGGTGCGCTCAAAGCCGGGCGGCCGGCGCTTGAGCCGACCCCGTCGGCACGCTAAGGACCGCGACCGTGTTGATTCCGTTCGAAGAGCTGGCAAAAATGGCGAATCGCACAAAGCCATCCGCGGTAAAACGCTGGTGCCAGCTGCGCGGCATACCCTGGATGCCGGACGCGGACGGACGTCCTACAACTTCCGAATTTGCCTATAATGAGGCACTGATGCGGGACAGACCTACGAGGCCGAATTACCAATGAAAAAGCTTCCGAAGAACGTTTATCCAAAAGGTCCGTCCCTGTACTACGTTCGCAAGAACAAGTGGATACGTCTTTGCCGAATTGATGCGCCTGAAGAAGAACTGCACAGGGAGTTGTGGAAGATACTTTCGAAGGGCGCCGGAACGCTCGCAGGCGTGATGGATGACTTCATCGCCAATCGCCTTCCGAAAAAAGCGATGGCCACGCAGCGGGACTACGCAAACATTATCAAGCGCCAGCTACGCCCTACTTTCGGACACATGCGACCGGATGATGTTACGTCGCAAGACATAGCCGTTTACCTTGAGTTGCGGGAGAACAAAGGCCATGGGCCATCCGGCAATCGAGAGATAGCCTGTTTGTCCAGCGTCTTCAATCACGGGATGAGGATTCGTGCCTGCAACGTAAATCCATGCTACGGCGTTAGGCGAAACACCGAAAAACCCCGGACGCGCACGGTTACAGACAAGGAACTGCGCCAAGCACTTCGTGGCGCCCACGTGTCACTTCGGAGGCTTTTGTGGGCCGCCTACCTGACCGGATTCCGACAGAAGGACTTGCGATCGATCAGGCGGGATCAGATAACGGTGGACGGCATCAAAGTATGGCAATCGAAGGACGGTAAGCACGAGATCCGCCAATGGACTGACAGTCTCCGGAAGCTGGTGCGAAAGGAACTTGAGCGGTCGAACTCGGACTGGGTGTTCACCAATCGCAGCGGCAAACCCTGGAGCATGTCGGCAATCCAGTCAGCGATGCGGAGGCTCGAAGTGTCTTGGACTTTCCATGACCTGCGAGCGAAGGCCGATTCAGACCACGAAACCGGTCTTGGCCTCATGCGTCGCTACAACCGGGCCCGCCGCCTCCGAGCGGTGAAATAGGACTTTCTTAGAATGACCTTAGAAAAACCTTAGAAAAATTGGTGCCGGCACCAAGAGTCGAACTCGGGACCTACTGATTACAAATCAGTTGCTCTACCAACTGAGCTATACCGGCTGAGGCCGCGCGAGGAGCGCGGGCAGCGGATTATTCTATGTTAGCGCCGGTCTGACAAGGGATTTGCCCGATTAGCCCGATAATTGGCCGCCACCACGGCGTTTGCCGCCGCGTCCACCACGCCCGCGGGCGCCACCGCCGGCCCGGAATTCCAGCTCGCGCCGGCTCAAAAGCCCGTCGCCGTCGGTGTCGAGGGCCTCAAACGCCACTGCATCGCTCAGTGCGCTCGCAGAGTACTCCTCCGGCGTAAGGAAGCCATCGCCATCGAGGTCGTATTTATTTGCCTGCGGTCCGGGCTCCGGCTTTTTCGAGGCGCAGCCCGCCAATGTAAAAATGGCGACCAGCGCTGCGGTCGCTGCCAGGGTTCTTTTTGTTTTCAATGGTATCTCCCTAAGAAAAAATCCTCGCCAGCCCTTTGCTCATCAGACACGGACCTCTCGGGAGGGAGAGGGGCCGTCAGGAGAGTCGAGTCGTGTGCGTCCGACAAACGCCGGACTGGCGAGGAGATGACTGACTAACTGCTAACAAAGATAGGGCATTGCCGTGTCAATGACTGTGAAGAAGAGTAATGACAGGGTAAGGATTTACCGCGTCAGGCAGGCACGTCTTCCAGTGGCAGGCTCACGGTAACAATCAGGCCACCGTCCGGTGCATTGGTCGCCGAGATATCACCTTCGTGCAGCGTCACGACTTTCTTCGCGATCGCGAGGCCGATGCCGGAGCTGCCGGTATTCTCCCCACCCTTGTCATCGAACTTTCGGAACAGCTCGAACACGGTTTCCAGGTGTTGTTCGTCGATACCCGGGCCATGATCGCGCACTTCCACGACACAGCGCCTGCCGTCATCCGATGCTTGCAGCGACACTGCCACCGTCGTGCCACTCGGCGTATGCCGAATCGCGTTGCGAATGATGTTCTCGAAACAACTCGCGAGCAATTCCGCGTCGCCCATGACATGTAGTTTACTGCTCTCCGTGAGTGCAATTGTCTTGCCGTCCGGTTCCCCTTCGATGGCGGCATCGCCGATCACGTCCGCCAACACCGAATCAATTTCGATCGGCTGCTTGTCCAGCAGCACGCGCCGTGAATCCAGCCGCGCGAAGGTCAGCAGTTTGCCGATCAGGCCGTCGAGCCGGTTCAGCTCGAGTTCAATGCGATCCATTTCGCCGTCGACGGCACCGCCGGTGCGTTGCCTTGCGAGCGACATCGCCGCATGCACACGCGCCAGCGGCGAACGCAGTTCATGCGATACATCGCGCAGCAGATCCTTGTGCGAGTTCACCAGGTGCTCGATCTTCTCGGCCATGTGGTCAAACGTGTTTGCAAAATCCGCAAGCTCATCACCGCGTGCTGACACTTTCGGGTTTACGCGTGCCGACAAGTCGCCGTCTGCCAGTTGCATACCTGCCTGTTCGAAGGATTTCAGCGGACGTACCAGGTAGCGCGCAATCAACATGCTAAGCAAGACACTGATCGGGATGGCAATACCGATAATGAGTAGCAAGCCCATGCCGTCCCTGGGCAACAAAGTCGGTGCCCTGCGACCCCGATCATTACGCCCGCGGTCCATCGGCAACGCAACGATGGTGTATGTCCGGTCGCTGTACGTGAATTCATGCTGCCAGGCGCGATGACTTCGGTCGGGCGCATCAAGCGCCTCGAGCAATCGCCCGGGGCCACGCTGCAACAGGACCGTGCCATCCGAGTCTGTCAGCTTGAATGCTGCCGGCCCCTTGACCAGCCAACTTCGTCGGAACGATTTGATCAGCGCATCCTGATCCTTGCCTTCCGCTTCTTCGAGAACGCTGGCAATGCCCGGCAGGAAAAACCGCTCGACACTGAAGGCGCGCACCCGATCGGCGGAAATTTCATCCTGGACCGCGCGCATGATGGCACCGGCGCCAAGCGATGACGCGATCATGACAACCCAGATAGCAAGTATGATTTTGAGATACAGGCGGCGCACGTCAGGCTGGCTCGCGCAGGTCGATCATTTGATAACCGAGACCGCGGATGGTTTTGATCGGCGTATCGGCTGCATCGCCACGCTGTATTTTCTTGCGCAGGTTGGCAACGTGTACGTCGATGCTGCGGTCATACGGCAAGTATTCGCGCCCGAGCGCCGATTTCGACAAGACTTCTTTCGACACCGCCTCACCGGCGTGCTCCATCAAGATCTGCAGGATCGCGAATTCCGCACCGGTCAGTACCAGTGCTTCGCCGGCAAGGCTCGCTTCGCGGCGCGCGGCATCGAGCGTGATATTGCCGACCTCCAGGGCGCCCGAGCGTCTTTGCTTATCCGGCGGGCTGTGCATCGAACGCCGCAGGATCGCGCGCAGTCGCGCGGCGAGCTCACGAAGATTGCAGGGCTTTGCCAGGTAGTCGTCGGCACCGCTTTCCAGCCCGACGATTCGATCGACATCGTCGCCGCGCGCCGTCAGCATCAACACCGGCATCGGTGTCATGGCCGATGAGCCACTGCGCAGCCTGCGCAGCACCTCGTGGCCGTTCATGCCCGGCATCATCAGGTCCAGAACCAGTGCATCAAACGACGCGGATTGCAGTAACTCAAGTGCGGCGGGTCCATCGTGGACCGCACTCGCGTCAAAGCCATCTTCGTTGAGGTAGGTAACGATCATGTCGCATAACTCGACATCGTCATCGACCATCAAAATGCGGGACGCGCTCACGCAACAACTACCACGGTTTTCATACACCCAGTCATTGCGTGATTGTACCTTCGAACGGCCCGGCAATTCCGAACGCTATGCGCCGGTGTCGTCCTCTGCCGCATCTTCCTCTGATTCCCGGTTATGCCGGTTCTTGCGAAGCTCGCGCATTTTCTCGCGTATTACCTCGCGCGCCGCGTCAAACTCGGCTTCGTTCAGGTAACCGTCGCCATCAGTGTCGGCCAGGCTCAGCCGCTCCTGCGGATCGAGTCCCATGCGACGCTTGCCGCCACCCTTGCGGTCGCCTTTGCGGCCCTTGTTCGCTTTCATAGCCTGCAATTCTTCGAGGCTCAAAAGCGAGTCAGCATTGGTGTCGATATCAGCGAACGCTACCGGCCCGCGACGCTCGCCACGGTCGTCTGCATTTGCGTCAATGGCAAAGCCCATAGCGATCAGTATCGCTGCGCTTACTACTGTGATCTGTTTCATCGTCGTCTCCGTATTCCTTGGTTGGTGACTGCTCCCGACAATCACATGCTAAGGCCACAGCAGCACGGTTGCTGTAAGGATTTGTAAGGCCGGAGTTAAGGATTTACCGCGGGCAAGTGGCCCGATCACGAAGCAATACGCGGTCTTCCCCGTATTTGTCGATGATGGCGCCGGCGCCTCGTCCGGGCGGCAGGCCGATGTCCACGAAGAAGACTTCGGCGTCTCGCATCAGTGGCGATATCTCTGCGTCGAGGTCGAGAGAGCGGGCCTCCAGTTCAATGCGCTCGGCCCCGTCTATTTCGCCAAACAACCCGAGTGAGATCTTCAAGCCCTCTTCCTCGCTTCGCACCGAGTAAGCATCAGTCAGTCCACCATCGTGCAAGGTCGCCAACATCTCATTGGCTGCAGCATCGTCAGCAATGTTCTTAATCATGACCCGATGGCCGACGAAGATTTGTCCGGCCGTTCTTCTAAACTCGGCGTCCATGCCTTCACTGCGGTACACCAGCACCGCGGAATCCGCGTCGGTCTTGTCGCGAAACGGACCGATAGTGACGCAGGCACGACCCACGACTGCGTCCATCGCAGACATTTCACCCGATCCCAGCACGGCACCGACACTGGCTACCGTATCGCTGTCACGATCGGTTATCACATCCATCGGCGGCCCGAGGTCTGATTCTCGTACCACCTCGACGCCCGGCTGCGACTCGTCGGTCGTATACATGCCCCAGATAAAATAGAGTATGTTGGCGAGCAACAGGATAAGCAGCAGGTTTTTCATTGCGCGTTTTCCAGCATATGTGCGAGCCCCGTCAATACCAGGTGGGGGCGATGCAGCGGTTCTTTTGCCAGCGCGCCAAGAATGCGCGACGCCCCGCCACCGGTCAAGATTATCACCGGCCCGCGACTATGCGACTTCAAGCTTTGAAATGCGCGATCCACAGCGCCTGCCAGCGCATTATAGGCGCCCGCTCGTACCGCGGCGGCCGTGTTGCGGCCAAACATTTTCAGATCACCTGACGACGGTGTTGCCGCGGCCTTTACAGCGGGGATATCGCTGGTCGCTGTCGACAATGAACTCAACATCGTATCCACACCCGGAATTATCTGTCCGCCGAGATGCACCCCATCCTTATCGAGCGCATCGATGGTCACTGCAGTACCCACATCGACAACCAGGCAGGCTGATGTTACTTCCGCTCGCGCACCGACCATCGCGACAAAACGATCAACACCGAGCATGCGCGGTTGCCGATAACTGTTGGTGATGCCCCAGCCGCGTCGCTCGCTACGTGCGAAATGCACGTCAGCATTGCAGTGCATACCGACAACGCCCGAAAGCCGTGTCGCGAAGCTGTTGCCGGCGACATTGCTCGCATACACCGCGTCAACACGCCGCGGCAGCTTCGTCGTCAATACGGCAAGACCTTTGTCCCTGATTTTCGGCATCGCAATATGCCCGGTGCGGCGAATGTCACCGTCGTCCAGCACACCCCACTTAAGCCGCGAATTGCCAACATCCAGCAGCAGTGCTGTCACTGGCCTGCTGCCTGCGCATCGACATTCGCGATAGTCCCGGACGTTATGCGTCGTTCGCCTTCGTCCACCGTTTGCAGCAACAACGCGCCGTCATCGGCCACGCCCGACGCAACGCCGGTCACGTCATTGTTGGCGGTCCGGACCTGGATTGTTCGTCCCGTTAACCAATCGTATTTGGCCCAATGTGCCGCCAGCGGTGCGAAGCCCTGTGCGCCGTAATCTCGAAACGCCGTCCGAAACCTTGTCACTAACTTCGCTGCAATCCTGCCAGCCGATGGCGGTGATTCGCAGACATGCTTCATATCTATGGCGCAGCGGTCCCACTCTTTCTTCGACGTTGCCAGGAAGTCCTCGCCGAGATCGACGTTGACACCGATCCCGGCAACAATCGTGGCGCCGTCGAGCGTTTGCTCCTGCACTTCGGTCAGGATACCTGCCAGCTTGCCATCGCCGGCCATCAGGTCATTCGGCCACTTGAGCTGCACGTCGCGGGCACCGAGTTCCTGCAGCGCTTCGCGCGCGGCGAGGCCCAAAGCCAGCGTCAGCGCCGGAAGATCCCTGACATGCGATGCAAAGGTGTATGCCACGGACAAGCACAAGCCGCTTCCGGCCGGCGCATCCCAGGTCTTGCCTTGCCGCCCGCGCCCCGACGTCTGGTTTGTCGTTGCAGCGACATTCATCATCCCGGGGCCGGGTGCCGGCACCTGCAGCAAGTAGCTGTTGGTCGATTCGATGGCATCGAATGTCGCAAAATTCTCGATACATTCCTGCACATCCGCCGGAATGTCACCGCGTATCGCGGCTTTTTTAAGACCGATCATTGCCCGCACCACGGCCTTTGCGCTTGAAGAGCATCAGGGCGGTATTGCGATGTTCAACGCCCTTGCGCATACGATCGATATTCGAGCGGTGCCAGAAGATAATGCACATCGCCATGCCCACGCTGTAAATAAACAGCGCCTGCTGTTCCGGCAGCACCCAGATACCGAGGTAGACCGGCAGTGCGGTCGCCGCCGTCATGGTTGCAAGCCCGACGAAGCCGGTCATCGCCAGGACCCAGGCCCAGACGAAGATAATGCCGATAATCATGGTCGGGCTCAGTACCAGCAAGGTGCCGATATAAGTCCCGGCGCCCTTGCCACCTTTAAAGTTGTGGTAGATCGGCCAGACGTGGCCGAGTACTGCCGCGGCGGCACAACAGATCGTCAACCAGGTGCGCGACAGGGTCGGATCTTCGGCGACAAAAGGAACCGCCAGATCGGGCACGACACCGGCCCCGATCACCCCCTTACCAATGTCAATTATCACGACGCCCAGTGCGAACAGGGCACCCTGAGTTCGCAAGGCATTGGTGCCGCCAGCATTACCACTTCCCATCTCGCGTATATCGACGCCACCGCGAAGTTTTCCGATGATCATCGCTCCCATCAGGGAGCCGATGAAATAGCTGATCAGAAACTTGACGCCCAGTTCCAACATTAAAAATTATCCATCTTTGCCTGCATAGAGGCGCGCATTGTAGCATCGGCCCTGATGTCCTCCGAACCCATTCACCTGTTTCTCAACCCCGCGGCCGGTCGCGGTCGGGCAGCAAAGCGGCAAGCCGGAATTCAGCAATTGTTGCAACAAGGTGAGTTCCCGTTCGAGGTACACCTGAGCGATGCCCGCGGCGACCTCGAACAGCGAGTGGCAGGCGAAATCGCGGCCGGTGCGCGCCGCATCCTGGTGGCAGGTGGCGATGGCAGCGTCCATGAAGCAGCCAATGCCATTCTAATGTCCGGCGGCGAAGCCGCACTCGGTGTTATTCCAACCGGAACCGGAAATGATTTCGCCAAGGCCTGCGATATTCCGCTGAATTGGGAGCACGCAACGCGGCTGCTGACCGATCGCATCGCAGCAGATGAGACGCCGCGGCGGATTGATGCAGCTAAGATGAATAGCCGCTATTTCATCAACGGTGCCGGCATCGGGCTCGATGCCAAGGTAACGCATGTCGCGCAGTCTATCCGCTGGCCCATTGGCGACCTGGTTTACCTGCTGGCGATCTTCAGAACCATGATCGGCGGCATCACGACGCCCAAACTGCAAATAAGCGCTGACGACTTCAGCTGGGATGGACCGGTAACGCTGGTAGCGATTAGCAACGGACCGTCGCTCGGCGGTATGTTCCAGATCGCACCGATGGCAAACAACGCCGACCAGCAACTCGAAATGCTGCTCGCAAAACCGGTGACACGGCGCCGAATTCTGTCACTGCTGCCGAAACTCATAAACGGCACGCACGTTGGCGAAAACGACATCATCCATCAGCCGGTAACATCGCTGACGATACGCAGTCGCGAGCCACTGCCGTCGCACCTCGATGGCGAAGTGCAGGCGCTGCAGACAGACTTCGAAGTGACTCTGTTGCCGGCTACGCTAAAACTGCTTTGACCCCGGGCGAAAGCCAAGATAGATGGCGAACAGTGCGATGCACGCGCCGACGAGTTCTGTCGCCGTCATCTGCCGGCCAAAAAACAGTACGTCCCAAACGAAACTGAGCGTCGGCTGCAACAGCAAAGCAAGGCCGGCTTCGACGGACGATACTTCGGACAGGGCGCTGGTAATGAATAACCAGCCGATGCAGTGCGAGAGCACGCCGTAGGCGACCAGCCAGCCGAGATCGGCGTACGACGGGATCGCAAACGACTTGCCCTCCATCACTATGGTCGCCGCCAGCATGAACACGGTCAGCACCGACACCACGGCAACCTCACGGGTTGGCGCGCGGAACGTCGAGCCAACCCGGGCTTCCCTGAGTGTCTGCAAGTAAGCCGCGTAAACGACTGCGGTCAACAGGCCGAAAACTACGCCCGCCTTGTAATTGTCAGGCAAGCCGCTCCAGTCGAAGCCGACAATCATCGCGAGACCGAACAATGCCAGCGGTACCGCAACCAGTTGCATCGGGGTCGGTAATTGCCGCAACCAGACGATGCCGACGACGGTCATGATGAATACCTGGAAATTCGCCAGCAGCGTGGCAAGTCCAGGCCCGATGTAAATAATACTGCGATGCCAGAACCAAAGATCCAGGGTAAGAAACACCGCCGCGACAACCAGCAGCATCCAGGTGCGTTTCGACAGTTGCAGGCGTTTGCGTGTAACCAATAAGTAAATGACCAGCGCAGCACTGCCGAAGACTACCCGGTAAAAACCACTGACCGACGGTGACACGTCGACCAGGCGCACCCAAACCGGTGACAGGCTGATCAAAGCCGCACCGATGAACAGGCGCAGCCGCGGATTACCAAGCAGGATCATTACTGGCCGAGCCAGGCCGCGCGCTTCTGTGCCCGATCGTCTTTCGCTTCCGCATCAACGACCAGGAAGCACGTGTTTGCCGGCGCTTCCGCCCATGTAAGCTTGAGCGTCAGCAAGTCGTCGCCGCGAAACACAGTCACCTCGGAGCGATCGCCCGGACGGTAGCGACGAATCCGCGCGTCGCTGCCGCTCATGTCGGCGCGGACACCGTCCAGCGCCACCAGTTCATCATCGGGCGAAATGCCAGCCGCTTCCGCCGGGCCACCATTCGCTACCGTGGCGAATACCGTTTTGCCGCCACGATCGATGAGATTCGCGCCGAGCCAGACCTCGGGCAATTTGCCATTATCGGCATTGCTGCCGCCCTTGTCGCTGCGGCCCTTGGCGCGACGCAGGTGGTAATTGATGCCGACACTTTTTAACAGCGGCTCCAGTGGCAGTTCACCGGTGCCGCGCACCGATGCATCGAAGAAGTCCGCCAGGTCGAGGCCGGATACCTCGGCGCAGACTTGCTCAAAACCATCCTCGGTCATGCCGGTGCCGGTCTCACCCCATCTCTCCCAGCAAGCCCGCATCACATCATCGAGCGCGATGCGAGCGTCCGTTTCCTCGCGCAGCTTGAGGTCAAGAGTCAGAGCAATCAGCGCGCCTTTGGCGTAGTAACTGACAATCGCGTTGTCAGCGTTCGCATCCCGTTTGTAAAACTTGGTCCAGGCTTCGAAACTCGATTCGGACACGCTTTGTCGCCGCCGGCCTTCACCGCGAATGACGCGCGTCAGCACCTGGCCGATGAGTTCGAGATAGTCTGCCTCGCCGATCAGTCCGGAACGCAGCAATGCAAGATCGTCGTAATAGGACGTGATGCCTTCGAACACCCACAAGAGCCGCGTGTAAGACTCCTGCGACAGGTCATACGGCGTAAACGCAGCCGGCTTCAGTCGCTTGACATTCCACAAGTGAAAGTACTCGTGGCTAACCAGGCCGAGAAAGGTACGGTATTCCGGCGAGACACCGTCATCGCCACGAATCGGCAGGCTTTCACGGCTGCAGACATTGCTCGACGACCAGCGGTGCTCCAGTCCACCGTAGCCGCTGCCCGGTGCATGCAGCAGGAACACGTAGCGATCGAGGTCGCGCGGCGGACCCAGCATGCGCATGTGATACGTGCACAGCGTCTCGAGATCGTGGCAAAGCCGCGCCATATCCGCGCGCGTGTTGCCACGGATCGCCAGCACGTGGGGAATGCCGTTCACCTGAAATTCGCCAATTGCCTGCTGGCCGATTTCCACCGGATGGTCGATCAACTCCGCATAGTCGTCTGCTCGGTACGCCCCGAAGTCATAGGCATCAGCGCCGTCGCGATTCATCGAGGTCACAACGCGCCAGGATTTTGCCGCGGCAATCTCCGGCCGAATAATGTCGAGCTTGCAGGCTGCGTCCTCCTGACCGACAACGGCCGGAAAAACGCAGGGTCCATTGAAATAGGCATGCGTTGTGTCGAGATGCGCACCGCGAACGCTTTCGTCCTGTGCATACACTTCAAGGATCAGCGTCAGCGGGCGTTGCGTCGATTCGGTTTGCCAGCGACTCTTGTCGAGCTTCGTGACGGCAACACCGACGCCATCGGCTTCAGCGCGTATCGCGACAACATGGCGCGCGTAATCGCGAATCATATAACTGCCCGGAATCCACGCCGGCATCTCGAAAACCTGGCCCGCCGGGTCCGGCTGCGCGACCGTCACGCGTACTTCATAAAGATGCGCGGCGGGATCGAGCGCACGGATGCTGTATTGATGCGCTGTGCTCATGTGAAATCTACTTGCGTGGCTCGGTCAGTCGCAGCGTCAGGCACTTCGCCGATCCGCCCGCTTTCAAAAACTCGGACAGCTCAACTTCGTGCACGGTGTAGCCGAATGAATCGAGTTGTTTCTTTAATGCGTCCGACGCCTTGTTCACAATGACCTGGTCGCCGATATTAACGGCATTGCAGGCAAAGTTTCCGGCATCGGCCGTATCGACAATGATGCGTCGTTCAGCCGGGACACGGCTCTCAATGGCCATGCGCGAATCGTAGTCGAATGCCGGTGGGTGATACATCAGGTTGCCGCCCTCGAGAGGGCAGAAGCAGGTATCGATATGATAGAAGCGTTCGTCAGTCAGGCGAATCGATACCAGTTCAATGTCGAAAAACTTGCGAATTTCCTCGTGGGCCTCGATCTCGGTACGAAAACCGTAGCCGGTCCATAACCACGGCCCACCGCGATCAATCAGGCAGTCGCCGGCACCCTCAAAACCGATCTTTTCGTCCAGGTCGAGCAATTCAAATCCGTTTTCGCTAAACCATTTTTTGAAATGCGGTTCTTCGGGGCGCCTTTCGTGCGGCATGAAGTGGCTCGCGATCGCCCTGTCGCCATAAACCACGCCGGCGTTGGCGGTGAACACCATATCGGGGAGTTCGGGTTGCGCATCCATGGTAACGACCTCGGCAAACTCCGAGATCTTGTCGCGCAGCGCACCCCACTGCTCCTGTGCGCGGTCGAGACTCAGCGAATCCTCGTGCCCTGCCATCCACGGATTAATCACGTACTCGACGGTAAAAAAGTCGGGCGGGCACATTAAGATCTTGTGTTTTGTTTTTGCCATGAGATTCTTCGTCTCCTTAAATACAAAACGGGAACCGGTTGCCCGGCTCCCGTCCGCATCGACATTGCGTATCGGACTTAGCGCTGCGTGCCCTGTGTTTCCCCCAGGTGCATCAGCGGTAGCGGGTTCGGGCTCGAACCGTCCATGAAATACATCTTGCTGGCCGGATCCTTGGAGATGGCCTTTAACGCTTCGAGTGACTGCAACTGAATATACGCGGGATTGCGCGAAATCGCATTATTGATTTGTGTAATTTCATAGGCTTGCGCATCGGCCAACGTGCGTTTGCGCTCAGCCTCCTGCACGGCTGCCTCGCGTCCGGCTTCGGCGCGCGCCACCTGCTGCTGCAACTCGGTACGCACACGTTCCAGTTCCGCGCGTTCGCGCTCAACGGCCTGTTCGCGCTCCTTTTTCTGCTCAATGGCTTCGACAATGAATGGCGGCAACGTGATGTCGCGAATCAAGACAGCGGATACGATAATGCCTTTCGGCTCCAGGTACTCCTTCAGCCCGTCCGTCAATGCCGTCTGCAGGATTTCCTGAGTCTCCTCTTTGAAGAAGTCCTCGGCCCGCACGATGCTCTTGCCCTGTTCGCGAAGGAGTGAGCGAAGTTTCGGCACCAGGTGTACGCGAACAGCCGCCACCTCATCACCTGTTTGTTCGAGAATATCCGGCGCCATCAAACCATCGATTCGATATTGCACACTCACGTCGAGCTTGGTCTGCAACTGGTCCTGGCTTGGGACATTCGCGGTTTCCAGGTGCGTCTTTTGCCGCGCGTCATACATTGTCCAGCGGTACAGCGGGTTGACAGGAATATGGATTCCCTGCGTATAGCCTTCGGCGACAACGTTACCGAACAAAGTGGCAACGCCGACGCGTCCGGGAGGGATCGTTTTAACGAATTGAGTACCGATCAGAATGAGGACGACAGCACCAACAACGTACATAACAAAACTGCGTGGCGGATTGCGATTAGCCATAGATAAACTCCTGTGTACGGAATCCTGCGGAAGCCGTAGATTTGTGGACAAGTTCAATGATTTAAAGGGGTTTGAGAGCGTCTACCACTATGTCGGTAGGTGGATCTCCGCCAGCATGCAACGAACGCTGCCGCCGGCAGAACTTTCAATATTCTCAATGGGGGAATGGACTACTTTTCCATTGGCCCGCAGGACCTCCTGTTGTGCAGAGGACAGCGAATTCCACGCCTGGCTCGACATGGCGACCAGCCGTTCGCCGGACTTCGCACGCAACTCGAGCATGTTACCGGCGAAAGCATCCAACTGGTCATAATTCAGGTCGAGGATGTCGTGGCCGCTGTTCTTGAGACGTGCCAGTACCGCCTCGCGTTGTGCGTCATCCGGGATAGCCTCGCTGCAGATTACGGCAACGGCTTCGCCGATATTCATCAATACGTTCGTGTGATAGATACGCACGCCATTGCGATCAACGGCGTCGAACGCAACGACGTCATAATCCATTCTTTGCGCAAAATCGCCGAGCGGATCCATTTGCGTTCGCGACGACAGGCAGGCATAAGCAATCCTGTTCGCGCGATCCAGGACCATGCTGCCAGTACCTTCAAGGTAATGTTCGTTTGCCTCATGTGCACTCAGGTCAACGACCTCGCTGACGTGAAAACCGAGCTCGTTATCGAGCATCTCAATGATATCCGGGCGCCGCTCAGTGCGCCGGTTCGGCGCCTCCATCGGATACAGCACAACTCGGCCATCGCCGTGAAAACTGACCCAGTTGTTCGGAAAAATGGAATCCGGTGTGTGCGGCTCGAGTGTGTCCTGTACGACGACCACATCGATACCGGCGGCGCGCAGTGCGTCCACCAGCGCATCGAATTCACGCAGCGCTATCGCATGCTGTTCTTCCGGCGCGGCATCATTCCGGCCCTGGAAGCGATTCGACGCGGCCGTCATCGGGTTGCTCTCGAAGCGAGCAGGCCGAATCATCAGCACGGCCGACGCCAATTGTGATTCTGTCTCAGGCATCGTGCATTATAGGGCCGTGATGAGTCGATTTCGCAATGCTATTTTGAACCCGGCCTGGGTCTGTTTCCTGTGGGCCGGGATGACAATTGGTGTCACGATGATCGCAACGCCCGTGCGCTTCACGGCCGGCACGATAACGCGGCCGATTGCGCTGGATGTCGGTCGCGTTGTATTCGCCGCGCTCAACAAGGCGGAACTGGTCGCACTGGTCCTGTTGTTGATCGTGGTGCGCGTATCCGGGCAGGCCGCAAAAATGTGGTCCGTCTGCGCCGCGCTCGCCCTGATCGTAATCGCACAATCGGTCTGGCTGGGCCCGGAACTCGCGGAGCGCACACAAATGATCATCAACGGGTCTGAGCCACCGAAGTCCTATGCGCACGCGCTGTACTCGTCGCTGGAAATGCTGAAGCTCGCGCTGTTGCTCTACTTCGGCTTCTCGTCGTTAGGCGGTCGCACTCGGCCGGGCGGAAACTGACTCGTACCAGCGCCTTGTGTGCACGGCATCGTCGGGAATCGCAATTTTTAGCCGGGTGGCAAAGTCCGTGGTGGCCAGTGCCGTGATATCGGCGATCGAAAACCGTTCGCCGGCCAGAAATTCGTTGGCACCAAGCTGCTGGTCCAGCTTGTAATAGAACTGCCGGACCTCATCGCGGCCGCGCTGCGCGAGGGCCGGAATTTGTGGATAGGGAACCGGGCCCGGAATGGCCCGATCGACAAGTCCTTTTGTTGCATTGCGAAAGGCATTTGCAGTCGGCCACAGACCTTGTTGTTCGGCCTTGGCATTCCACATCAGGATCGTCGCACGTTCCAACGGGCTCGTGCCCAGCAATGGTGTATCAGGGTGCAGGGACTCGAGATAATCGCAGATCGGCAGCACCTCGCTCAGGCAGGTACCGTCGTCCAGTTGCAAGGCGGGAACCACACAGTCCGGATTAATCGCCCGATACTCGTCACCAAACTGCTCACCGATAGTCAGGTCGACCTGCACGGTCTCGACCTCAAGCCCCTTTTCGGCCATGAAGATGCGCACGCGGCGAGGACTCGGTGCTGTCTTGCAATCAAAGAACTTCACACGACTCTCCTGCGGCGTCCACTGCATCGAACACGGTCTTGGCGTTTTGCCGAAACAGCACTTTGCGCGCGTCGTCGTCTTTTCGCGGGGCACGTTTCCAGTCCTCACCCAACGCCACACCCTTGCGAACGGCTGGCCGCTGCTTCAGCGTGTCGAACCAGCGGCGCAGATTTTTGAAGTTGTCGAGGTCATTGCCGAGCCGTCGATACGGCATCACCCACGGAAAGCTTGCTATGTCGGCGATCGAATAATCGCCGGCCAGGAATTCGCGGTCCCTGAGGCGCACATCCATCACCGCCAGCAGCCGGTCGTATTCATTGGCATACCGATCCAGCGGATATTCGAGGTCTTCGTCGGTATAACTGACAAAATGGCTGAGCTGACCGGCCATCGGGCCCTGCCCCGCCGCCTGCCAGAACAACCACTGCAGTACATCGAAGCGCGGCGCCTGTTCGCTCGGCAGCAAGCGACCGGCTTTTTCCGCGAGGTACATCAGGATGGCACCGCCTTCGAACACGGAAACACCCGTGTCGTGATCGACAATCGCCGGCATGCGATTATTCGGGGAAATCTTCAGGAATTCCGGTTTGAACTGATCGCCGGAGCTGATGTCTACCGGAATAGTATTGTAGGGGAGATCACACTCTTCGAGCATGATCGATATCTTGCGGCCGTTTGGCGTCGGCCAGTAGTAAAGATCAATCATGTCTTGCAGTATAACCAGCATGTTCGAAATTACGACGCCCGACGGGCACAAAATTCATGGCACAGCCTGGGCCCCGGACGGCGAAGTGCGCGCAGTCATGCAGCTCTTTCACGGACTCGGAGAACATTGCGGCCGCTACGAGCGATTTGCGCAACGGGCCAATGCGCACGGCATCGCCGTCGTGGCGCACAACCATCGCGGCCACGGCCAGGATGCTGAACTCCCCGGGCACTTTGCCGACAGCGGCGGCTGGCTCAAACTCATCGACGACGGCCGGCTCGTCAATGACTGGATAAAGGAACACTACCCGGAGCGCCCGATTTTGCTGCTCGGCCATAGCATGGGCTCCTACATCGCCCAGTATTTCGCGATGTATCACGGCGAGCGTATTGCCGCGCTGATTTTGTCCGCGTCGACATGGCCGAATAAACCGAAGCTGATCGTGGGCCGCCTGCTCGCTCACGCCGAGGCATTGCGCATCGGTGCACGTGGCAAGAGCCCGTTGCTCGACAAGCTCGGATTCGGTGATTTCAACCGGCCGTTCAAACCGGCGCGAACGCCGTACGACTGGCTTTCGCGCGATGAATCCGAGGTCGATCGTTACATCAACGATCCATTGTGTGGTGGCCCGTATACCTGCGGTCTGTGGCTGGATCTGCTCGGCGGCCTGACCGACATCGCGAGTGACGTTGCCCTCAGCCGGGTGCGGCCCGATATGCCGCTGCTCATTACTTCGGGCAGCGACGATCCGGTGGGCGGCGACAAGGGTATTACGAAACTGGCGCTGCACTATGCGCAAAGCGGGCACAGCCGAATGACGGTCAAACTCTACGAGGGCGGTCGCCACGAAATGTTTAACGAAACCAACCGCGATGAATTTTCAGCCTATATCCTTGGCTGGATCGAACAAAAACTACCAGTTGTAACTCGCGTTTAAGCTGATCTGTCGACCGCTCGCCGGCGTACCCGGAAAGGTCTGGAAACTCGAATCCGTGGCATTGTCGACAACCAGCGCAGCCGCGAAGCCCTGTGCGGAAGGTGACCATACAAACGACATGGATGCGAGGTAGGTCGAATCGTCACCGTTACGCAGCGGATTGTCTTCCTGGCTGCGATACTCATTGTCGACGCGGACTTCAAGCGCATCGGTAAAACGATAAGCCAGGGCCAGCGTTGCGCGGTGCTTCGCAAAATTGAGTGCATAGAAACTCGCATCGACGGTCGCCGAACCGTAGTCGGCGTCCTTGTCGATGCCGGTGTAGCCGAGAATCAGGTCGAAGCGTTCCCAGTTCCGTATCAGGTAGGCCTCCAGGCCGACGACATCAATATCAACCGGATTGGCCTGACGCGCGAATGGCGATGCCGTTGAGTACGTCCAGTCCACCAGGTCGTCGTCCTGCCGGGCGAACAAAGTAGCGCTCCAGGTCATGTCATCGGTGTCACGATGCACTGACGCTGACAGCTGCTTCGCCTTTTCACGGCCGAGATTCGGGTTGCCACCGAACAGGCCGGACTCTCCTGATTTCAGCGCGGTGTAACCCGGCACCTGCGATGTTGCCGAGTACTCAAGCGAATAATTCGTGGTGCCGCCATTATCGGCGGTACTCAGAGTGACGCCGAGCAGTGGCGAGAACGCGTTGTCGTCGCGATTGCTGTAGTCGAATGTTGCCCCGAACTGCCATTTAAGCGTGCGGCCATTATCCAGTTCCGTTTCGAGTGTCGGCAGCAAAGTGAATGTCGCGTAAGTGCGCTCGTCGAACGTGCCGTTGGTCAGGTCCGTCGAACTCACCAGTTCATCGGCTGTAATTTGCGCACCATAACGCCAGTCGATACGAGCGGCACGGTGCAATCCCTGCATGCCGAGTCCAAACACCCGGGTCTCGTGATCGAATGAACCCGGCGCGCCCGACTCCGTGGTGGTTCGGTCGAAGTCGTAGTCATCGACCAAGCGGCGGTAAAAACCACCAACTTCCAGCCAGCCGCTGTCGGTTTCCCGGCGTTGATTCAGAACCAGTAACGTCGTCTGTGTGTCATCGGTTTCCGGTAGTGTTGCGAAACCGGTGTAAGCGCCCGGCCAACCGTAAAACTTGTCCTGGTACGCAAAGATCAGATCGGACTGCGCAGTTGCCGTCGTATGTTGCAACTGCAGGTTCGCTCTCGCGAATTCGTGATCACCGAACGCAACGCTGCCATCGCCTTCCGAACGCGCGAGAGATAAAGCGATGCCGAAGTCATTGCCGGAATCGAGCTGCATGATCCTGCCGGCACGAAGGCTCTGGTAGTTCAGGCTGTCACTGCCAGCACCGACGACAACCTGACCACTGGCGCTGATCGGCCGAATACCGTAGGACACGGTCGCGATTGCCGAGTTGAAGCCCGCCACCGCACTGTCTATGCCCTTGCTTACCTCGGGTGCGGTCATCATTGCCGGGTCGACAGGCAACTCGCCCACGTAGTGACCGGTTTGCGGATCCATGATATTCAGCGAACCCAACTGGAAGCCGGTGTTCTCGAACAGTCCGCCGCGCACGGTCACATCGGACTGCCCCTCGGCGAGACCGCGTGATTGCAATTCGGTGAGGGGGTCGAAACGCAATGCCGTCGCGGGCGTCGCATAGCTGCTTGCAGGACTGTCATTCGCGACGCGCGGCGACTTAACGACGATTTCGGCGATCTCCTCCTGCGGCAGAACCGGCTCGCCTTGCGCCAGCGTAACCTGAGACAGGCACGGCAAGATCAGTACCGCAGTGGGGAATTGAAATTTAATCATGGATAACATTGCTCGCTGATGGATGGCGCTTTATGCGGCTTGTCTCGCCGCTTGTCAAACCGGTGCTAGTATTCGACATTATTCAAAATGACTTGCAAAGAATACCTTGAGCGACGAGATCCGGTTCCTGAAATGTACGCCGCCCAGACTCTCGACAAGCGAGATTCGCGCGCTTATTGACGATCGCTATGGTATCGACGGTAACTATCGTGCGGTGCGCAGCGAGCGCGATCAGAATTTCATTGTCTCGTCCGCTGACGGCGTGCGATACGTCGTCAAAATTTCAAACGCCGACGAAGAACTCGATGCCATCGACTTCCAGGTGTCTGCGCTGCGTCACATCGAGCAGCAGAACCCGTCGCTGCCGATACCGCGGGTTATCGGCGATCGCGATGGCCAGGCATGCAGCCACGCTAATTTTGGCAGTAAGCGGCATATCGTCCACTTGCTTGAGTATATTGACGGCATCCCCGTGGCGGAAACCGCCGCTGCAAACTCGTCGGCGATACGACAGCAGACCGGCACGCTGGTCGCCGACCTGGATATCGCTTTGCAGGGATTCTTTCACCCCGCGGCCAACCAGGACCATCCGTGGAACCTGGAAAGCTGCGCGCGATTCTCGCCTTACACCCGCCATGTCGCTGACGCCCAAATGCGCAAGACCGTTTCGGAAGTACTGGATCACGCCACGAATGTTGTCCTGCCGGCGCTTAAGTCGTTACGGCACCAGGTCATTCACCAGGATGCGCATCAACGCAACGTCCTTGTAAATGCACAGGACTCTACCCGTATCGCCGGGATCATCGACTTTGGCGACATGGTATTCGGCTCACTGGCAGCCGAAGTTGCCATGGCCTGTTACAACGCCGCACCCGAACCGGACCACGCGCTTGACGCGATGAGTGACATCGTTTCTGCCTACGACAACCAGCTCGCATTGCACGAACCGGAAATCGAACTGATCTATGACCTCATCTGCATTCGACACGCGATGGGTGTCACGATTGAGTCGACACGCGTAGCCGAACCGCCGGCCGAAGGTGGCGACGAAGAAGGCATCCAATGGCACTCCGCCGAACTGCGGCATATGCAGAAAATCGGACGGCAGCGATTTACGACGGCGCTTCGCAGGGCATGCCGACTGCCGCGCTGCTACGCGGCATCGCACAGCAAGTCACAACTGCTCACTATCCGCCGCCGGCGCCTCGGACCACACAGCAAGCATTTCTACGCAGAACCCTTGCATTTCGAGAAAGCGGCAGGCGCTTATCTCTACGACGCCCACGGCAACGCTTACCTGGACTTCTATAACAATGTGCCGCAGGTCGGACATTGCCATCCGCATGTTGTCCGCGCTATTAGCCGCCAGGCCGCGACACTCAACACCAATACTCGCTACCTGTACGACAGCGTCCTCGAGTATGCCGAACGGCTGACGGCCACGCTCGCGCCACATCTGGACGCCTGCATCTTTGTTAATTCCGGCAGTGAGGCCAATGACATTGCGTGGCAAATGGCACGCTTCGATACCGGTGGCTGCGGCGGACTGTTGATGGAAGACGCCTATCACGGCATCACCGACCCGATACGCCTGTTTTCGCCCGGACACCCCGACGTCAAATTGCCCGGCTACCTGCAGGGGCTGTCGGTACCGGACCCGTATCGGGATACGGCGCCGGATATCGCCGCACGCTACGCAGCCGACGCTGATCGGGCAATAAGCGCGTTGAACGATGCGGGACACCCGCTGGCCGCGTTCATCGTCGATTCGGCATTTTGCTCCAGCGGGGTGCCGGATATTCCGGATGGCTACTTACGCGGCGTTGAACAACGTGTACGAGACGCGGGTGGCTTAATGATTTGTGACGAAGTGCAATCGGGTTTCGGCCGCATGGGCCAATGGTGGGGGCACGAACATCACGGCATCAAAGCCGATATCGTCACCATGGGTAAGCCCGCCGGCAATGGACATCCGCTCGGAGTAGTCGTGACATCCAGTGATTTGCTGAATCGCTTCCAGGAACGCACCGGATTGTTCAGTACATTTGGCGGCAACACAGTCGCTTGCGCCGCCGGCAATGCGGTGCTCGATGTCATCGAGCGAGAAAACCTCATCGCAAACGGGCGCACCGTCGGCGACTATCTACGCGCGCAGTTGCGCGAGCTCGCCGAGACGCGGCCATTGATTGGCAATGTCCGCGGACACGGCATGCTCGTCGGGCTCGAGTTCGTAACCGACCGAGAGGCACGAACACCTGCGAGCCTTGAAACGGAGCGGCTGCTTGAACTGATGCGTGAACGGCAAGTGCTGGTGGGTAAGGAAGGCCGCTTCGGCAATATTTTGAAACTGCGACCCAACCTGGCGCTGCAGCGAGCCGAGGTCGATGCATTTATCGGTGCGCTCGACTCGGCCCTTGAACAAATCTGACAAACGAAAAAGGCCCCGCTCATCGAGCGGGGCCCAAGATTTTGCAACTCTGTTACAGCGCCGCTTACATTAGGTCGTAAGTGGCCCTGAGATACCAGAATGCGCCATTAAAGCCGAACGGGCTGAACTGGCTGTAACGGTTACCAACGCCGGCGGCCGCGCCCGGATTGTCCTGCGGTGTCGTGTCAAACGCATTTTGCGCACCCAACACAACCGAGAAACTATCGTTGAATCGATAGGCCCCTTCCAGGTCAACCAGGAACTCGCCGTCGTAGACGTTGCCGTCTTCAGAGTCGTACCAGTCATCGTAGTAACTCAGACGAGCCAGGAAGCGCCAGTCATTGACGTTGTGGTTCGCGGAGATGTTGTAACGCGTCTCCGGCAGTCCCTCTTCGTACTCACGAATCCGCGTTGCGCCGATATTGGTGCCCGGATTCACAACCTTGGTATCCGTGTTGTTGTAAGAGAGTCCAAATACCGTGTCGCCTGCGGCCCACTCCACCGGATACGTCGCAACAACATCGAAGCCTTTCGTTTCTGTATCGAAATCGTTCGCAAAGAAACGGAAGTTCGCCAGGTTGCCGGCACTCGTAATGCCTTCAGCGATCAACTGATCGACTTCGGCCGGCGTCAACGCAAAGTCCTGCGTCAGGCTGATGCGATCGTCCACGTCGATCTGGAAGTAGTCGATCGTCACGTCGAGCCCGCCAACATTAAAGAACGTGCCAAACGTGAAGTTATTGGACTCTTCAGGCTCCAGTGCCTTACCGCCGCGCAGCAGCGCAGGTCCGGACGTCGACGGTACCGTACCGTTGTTAACCAGGTCCTGCAGGACAAGGTCAAACTCGGTGGATACGTTGAACGCATTGGACTGACCCGGTGTCGGTGCCTTGAAGCCCGTGCTGACCGTGCCGCGAATACCGAAGTTATCGGTGATACGGTAGTTTGCAGCGACTTTATAGTTAGTCGTTGTACCGAAATCATCAAAGTCTTCGTAGCGAACGGCGGCGCCCAGGATCAGGCTGTCGGTTGGCTCCCATTCGCCGTCGACATAAACCGAGATGTTCTTGCGATCAAACACACCGGCCGCGATATTGCTGAATCCAGCGAAGCCGTTTGATGCGGCACTGAATCCCTGGTCGGCCAGAACACCGATCTCGAACGACTCTGACTGACCGACGGTGATCTCGAACTGCTCATTACGCCATTCCGCACCGAAAGCGATATTGGTGTTTTCTGACAATGCGTAGCCAAAGTCGAGGTTGATCATCTGCTCAACCTGCGTGTAATCACCGGGATCGAATGCCGTCGGCGATGCTGAACCGAGTGATGCATTAACCGTGTTGCGAATAAAGAAATCGACATCGTTCATACCCGCACCAGCGCTGACATCCCAGCTCAGGCCATTGTCCATTTCACCACGAACACCGGCGGTGATGGCTGCATCCGTGACATCGCCACCGAAACGCGGTGTAAACCCGCCCGGGAACAACTCAACGAACGACCAGCAATTGTCGTCAGCCTGGACCTGGGCAAGGATTGCCTGGTCAGGAATCAACCCGTCGGTGCCCGTCAGCGGCAAGCCGGCCGGACAGGCCCCACCCGTGCCGAGGCCATCCATATCACCGACGCGAACAGAAGCGACCCCGGTCGTTGTATTGGGGTCCTGATCCGGTGACAAAGAGCCGTCATTTGGATCAACGAATGGACCGGCAAATACGCCGCCACGGTTGGTTGGATTACGGAAGTAGAAGCCGCCGTCCACATGTTTTTGGCCGAAGTTGCCGTGCATGTACGCCGACGTGCCGTTGGACATGTCGATGCCTAGATTGGCAAACAATTTCAGCTCGTTGGTAATTTCCGGAGAGCCCCAGACCTGCGCCGGGTTGGCCACGTCCGTATTGCCTGCAGCAATCAGTGCAGCCGCATCGTCGCGTTGCACAGAGCGATCGGTATCGTCCGACTCACCGTATTCGAAGCTGAAGTTGGCGAAACCGGAGTCTGACAGCGGAAAGCCGATGTTGCCGGCAATACTGTATGCGGCGCCGTCACCTTCTTTGTATTCACCGTACTTGGCCTCGAGTCTCGCGCCTTCGGAATCATCCTTCAGGATGAAGTTCATGACACCAGCAATCGCGTCCGAGCCGTACTGCGCCGCGGCACCGTCACGAAGGACTTCGACCTGCTTCAGCGCAATCGACGGGATCAGGGAAATATCGGGCCCCTGGGCACCATCCGCAACGCCGTTGCCGAGCCAGTAAATAACCGCCGCACGATGCCGGCGCTTGCCGTTGACCAACACCAGCGTGTGGTCTGGCGCCAGGCCGCGCAGGTTCGCAGGACGAACAATTGTCGCAGCGTCACTGATCGGTTGTGCATTGACGTTGTAGGACGGCACGATATTGCGTACCAGCGTCGACAGGTCGGTCTCACCCTGATTCGCGAAATAATCCGCCGACAATACGTCGATCGGCGCCGGTGAGTCCTCGACGGACCTCGCCTTGGTGCGCGTACCGGTGGTGATTATCTCTTCGATTTCATCTTGGCCGAAGGATTGTTGCGGAACTGCAACAGCTATCGGCACGGCGAGAGCCAGCATGACTCCCTTGTAGAGATTGGATTTGTTTAACACGTTTTTACCCCCTTTCATTAATGTACAACGACAAATTTCGGCACGGCACGATTACGGATGTTCGACATAATCGTTTTTCTCCGAGCGATATCCAGTCGCCGACGAAGCGTGGCGTTGTATAACTACAACACACTTGCAGGAGTAACTATTCCGTTTCGGAATATCAGAGTCAACAGTTTCCGACGTTACGGACCCTTGATTTACCGGGACCCTACCCGCGAGCATGAGCGGAACGTGCTTGCGCCCAATATCCACAGGCAATTCGGGGCCATTGCCAGAACAGCGGGACATGTTTGACGACAGGCCTTGGATGGCCGCATTGCGGGCTCAAGATACGAAATCCCGCACAAATATGGCCTGCGGCTCAGCTACCCATGCGCCAGATTTCGCCCTTGTCGACGGTGCGATCGCGATGCATGAGAATCCATGCGGCATGTTCGTCGAGTGCTGAACCTCCCAATGCGCGCAGGATCAGGCGTTGTTCATTCGCGTCGGCGGCATTGTCAATTCGGCGATTGGCGTTATCGAACAGCCGCAGCATGAACTGGTATTGCTTGATCAGGTCTTTCTCTGCGGTCGCATAGGCATAGCCCTGGCGAATGCCATACATGAGCAGCATCGTGCCCATCACAACCATCAGCGGTCCTGACCAGTCCTGCGGCAGGCGCGAACCGCCGATCAGAAACACAACGACGACCACAACGCTGGTCATCAGGCTCAGGCGGCCCAGGAGTTCCGTCAGGCGATTTCGCCGTATGCGATCGCTGGATTTTTGCGCGAAATAACCGAGCTGACCGCTGCGCTCGTCACCAATCCATTCCCGAATCACAAACGCCAGGCCTGTCGAATCCGCGACGCGCTGTGCATCGCATTCGGTACCTGCGACTCGCATGATGTTACGAATCCAGCCAAGCTCTGCGTCCTGTGTCTGCAAGAAATTATCGTGCGTAAACTTGGAGTCCTTGTTGCTGCCGATTCCGGCCACCGCCCAGTAAAACTGCACCCGGAGCCCTTCGGCCAGGGTTCGATAATCAAGATACTTGCGGTGCCAACCACCGCGCCCGGCGAGCTGCTGCATGCCCGCGGACAAAAGAAAGAACAGCAAGAAAGCCAACAAGAAGTACGGCCAGCCTCCCGCGTCCGTATACAGGATGAACATCAGGCCCATCAGAAAGGCGAGCAGGTGCGTAACCCGCAGAGTCCGCAAAATCAATTTCTGATAGCGAATCGCCAACCAGTCGGCAATACAGAACAAGCGGTTGATGTCACCTGCCCCCTCGGGCAGCTCTGCACTCTGTTCCGTTGTGAACAACGGGTACTTCTGTTCTTCAATCTGATCCGCGTAGCGGATCGCATCGAGATTGAATTCGGCGCTCCTGGCAAAAATGAGCTGGTGCTGCAGCGGCATTTCCTTGCTGCGGGGATTATTGCGATCCTTGGTAAACCAGAACGCGTCCAATGCCTGCAGCGACGCTGCCGGTTCGCCATCAGGCCGGTCCCGGGAGCAGACGATGTGGTAAACGAGATCGCTTTCGTCATCGACAAGCATCTGCTGTGTCGCGACGGTTTGAGCTGCAAATCCTGGCATCACGTCGTCATGATGAAACTTGACGACCTGCCCGGTACCGCCCAGCTCGGCCGTGTACTTGCCATCCCAGATCGCCAGCAGTATGTGACAATGCGCACTGAGGAACACACCCACCTGCGCATATTGCCGATTCCGTGCTTCACCGGGTGCTGATATCTGATCCGGCGTGCCGCCACCGACTGGCGACAAGGCATAAACCTTGTCGGAACGCTCATACAGCGACTCAAATCGTGCTTTCGATTCGGCCGTTGCGAAATCTTGCAGGTAAAGAGACTTCGGCATCGGCAGCACAACGGCAAGGCCGATACCCATCTCGAGCGCCACCTCGGCGACCAATTGATCGGCGCCTTCGGCCAGCGGCGACATGACCGACAGGCGGCGATCCGGATACCGACTGGCCAGGTCGTCAAGCATTGCCCGGACAAGCCGCCGGATTTCCAGCAGTTCCGATGCAACCAGGTCGCGGTGGCCTGTTACGGCCACCACCAGTGGAATGGCCAGCGGTTCCTGGTCCTGCACCCGGCTACCGGTCAGTTAAAAGGAATGACCGAGTCCGTGTACATGAACTCAAGATTGCTGGCGCGTGCATCATGCTCACCGTCAAAATTTTCATCAGCGACATCGCCATAGCTAACGGCGTTGCTCAGGAAATGGAACACCTTGACTGCCGCCAGCGCGGCTTCATAGCGCTCACGATCATGATGCTTTATTGCGGCAACGACCGGAAGACGCAAAATTCGATGCGTCCACCAGCCTATGGAACCCTTGTCTTTCGCTTTTTGCACCGACGCTTTCAGCACCAGGAGTTTATAGCGGGTTAGTGCTGCAACCCGTTCCCGATTGCCATCCGGGTTAATGTCATAGTCGTAGGCATCGCCGAAGTCAAAGCTCAGCCCAACACCGTAATACGACGTTGTGAATACCTTGCCGCGAGAGCTCGCACATCCATCCGTCAACTCCGTCATGCTGCCGGCAAACATTGGATCAACGCTCACACCAATGTCAGTTTCAAGCATGTCGGCCGGGTTGTCGCGCTGATACGTAACCTTGTCCCGATGCTGTGGATCCAGCGTATCCGCCATGGACAGCAACATGTTCGGATCGATTGGACCAGTGCATTCGTACAGATTATTCGGCAGTGAATCGGTGACTTCGTTCTCGATCTGCACGGTACCTGACGTAATGTTGATGTTCATCGACGTGACTTCTACGATCAGGAACTTCGGCGAACCACAAAGATAAGGCGGAATAATAAGGTCGTTGTCCGGGTTGCCATCGGTATCGAACAACACCAGTTGACTGACGCCGCATCGAGCTGGGTCGTCTGTAAATTCGTAGGTACGTATTCCTACTTCGGGATCATTGCCCAGGCCGCTTTCGGGAAATGAAATCATCTGTCCGCTCGTCGTCATGCAACCGGCACTGCTGGTGCACTCCTGCGGGTCGATCGGAATCGCTGCATCGTATTCGACGATAAAGCCGCCGATATTGCCGAGACTCTGCTCGTCGTTCCAGCCGAACTGATCGTTCAGACCCACGCCAAGATGAAACTCTCCATTGAGGTCATTCGGTTCGCCACTCAGCCAGTTCGAGTAAGACGACAATGGCACCTGCGTTGTTGAAATCGGGCCTTCACTATTTACCCACATCCAGCCACAGCCGGGCACAGGTGTGCAATTCGAGTCTGTCGTGCCGCCCACCCAAGCCTCGGGTGACGCCAGGCCGGCGTCGCTGCGAAGCGTTTCAACGAACAAATCTTCCGCCGCCGATGTGATTGTCGCCAGGTGCCCAGTTACACCCTCGAATGTCGATGCTTCGGCCGCAGCGTTTGCATCAGCCCAGCTGATTCCATCTGCGGCATAAACTTCGTAGTGGCGCCCATCGAAATCACCATCCGCGACCAGCACAGGCGACGAGATTGTTGTCGCAAAAACGCTCATCGGCAAAAAAGAAACAAACAGAATCAAGACGGACTTGCAGCGCGAAAACAGCTTCATTGGAATTCCCCACACAGTAATGACTATCAGACAGCGGCAGCGCTCAAGCGCTCTTATTGCTGCAATGTTTATTCTTGTTCTTATGCCTGCTCTTTATCGAGCAGTTGTGTTGTTTTTCTGTTGCGTGTATCTCCCCAAGATACTCCTGAAACCGTTGCGCAGCAATGACATGGGCTGCGATCGATCAGCTTATGTCAAGTTACTGAATGCGACTTACCTTGCCTCGCGTGATCTGCCACTCGTTGTATAGAAGTCCGCCAGCCAACGCTCGGCGCTATCTGCAAAATACGGCAGCGCGTCCGCGTTGTTATTTAATGCACGAGCACTTTGCGGCAGCAGTGTTGCGGCTTCATCGAAGCGCCGCAACCCGGAGAGAGCCGCACCTTCTGCAGCCGCTGCGCTGGCTGTACGCCAGTGATCCGCACCAAATTCTTCTGTGCAAACCGCCCTCGCCGCAGAGGCAAGTTCGAGCGCGGCCGCGAAACGGCCGGTTTCAATATACAGATCGGCCAACAAAATTTTACTGCCGGCAACGTCCGCATGGTCGGGGCCATGCAGATCGATACGCAGTTGCAATGCTTCTGTCAGCAATTGCTCGGCCTGTTCAAATTGCCCGTCTTCCAGCAACCACATTGCCAGGTTATTTTTCCCTCGTGCAGTGGACGGGTGCTCGCCGCCGACCGTTCGCAAGTACATCTCAAGCGATTCCCGTGCAATGGCGGTCGCCGACGCCAGGTCGCCCTTTTGGCGGCTGACGAACGCGAGATTATTGAGCGCCATCGCGACATCCGGGTGATCGTCACCCAGCAGCTTGCGATTCATGTCGATCGCTTCCCGATACAGGACCTCTGCCTCAGCGTACTGCCCCTCAACGTGCAGGGTATAGGCGATATTATTCAAGCCCATCGCGATCTCGGGATGCACCTCGTCGGCATACAGGACGCGCTTCATCGCAAGGGCTTCGCGAAACAGTTGTTCCGCTTCGCGATTGTCCGGCGTCACGAAACCCAGATTATTCACCGCCTGTGCAAAATCAGGATGCGGTTGGTCATGCAATTCGCGTTGTAAAGCAACCGCCTCACGCAGCAACGGTATACCTTCGTCCGCGTTGCCCTGGTCGTAAAGATTCAAACCAAGGCCTTCCAGGCTCTTCGCAACTTCACTGTTCTTCTCGCCAATCAGTTTTCTTTGCACTGCCAGCGCTTCACGGTAAAGCGGCTCCGCACCCGCGAAGTCGCCCATGCGGCCGAGCAAGTCGGCAAGTTCATACATCGAGCGCGCGGTTTCGATGTTTTCATCGCCCAGCAGCTTGCGCCGCATCGCCAATGCATCCTGATAATTTTGCAGTGCCGGCTCGTACTCAGCCTTGAGCTTGAGTACATCGCCCAGGCGTTGCCTGGATCTTGCGACCTCAATATGCTCGTCGCCGAATAGCGCAATACGCTTGTCGACGGCACTTTGTAGCAATGACGCCGCTTGTTCATAGAGACCAAGGCTGGTGTAAACAGCGCCCATGGTTTCCATCAGCGTTGCCTGGATCGCGGGCTGCGAAGACAACTCCAGCTCGATACGCTCAGCGCCCTTATCCATGATTTCGCGTGCCGTAATCGTGTTGCCACGCGCTTCGCCGGGGTCGGAGACGCTGAACAGATCGACCATGAAATCGGTTGTCTGTTTCGCTGTCTCGGCCTCGACTTCCGCACGCGCGCGCGCCTGGTTGGCCAGGTCACGTTGCGTCGTCGCCAGGTAGGCGGACGCCGCCGCGACGATGCCAAGCACAGCCAATGCTGTCACCACACCCCGCTTGAGTCGCTGCAGTCGCTTGGCTTTGGAAACCGAAGCGTTAATGAAGCTCGATTCGGCATCACTAAGTTGCAGGTCCTGCTCGAGCAAGGACTCCGCTTCTACCAGTGGCTTGCCGGGTGGCAACAACAAATCGGTGGGGCGGTCGTCGGCAATCCAGCGTAATGCAGCGGCGGAGATACGACCGCGAATGCGCAGGTTCTCACGGTTCTGCGCCACCCACTCTTTGACTCGTGGCCAGTGCCAGAGCAGCGCTTCGTGAGCAACAGTTACGACAGAACTGCCGTCATCTGCCAGTTCCGTTACAAACAGTCGGTTTTCAACAAAGGTTTCGATCAACTCGCGGCTCTTGCCGGTCGTTGCATCGTTCCACGGCGCGCGCTTGCGCCCGATTTGCTCAAAACCGTCGCGCTCAATACTGACTAACGCATTGAGAACCTTCGGCAATTCGGCCTCAACATCATCCGGCAGGTCCTTGAACACTGTTTCAGCACGGCGCGCGAGCGATCCTTCGACGCCGCCAAGGTCCCGATAGGCTGCGAGCGTCAGCATGCCGTCTTCGGTGCGCCGCTGGTACAACTCTTCCAGCGTAAACTGCAGCAAGGGCAATACTTCGGGATGCTCCGCGGCGGCATCCCGCAACATGTCATCGAGACGTTCACTGCTGGCAGGGTCTTCTTCAAAGCGCAATCCTGCGGCGCGGGTTGGCAGGCGAATCATCTGGCCGATTTCACTCGCAGTTGGCGGCAGCAGGTCGTACTGGCCGTCACCCTCCTTGAGCGCTACAAGTTTGCGGATCTTGCCGACAGCCTGGTAGAAATCACTGCGCAGTGTACCGATGACCCAGACACGGCCGCACCGAGCCAGCGCATCCAGAACATCGACAAATGCAATTCGCTCATGCTGCGTGATGTCTTCCTGCGTATACATTTCCTCCATCTGATCAACGAGCAAAACGAGCCGCGCGTCGGCACTTTTGCCATCGGCCAATTTTTCTCGCGACAACGCTCCCTTGATCATCGAGGCTGCTGCTTGTGGGGAATCGCGAAGAATTTGTGCCAGCTCTTCCGGCCCGTCATCATTCTCATCGAGTGACGGCAGCGCATCGTTTTTGAGCAGGGCTTTCGCCAGACCGGTGAACAGGTCGTCGCGTACATCGGTTGGTCGCAGTACGGCGCGACGCCAGATACCGACGCCTTCGATTACACCCGGTCGGGTCAACATCGGCAACACGCCAGCGCGAACAACCGAGGATTTACCGCCACCGCTCATACCCAGGACCAGCACAAACGAACGCCCATCGGCGTCCTGCTTACGGAGCGCCTGCAGAATGTCTGACACGGCTTTTGTACGCCCGAAAAAGACCGGTGCATGTTCGAACTCGAACGCTTCCAGTCCGCGGAACGGCGATCCCTTTTTCCAGACAGCCCGCGCCTCTGATGTCGATGAAA
>CAXBJV010000011.1:0-89275 GCA_963976215.1 uncultured Woeseiaceae bacterium | reverse complement strand
GTCACCATTCATCGTCAGGACTGCGGTAATTTTCTCGGCTTGAACAAGCGTCACCCGGAAAGGGTTCTCGAAACTGCCTGGGGAAATTCCGACGACAGCGCCTATCCGGTCGATTTAAGCGTACACGCCTTTGATCGCAGTGGGCTCATTCGTGACATCTCTTCGGTACTCGCAGACGAAGACGCCAATGTACTTGACGTCAAGAGCCATACTGACAAGAAGTCAATGCAGGTAATTATGGAATTAAGAATTGAGATTCGCGATTTGCCGACGCTGAGTACCGCTATAAACCGGCTGGAACAATTGCCAAACGTCGTGTCGGTCAGGCGCAAGGCCTGACCGACCGGCAGTCCTGCGGCACTACGCCGCTGTTTTACCTTTCGCTATATCGGTTGCCAGAGCCATCATAGATGTCAGGTCCGCCAGGTTCGACGGCACCACAAACGTATTACCGGCCTTGGCCAGGTTGCCAAACTGCTGAATGTATTGTTCGGCCACTCGCAATTGCATGGCCTCCGGACCACCCTGGTCTGTAACAGCATTCGCCACCTTGCGTATACCTTCGGAGGTCGCCGTTGCGACTGCCAGGATAGCCTCAGCCTCACCTTGCGCCTCGTTGATCTGCTGCGTTTTCACCGCCTCGGATTCCTTGATCACGCGCTGCTTCTCGCCCTCGGCCTCGTTGATCTTGGCGTCTCGCTCACCTTCCGACGTCAGGATAACAGCACGCTTTTCTCGCTCCGCGCGCATCTGTTTTTCCATCGCCGTCAGCACGTCATGTGGCGGATTAATGTTCTTGATTTCGTAACGCAGCACCTTGACACCCCACGGGTCGCTCGCCTTGTCGAGCTCGGCCACAACGTTCTGGTTTATCGTGCCACGTTCCTCGAACGTGCGATCCAGATCAATTTTACCGATTTCGCTACGCAGCGTCGTTTGCGCGAGCTGCGAGATGGCAAACATGTAGTTGCCAATCCCGTATGACGCACGACCCGGATCGAGAACCTGCATATACAAAACGCCGTCAACACCGACCTGTACGTTGTCTTTTGTAATGCAGACCTGTTCGGCGATGTCGGTCGCCTGTTCTTTCAAGGTGTGCTTGTAGGCAATTTTTTCAAAAAACGGGATCAGAATATGAAACCCGGCGTTCAATGTCTTGCTGTACTTACCAAGGCGCTCAATGACATATGCGTTTTGCTGCGGCACAACAACCGCGGTCTTGGCAATAACGACAATAATTAGAAATACAATGACCAGTACTGCGATAAACCCGGTATCCATCTCGATTCTCCCTGTCTTATTCGGCTTCGATATACAGTGTCAGGCCATCGACCTTGACAACCGTTGCCCGTGAGCCCCCGGATATCGTGGTGCTACCGGCATTCCTGGCGGTCCATTTCGAGCCGCGATACTCGATTCGCGTTTCTGAGCCGGCTGCAAGATCGGAATCCACATTGACAGTATCGCCCGCCAGGTTCTCATGAAATCCTTCGACATTGCCGCGAATTTTTTCGTACAGCTGGCGTCTGAACGTGAACATCGAAATCAGGGAAAGTACACCGAACATCGCCCACTGTACCCACAGAGCCATTTCGACGCCCAGCAATCCGGCGAGCCCCACCAGGATGGCGGACACGCCGATAAAGACCAGATAGAACTGTGCGTCTATCGCCAACAACTCGGCACCCAGTAATATCGTACCGATTACCATCCATTGCCACCAAACCATTGACACACTCCGTAGCCACGCTGGGGCACACTATATCGCGAATTCCGGTTTGGCGGCAGATTGAAAGCAGGCGAAGTCATCCCAATATGCGGTACCATTCCGTTCGCCGACACAAAAAAAGAACCGGGGAGAACGGCATGCAGGATATCGTCGCGACGATCAATGGCTACATCTGGAGCCAAGCACTGATCTACCTGTGCCTCGGCGCAGGTTTATTCTTTACCGTTCTGACGCGATTTGCGCAGGTCAGGCACTTTCGTGAAATGCTGCGCTTATTAGTAAGCAATAAAGAGTCGGCGCAGGGAATCTCTTCGTTTCAGGCCCTGGCTGTGTCGCTTTCCGGCCGTGTCGGTACCGGTAATATCGCAGGCGTTGCAGCCGCAATCGGATTCGGTGGACCCAGCGCAGTATTCTGGATGTGGGTAGTTGCCTTTTTTGGCGCGGCAACGGCCTACGTGGAATCGGCGCTCGGCCAGATATACAAAGAAGAAGACGAAGGACAATATCGTGGTGGCCCGGCTTACTATATTGAAAAAGCGATGGGCCAGAAGTGGTACGCGTGGATCTTCGCCATAGCAA
Source organism: uncultured Woeseiaceae bacterium (assembly GCA_963976215.1). Taxonomy (GTDB): domain Bacteria; phylum Pseudomonadota; class Gammaproteobacteria; order Steroidobacterales; family Woeseiaceae; genus UBA1847. Next base: position 86,964 of record CAXBJV010000011.1, on the reverse strand, counting down.
CTATCATCGCGGTCGGCGCTTTGCTGCCCGGCGTGCAATCGAACAGCATTGGCAATGCAGTGCAGCTGGCATTCGGTGGTGAGTCGACCGTTAATTTCCTGGGCGATACGGTACCCGTCAGCAAGCTGGTTGCGGCGGTAATCGTTGTCTCAATTCTGGGCTTTATCATTTTCGGTGGCGTCAAGCGCATCGCCCATTTCACACAAATTGTGGTGCCGTTTATGGCACTGGGCTACATACTGATTTCACTCGGTGTGATCGCTTATCACTTTACCGATCTGCCCGATATATTCGCGTTGATCATGAAAGACATATTCACGCCAATGGCAGGTTTCGGCGCAGCAATTGGCTGGGGCGTTAAACGTGGCGTGTATTCAAACGAAGCCGGACAGGGTACCGGCCCACACGCCGCAGCTGCAGCAGAGGTGGATCATCCCGCGCAACAAGGCCTGGTACAGGCATTTTCAGTTTACGTAGACACTCTGTTCGTCTGTTCGGCGACCGCGTTTATGATTCTCATTACGCAGCAGTACTATGTCGAAGGCGTACTGGCTGACATCAGCGGCGGTGTCGCGAGCACCGACGTGATCATTAACAGTCCCGCGTTTACACAAATGGCACTGGAAAGCGTCGTCGGCGCATCCGGCGAAGTATTTGTCGCAGTCGCCCTGTTCTTCTTCGCATTCACTACCTTGCTTGCGTACTACTACATCGCAGAAACCAATGTTGCGTACATTCGACGCACATTTCGCTTTCCCGGCGAACTCACAATACTGAAACTGGTTTTGATGTCATCGGTGTTCTACGGCACAGTGCGTTCCGCGGATCTTGCCTGGGCCCTGGGCGACATCGGCGTCGGCCTGATGGCATGGCTGAACATCATCGGTATCCTGATCCTGTTCTTTATGGGAAGCCCGGCAATCAAAGCATTGCGGGACTACGAGCGGCAGAAAAAGGAAGGTGTTACGGAATACACCTTCGATCCCAAGGCATTGGGGATCAAGAACGCGAATTTTTGGGAGTAAAGGATCGCGGCCATGGGCCGCTCCTACGGTTTATTTGGGAAGTTTAAGGCGCGCTTGTCGACCGCCAGTGCTGCTTCGTGCACTGCTTCGGCGAGGCTCGGGTGCGCATGGATTGTGCGCTGTATGTCTTCGGTACTCGCTGAGAACTCCAACGCAAGGACCGCTTCAGAAATCAACTCGCCTGCCATCGGACCAATGATATGCACGCCGAGAATTTCGTCATCATCGCTGGACGAGATCATCTTGACCATACCTGATGTCTGTTCCATCGCCTTTGCCCTGCCGCTGGCCGCGAACGGAAACGAACCAACCTTGTAGTTGCGACCGGACGCTTTGACTTCCTGCTCCGTTTTACCAACCCAGGCAATTTCAGGAGCCGTGTAGATTACCGACGGAATAACTTCGTAGTTCATCTCTGCAATCTCGCCGGCAATCAGGTCTGCGACCATCACGCCCTCTTCCGACCCCTTGTGCGCCAGCATGGGGCCACGCACGCAATCGCCGATGGCGAACACTCCCTTGACCCGCGTACGACATTCATCGTCGACGACAATAAAACCGCGCTCATCAAGCTGAATGCCGGCGTCTTCCGAAAACAAATTTTCGGTTTGCGGTTTGCGCCCGACGGCGACCACCAGTTTGTCGAACTCGACTTTTTGTTTGCCACTCGAATCTTCGTATTCAACGCTGACGCCATTCTTGCCGGGTGTTGCGGCAGCGACTTTGGCGCCCAGGCGAATATCCAGCCCCTGCTTCTTGAAGTCCTTGGCCGCCACTTTCGCAATGTCCCGGTCGGCCATAAACAGAAAATCGTCCATAGCCTCGAGTACCGTGACTTCCGAGCCCAGCCGTGCCCAGACACTGCCGAGTTCCAGCCCAATAACGCCCGCGCCGACTACGCCCAGTCGTTTCGGCACCTCGGTGAGCTCCAGCGCTCCCCAGGAATCGATGATCCGGTCGTCGTCAAATTTTGCAATTCCCAGTTCGATCGGCGTTGAGCCGGATGCGAGAATCACATGCCCGGCATCGAGGATCTCGACATCGCCATCGACCGGGGTGAATTCAACCTTGCGACCAGCCAGCAACTTGCCATGCCCGGCCAGACCTTCGACCTTGTTAGCTTTGAACAAGCCCGCAATGCCGCCAGTCAGCTGTCTTACTATGCTGGCGCGTCGCTTCTGCATAGTCGCTATATCGAGCTCAATACTGCCGGTCTTGATGCCATGCGACTTGAACTCATGTTGTGCCCGATGCAGTAATTCTGAAGACTCGAGCATTGCCTTGGAAGGTATGCAGCCGGCATTCAGGCATGTACCGCCGAACGCGTTCTTGCCGTCCTTGTTTTTCCACTCATCGATACAGGCGACCGTCTTGCCACTCTGCGCGGCGCGAATGGCGGCAACGTACCCGGCTGGTCCGGCACCAATAACGACTACGTCAAAACTTCTGCTCATGGGTAATTAGTCCTTCTGAAAATCTGTCTCGGTCAAACCTGCAGCATCAGCCTGGCAGGATCTTCCAGTTGGTCTTTTATGGTGACGAGAAACTGAACGGCTTCTTTACCATCAATGATGCGGTGATCATACGTAACCGCGAGGTACATCATCGGCCTGGCAACAATATTGCCGTCGACAACCATAGGGCGCTGCTGGATGGAGTGCATACCCAGAATGGCGCTTTGCGGCTGATTCAAGATAGGCGTGGACATCATGGAGCCAAAAATTCCACCATTGGTAATGGTAAACGTACCGCCGGTCAGGTCGTCCATGCCGATTGTACCGGCCTGTGCCTTGCCCGCCATCTCGTTCAATGCCGCTTCGAATTCTGCAAAACTCATTTGATCGACGTCGCGTATTACCGGCACCATCAATCCACGATCACTGGAGACTGCGATGCCAATATCGTAATAGTTGTGGTAAATAATTTCGTTACCCTCGACGGAAGCATTGATGACCGGAAACTTTTTCAATGCTTCCACCGACGCTTTCGCGAAGAACGACATAAAGCCGAGTCGGACATCGTGTTTTTTCTCGAACGACTCCTTGTAGCGTTTGCGCAGGGCCATGACCTCGGTCAGATCGACTTCATTGAATGTCGTCAACATCGCCGCCGATTGCTGTGCTTCAATGAGCCGCTCAGCAATGCGGGCACGCAAACGCGTCATTAGCACCCGTTGCTCTGTGCGCTGCAAGCTAGTGCTGGTCTCTTCATCGACCTCTGTGCCGGCATGATCACCGGGCGTGACTTCAGCACTTTCGTCGGATTTCAAAAACGACATGACATCGGATTTGGTGATGCGGCCATCCTTGCCGGTGCCCATGACCATAGTGGCATCCAGTTCGTGCTCATCGAGTAACCTGCGCACCGCCGGGCTGGTTTTCACCGGGCCTTTGGATTCGGCCTCGGTTTTTGGCGCCGCCTTTTCAGCAACCAGTGCGGCTGCAGGTGCATCGTTAGAAGCCTGTGCCACTTCGCCTTCTTCGAGAATCGCAAGCACGTCGCCCGCAACAACGGTCGCACCGTTTTCCACAACAATTTTTGACAAGGTTCCGGACGACGGTGCGGGGACTTCCAGAACGACCTTGTCTGTCTCCAGATCCACCAGGTTCTCGTCACGCGAGACGGGCTCACCCGCTTTCTTATGCCATGCGACAAGCGTTGCGTCGCTGACAGACTCCGGGAGTGGCGGAACTTTGATCTCTATACTCATTTATGACTTCCGTTTGGTTTTTTCGGGTTTGGCAACTTTGCTCGCTTCGGACTTGATGTCGAGTGCCGCTTCAACCATTGCCTGTTGTTGTTGCACATGAACCTTGAAGATGCCGGACGCTGGGGCCGCAGCGCCTGGCCGGCCGGCGTAATACAATTGCTGATGATCCTGCAGCGGTTCCTGTAAACGATGCTTGATCTGATACCAGGCACCCTGGTTCAGAGGCTCCTCCTGGCACCAGACAATTTCTTCGACATGCTCGTACTGCCCCATGAGCTCCGCATACTCGTCGATCGGAAATGGATAGAGCTGTTCGATACGAATCAACGCGATGTCGCTAATGTCATGGACTTCTCGCGACTCCAGCAAATCGAAATAAACCTTGCCACTGCAAAGAACGATCCTGCGAGTTTTCGCAGCCTTTATCGCCGTGCTTTCCGGGATAATCAATTCAAATTTCCCGGTGGATAACTCATCAAGATCAGACACGGACATTTTGTGGCGCAACAGGCTCTTCGGCGTCATGACTACCAGCGGTTTTCGATATTTACGTACCTGCTGGCGACGAATCATGTGGAACATTTGTGCCGGCGTTGAAGGGACGCAAACCTGGATATTGTGTTCGGCGCACAATTGCAGGAAGCGCTCAAGCCGTGCCGATGAATGCTCGGGCCCCTGGCCCTCGTAGCCATGCGGCAGAAACATTGTCAGTCCGCACAGGCGGCCCCATTTGGCTTCACCGGAGCTGATGAACTGGTCGATGACAACCTGGGCGCCGTTGGCAAAATCACCGAATTGCGCTTCCCAGATCACCAGCGTGTTCGGATCGGTGCTTGCGTAGCCATATTCGAAGCCAAGTACGGCTTCTTCCGAAAGAAAAGAATCAATTACGCGAAAGGCATTTTGCCGCTCGGCGACGTGCGCCAACGGGATATATTCCTGATTGTTGATCTGGTTATGCACAACAGCATGACGATGAAAAAACGTACCGCGACCACTGTCCTGCCCGATAAGACGCACCTCCTCGCCGTCTGCAAGCAGAGACGCATAGGCCATGGTTTCGGCGAAGCCCCAATCCATCGGTGTCTTTCCCGCAACCATCTTCACGCGTTCATCGATGATGCGCTGCACACGCCCATGCGGCTTCACGCCAGCCGGCAGCGTCGTCATGAGTGCACCCAGCTCTGCCACTGATTTCGGACTGATCGAGGTATCCACCTCGTCATCCCACTCTGTATGCAGGAACGGCGACCAGTCGACGGTATACGCATTGCCGATCATTCCGAGAGAAGCTTCCTGAACCGGCTCGCCGCGATCGAGCCGGTCACGATACTCGTCCTGCAGCTTCGCGACATCGGCATCACTCGCGACCTGACGCTCAACGAGCCGCTGTGCATACAATGCCCGCGTCGACTTATGATCCTTGATACGCCCGTACATGATTGGCTGCGTCGCCGAAGGTTCATCGGCCTCGTTGTGCCCGTGTCGCCGGTAGCACACCAGGTCAATCACAACGTCTTTCTTGAACTTCTGACGGTATTGCAGCGCCAGCCTGGTCACAAAAATTACAGCTTCCGGATCGTCACTGTTCACATGGAATATTGGCGCTTCGATCATCTTCGCGACATCGCTGCAATAATCTGTAGAGCGCGCGTCCGACGGCCGGCTGGTGGTAAAGCCGATCTGGTTGTTGATAACGATGTGCACCGTGCCGCCGGTACGGAAGCCGTTGATTTGCGACATCTGGAAGGTTTCCGTAACCACGCCCTGGCCGGCGAATGCGGCGTCGCCATGGATCAAAACCGGCAGTACTTCCTGTCGTTCGGTGTCCTCGCGTCGCTGCTGACGTGCTCGCACCGAGCCTTCGACAACCGGGTTAACGATCTCAAGATGGGACGGGTTAAACGCGAGCGCGATATGAACATTACCGCCCTCGGTTTTCAGATCCGCCGAAAACCCCTTGTGATATTTAACATCGCCCGAGCCTTTCAACTCTTCCAGATCGTAATTCCCCTCAAACTCCTCGAACAGTTCCTCCGGCGATTTGCCGAGGATATTCACAAGGACGTTGATGCGCCCGCGATGCGCCATACCGATAACGATTTCTTCGACGCCGGCTTTGCCGCCTTCATGAATAATATCGTCCAGCATTGGAATCAGGCTTTCACCGCCTTCCAGCGAGAAGCGTTTTTGTCCGACGTAGCGAGTATGCAAATAACGCTCGATGCCTTCGGCTGCGGTCAGCCGGTCGAGTAAATAGAGTCGTTCGTCGTTACTGAGCGTGTCGGACGCTGCGCCCTGCTCGAATCTCTTGCGGAGCCAGAGTCTTTCCCGCGCTTTTGAAATGTGCGCAAACTCAGCGCCGATTTTGCCGCAGTAGATGCTTCGCAGTAGCACCAGGATATCGCGAAGCTTCATCCGTTCGCCGGCCCTGCCGGACAAACCACCGGTGAAAAACTCCTGGTCCATATCGGCCTCGGTCAGACCGAGATAGTCCAGCTTCAGCACGCCGGGAACCCGGCGTTCCATCAAACCCAGCGGATCGATATCCGCGATCTGGTGGCCGCGCAGGCTGTAAACCTGGATAAGACGTGAGACAGCCGCTTGCTTGGCGCCAGACGGGAGCTTTCCGCCGGGCCGGCTGGATACCCGCCCGACCTTGCGGCCATCGCGTGTTTCGCGCAGCAGTTCCTCGCGTATCAGCGAATGCGATATCTCGGTCTGGCTATCGCCCATGGACTCGAAATAATCGCGCCAGCCCGCGGGTACGGAGTCAGGTTGCTCGAGGTATTGCTCGTACAGCGATTCGATTGCGCCGGCATTGGCACCGAACAGCGGTGTCGATGCCAGTCGTTCTTTCAGAGATTTACTCATATTTTCGAGGGCTTACAAAGCCCTATATTCCTGCGCTCCACGAAACGTCGCTGCTCGTCAAAAAAGGGGCGCCAGTTTATCCCATGCTCACTCGAGAAGGAATTGTTTAGCTGCAGTTTCGCCCTACAACACGTTGAAAAGATTGACCAGTTCGTAACAGACCAGCGTGGCGTAGCCACAAAAGAACAAGGTAAGGATAAGACCGGTGCGAACCCGGTTAAGGAACCGCGCCTTGGCCAGGTACACCAGAATCAGTATTCCAAATGCTGTTAGTGCCAGTTTGGTACTGGTAAATATCGCGACGCTGTGTCCCATGACCGCATCCATCAGGGGATTCGCCTCGATCATGCCGCGCTCCAGCAGCAACAAGGTCAGAAACGCATCGGTACATGACAACAACATCGTGCCAGTCGCCAGGAAAAACAGCCACGGGTGGTACCAATCCAGGAACACAACATCAGTATCCGCGGAGCGGCGATGATAATGCCGTCTCGATGCGGTCATTCCGCAATACACTGTTCGCCAATTAAACTGCCGCCGATCTTGCTCTACGCGCTCCGTCGCTACTGCCTGACTCAATTCCATATCGCTTCAGTTCTCCTGTGCCTGTCCCGAGTTATGTGTTTGTACTAATAAATACGCGATCAGATCGCGCCGATCCTGCGGCTTCGGTACGCCGATAAAGGTCATGAAATTACCGGGTAGAAACTTGGCCGGTTCCGCCAGCCACGCGTCGAGTGCCGTCGGTGTCCATATAAAGTCGGCATTCTGCAGGGCCGGCGAATAGGCAAACCCTCTGACCTGACCAACCTGGCGACCGAACATGCCGTGCAGAGCCGGGCCAATCATATTCGGACCATCTTCCTGCAAACTGTGACACGCCATACAGACCAGCGCCTGACGTTTGCCATTCTCGAGATCAGCTCCAAGGTAGGGTTCCTGCTGCAGATAGTCCGCAGTTTCGAGTACCACCTGCTCGCCGAGGCTTGCTGCAGTAACAGCCGGTTTGCTCGCACTGTCCGATAACTGTTCCTGAGTGCCATCGCCACATGCCGTCATCGACAAGGCCGCGGCCAGTGCCAGAATCTGTCCGCTGCGTGACACCCGACATTCTCCACAAACTCTTCAAGGCTCCAATATAAAGTAAATTGCGCGCGGCTGCCGGATTGAATGAGTCGCGCCCGGGAAATGAAAATCCATGACGCAGATATCGCCGTTTTTGTATAATTCGTCGACATTTTTCAGCGATAATCGTTGCATGCGCGGATACACCGGGACTTCCGCCGATGGGCAGGCGGTACATTATGTCGACAAGAAACGTTGGCTATGGTGCCTGTCGGTCATTTACCCGGTACAACCCCTGATATTTCTCTGGTTGCATGCAAGTACGGGCGTTGATGCCTGGTTCGTACTGCCGTTCGTTCTCAACTACCTGCTGAATCCGCTGCTTGACTGGATTATTGGTGAAGACAGCAACAATCCACCTGAAGAAATCGTCATGCAGCTCGATAGAGACAAGTACTATCGTCGGCTAACGTATTTCATCGTGCCGTTGCACTTCGTCACTTTTTGTATTGCGGCAATATACGCCACGACTCAGCCCATGAGTTGGTGGGCGTTTGCCTTGCTGGCCGCTCTTGCCGGCCTGATCGCGGGACTGGCCATTAATACCGGCCATGAACTCGGACACAAAAACACCGCACTGGAAAAATTGCTCGCTCGCATTGTCCTCGCCGTTCCGGCGTACGGGCATTTTACAGTCGACCACAATCGTGGGCACCACATGAAGGTGTCAACATATGACGATCATGCCAGTTCGAGAATGGGTGAGAGTATTTACAAGTTTGCACGGCGTGAAATTCCTGGCGCATTCAGGAGTGCCTGGCGCATCGAAAAGGATCGCCTCAATAGTCGCGGCAAGCCAGCCTGGCATACGAGCAATCAAATTTTGCAGTCCTATGCACTTACCGGCCTGCTCAGTCTCATATTGCTACTGACGCTGGGGTGGAAAACTATTCCTTTTTTACTCATTCACAATGCGGTGGCTTACTGGCAACTGACGAGTGCAAATTACATTGAGCATTACGGCCTGCTGCGCATCAATGACACCAACGGCAAACCCGAGCGTTGTGCACCGCACCATTCCTGGAACAGTAATCATATTTTCAGCAACCTGGTTCTGTTTCATCTTGAACGGCATTCAGACCATCATGCCCATCCGCAGCGGCGTTACCAGTCGCTGCGACACTTCGACAACTTGCCGCAGTTGCCAAACGGTTATTTCGGCATGTATCTGCTCGCGCTTTTTCCCTGGCTCTGGTTTGAAGTCATGGACAAGCGCCTGATGGCGCTACCGCACGTGAAGGGCAACCTCGACCACGTCAACATCGACCCTGACGCCCAGCCGTCTATATTTCTCAAATGGGGGCGCGATAAAATGGAAGAACCCACCTGTACGGACTTGCCGGGCCTCTAGGTCGGGCAGTTACAAAAATCGGCGAGATATAGAAATTCGCGCCGTGCTGCAGGCTGACTTTCATCGCATACTTGCCGGATGAGTTCGCACCGCATCACTGCCCGGACATTGATCGCAATTTCTGTCGCGACTGTCGCCGGGTTGATTGCTCGTGAGCTTGTACGTGCTCGACTGGTTGCGGCAGATTTTTCCTTGCCGTTTTCAGCCGACCTGTCATACCTTGCCGTGCCGGTAGTCTTGCTTGCTGTTCTGTTTCCCCTTTGGCGCAGCGAAAAGGCGTACCTTGCTTCACAGTTCAGGACCTCGGATCTGAACTGGCGCATCGCGCTGAGTGCTATTGCGATTGGTTTATTGATGCGCCTGGCGTGGTGGTGCCAGTTGGTCTTCGGAGTATCGTTTGGCTATTACCAGAACGCCGATGCGATCCCAACGAATGTCGCCGTCTTCCATTTCGACTGCCCCGAGCCTGCTGTTCTGCTGGTTGGCCTGCTCGTGATGTCATTGCTGGTGCCAATCATTGAAGAGGTGACCAATCGGGCGTACTACATGGGTGCGCTGGTTCGCTGTGGTGCCGCGGTGTCGATCACGGTATCTGCATTGATATTCATGGTTTTGCACCGATACGCAGGATGGCCTTTTGTCTTCTTTGCCGGGGTAATTCTTGGCGTGCAATACTGGTATACCCGCTCACTCTGGAGCTCCGTCATTTCTCACGCGACGCTGAACGGTCTCATCCAGCTCGATTGGCGCTGTTTGCAGGGCCGCTGGAATCCGGCACCGGGTGAGCTGCCCTTGTTGTCCAGCGGTATCGGTGCCAGTGTTCTGCTCGTGCTTTGTGTTGCTCTGCTCATCATACTGCTTCGACAACTGGCTATCGGGGCGCACCGGGCGCCCCGATAGATGCCTCACTATGCGGTTGCGACCCGCTCGATAATATGCGAAGTCGCTTCAACCAGACTTTCGTATATCTCGATAATGTCTCGACCGAGGCCCGACGGATTCCCAATACCCGCGAGGTCATTGTCGCCACTGGATGGGCATTCATCACTCGCACCTGAAACCAGGCTCATTTCGCTCACAATCAGCTCTCTCATTGCAATCTCCTTTTTGATGATTTGCTTGCGCTTCCTGCGCAATTCCAATGTAGTTCCACGGGCTGGGCCGCACCCCTCGCATATCTGCCGTTATTTTGCAGATTTAACATATTATTGCCGCACTGGCTGCCTGTGATGTATCGCACAGTCCCGCATTGGGACGACCCTTATGCTGCGCTGAGAACTTTTTGTTTTGGGCCAATTGAGATTCATCATGAACAAATACACTATTCAAGCGTTGCTGATCACCGGCTTACTGGCACTATCCGGTGCAGCCAGCGCCGACTTCGGTGTTGGCTTCAAGGCCGGGACGCTTGGTCTCGGCTTCGAAGGACGCTGGAGCCCGATCCCGTGGCTGGACGTCCGCGCTGGTGCCAACCAGTATGACTACGACACGTCGGGCTCGCAGGCCGGCATCAACTACGATGCAACGCTTGCACTGGACAACTACTACCTTACCGGCAATTTCCGCTTTCCTTTGAGTCCGTTCCGTATAACAGCGGGCGCGTTCGCAAATGCCAACGAAGTTCAGATGGCGAGCTTTGACACCGGCGGTGCCGACATCACCATCGGCAATGACACGTTCTCGGCCGCCGATGTCGGCACGTTGCAGAGTGTCACATCGTTTGACGATACGTCGCCTTATCTGGGCGTCGGCTACGACTTCGAGATATTCGGTAAGGTCGGACTGAATCTAGACTTCGGACTGTTGTGGCAAGGCGAACCATCAGTCACCCTGGTTGCTACGGGCTTCGACAACGCACCACCGAGCGTACAGGCTCAGCTGGGGCCCGCACTTGAAGCCGAGCGCTTGGAGATCGAGAACGAGGTCAGCGACTACAAAGCATGGCCTGTTGTATCACTGGGGTTTGTCTACAACTTCTAGGTTTCCGAGCCGCGCAATTTGACTCTTTGTAATCTTGGATGCCGCCGTACCAGTATCAGTGCGGTACAGATCAGTAGCAGGAATGGCACCGGAATCAGCATCAACGTTCCCCAGCCAAAGTAGTGCAATACGGCGCCCGCCAGCAACGAGGCAAGCGCTGACGATCCAAATATCAGGAATTCATTCAGCGCCTGGGCACGGAAGCGTTCGGATGCACGGTACGAATAGGTCAGCATCGTTGTGCCACCGACGTACAGGAAATTCCAGCTCACGCCGAGTAACACTAATGCCCACCAATAGTGCAGCAGAGTATGCCCCTGCAGTCCCACGGCCACTGCAATGAGAAGACCAAGCGCGCCGGCAAACATCAGCTTACTGACGCCCAGCCTTTCGATTAGAAATCCCGTCACGAGCGATGGCAGGTACATGCCAAGCACGTGTGCGCGAATCACCGATGCGGTCTGCTCCAGCGAAAAATGATCGTTGATGTGCATGCTAAGCGGAGTCGCCGTCATGATCAGCGTCATTAGTCCGAAACCGGTCGTTGCCCCGAGCACGGCAACCCGGAAAAGTGGCTGACGTACGATCTCACGGAGCGGCCGCCCCGTGTCATCGTCATTGGACTGCAGCTGTTTGCCGACCGGCACCATTAGCTGAAACAACATTGCTTGCAGTGCAAACAGCGCCGCAAGTGCGACCATAGTCCCTGCATACGGCACGTCAGCTACCCAATACTGGCCGCGCGTGGCCAATTCCTTGCCGACAACTGCTGCACCGATTGAGCCGACCAGGACCAGGGAGATCGCACGCGGCACAAATCGACTTGCAACACTTTCTGCCGCTGCATACCGATACTGATAGGTGAATGCCATATTCACACCGAAAAGCATGACAGCGATGTTAAAGCCGAGAAAACTCGAATATCGAAGTGCCAGCACAGCGATGGTTAATGCGAGCACAGATGTCAGGGACGCGATAGAAAAACTTTTGCGACGGCCAATCTTGCGCATCAACAATGTGGCCGGAACGGTCGACGCCGCGACCGCGATGACCATGACCGACAGCGGCAGCGTCGCAAGCGCCTTGTTTGTCGATAGTTCGGCACCAACAATTCCGCCCAGCGTGACCATGACGATAGAGCCTGTCGTTGATATCAACTGACAAAAGATCAGAACGGTCAGGTTACGCACTTGCATTGATTGTGCCGATAAGCATTATGGAGGCGCATTCTCACACATCGGAGTCAGCGTGGACACTCTCGATATATCAGCCAGGATTAAAATTCCGATATCCGAAATTACGATGACTGCAGTCCGGTCCCAGGGGGCCGGCGGCCAAAACGTCAACAAGGTTGCAACAGCCATTCACTTGCGCTTCGATGCCGCGAAGAGTGCCGCGCTGCCACAGCACGTCAAAGAACGCTTGTGTCAAATGGCAGATCGACGAATTACCGATGACGGCATGATGATAATCAAATCACAGGCATTCAAGAGCCAGGAGCGCAACCGCCAGGCGGCGCTCATGCGCCTCGCAGAATTGCTACGCTCTGCAACACGAGCGCGGCGACCGCGAATCAAGACAAAGCCGAGCCGGCGTGCCAGGGAAAAACGCCTCGACGCAAAGTCCCGGCGTGGTGCGTTAAAGCGGTCTCGCCGAAGCAAGCTTGACGACTAGGCATCTCGAGAGCGGCCAACGCAGCTGAAATTTTCGCTGCATCGCCAAACGCATCAAACACCGGCCGCACCCAGGATGTATCGGCGCCTGCCTGCTCCATACCGGCCTGAAATACGGTGACAGTGACCTCAATTGCCAGTAATACGGTGAGTAATACGGTGACAGTGACCTCAATTGCCAATGCAATACCGCCTGCAATTTTGTACCAAGGACGAAATCGGCCGACAGGGTTCACAGGCGCAATCAGGGCCTGCTGCGCAGGCTTGTGTAACTCGACCGGACGCAACAGCCGATAGCCGCGCTTGGGCAGGGTTTCAACGTAGGGCGGGCTACGGTCGGACTTCTTCAGCGCCGCGACGAATACCGCCTTCATTCGGCAAGACTTCCCAGTCCCCGAGATTGAAGCCATCTCGCAATTCTTCCTGTGTCGGCATTGGCATGGCCCCTTCGAACCTGCAAAACATGCTTGCAGCGATGTTTGCACCCGGACTTTATCGGGAATCGGGGACTTGCAGCGAATGACGTACATTGTTACCATGTTACCTTTCTACCTCGCCTTACTTACTCAACATGCCAAAGACCCCTGTCAAACGCACCCAGACCGGCGTTCGCATCGAATCGTCATTGCTGAAAGTCTTGAAGGGCGTTGCCGAATTCGCGGACATTACCCTCGGTGATCTGCTGGAGGGCATCGTCCTGCACGCATTTGAAGGCAAAGCGCCGTTTTCGGCCGAAACCCGTGACGTTATCGAGCAGCTGAAAGCGGTTTACGGCTGCGAACTGACCGCGGCGGACAGTCATCAACTGGTGGAGTCAGACTCATGAACGCTCAGCTACGTCCCGCTATGTCGATCGACGACTTCGAAGCCGGAAACATTGACCCTGATCGCTTTGATCACGAAGCCCACGTCTATATGGGCTGGTTGTTTATTCGGGAGTTTGGCGCCGCAGCCGCAATCGTTCGATTTGATGCGGCACTTAAACGTCTGCTGGCCCTGCTCGGAGCCGAAGGGAAATATCACGCAACAATGACGTGGTTTTTCCTGCTATTAATCGCTGAGCGCCACCGTGACGGTGACGACTGGCTGCAATTCAAGCAACAGAACTCTGACCTGGTAGCCAATAGCAAGTGCACACTGTCACGGTATTACAGCAAGGAATTTCTGTTTTCGACGACCGCGAGGGAGCGTTTCGTGCTCCCTGATCGCCTGGCAGCGGGCTGAATCAGAAAAGGCCCTCGATACGGCCATCTTTACTAACGCGAATCGCGTTCGCTGCCGGTACCCGGGGCAAGCCCGGCATGGTCATGATCGCGCCGCACACAACGACAATGAATTCCGCACCGGCAGCAAGTCGAATCTCACGAATCGGGACGACGTGGCCGGAGGGAGCGCCCAGCAAATTGGGATCCGTTGAAAAGCTGTATTGTGTCTTCGCCATGCAGATCGGGTATGACGAATAACCCGCTTCCTCGAATTTCGAAAACTCCGCACGAACTTTCTTGTCTGCAATGATGTCGTCGGCGCCATAAATCTCTCGAGCAATGGTTGCTGTTTTTTCCCACAAGCTTTGTTCGTCATCGTACAGAGTACGAAACTGTGCCGCATTGCCGTCACACAACGCGACCACCTGTTGCGCAAGTTCCGTCGCGCCTTTTCCGCCAATTTCCCAATGCGTGCATTTAATCGCCTTGACGTGATACTTCTCGCAAAACGACGTAACCAGTGCCGTTTCTGCATCGGTGTCAGCCGAAAAATGATTAATCGCAACAACAACCGGCACGCCGAATTTACCGAGATTCCGTATATGCCTTTCCAGGTTCTTGCAGCCCTCTGTTAATGCATCGAGATTTTCCTCACCGAGGTCGCTTACTGCAACACCACCATGCATTTTCAGCGCCTTGATCGTTGCCACAAGAACAACCGCATCCGGCTCAAGTCCTGCTTTTCGGCATTTGATGTTGAAAAACTTCTCCGCGCCAAGGTCTGCGCCGAAACCGGCTTCCGTCACAACATAGTCGGCCAGTTTCAGCGCAGTCCGTGTGGCGACAACCGAATTACAGCCGTGCGCAATATTTGCGAACGGTCCGCCGTGCATGAACGCAGCATTGTTCTCCATTGTCTGCACGAGATTCGGTTGAAATGCGTCGCGCAATAAGGCGGTCATGGCGCCGTGGGCATTGAGTTGACGAACCGTAACCGGTTCGTTGTCCCGCGTGTATCCAAGTACAATGTTTGCCAGGCGATTCTCCAGGTCGACAAGATCTTGCGCCAGGCAAAAAATAGCCATGACCTCGGATGCCACCGTGATATCAAATCCTGCCTCCCGGACCACACCGTTGTGATACCCACCCAGCCCTGACGTGACAGCCCGCAATGTGCGGTCGTTCATGTCGACGACTCGCCGCCACGTGACTCGGCGCGGGTCGATATTGAGTTCGTTGTCCCAGTGCATGTGATTGTCAATCAGTGCCGCAAGGAGATTGTTCGCTGCGCCGATCGCGTGGAAGTCGCCAGTGAAATGCAAGTTGATGTCGCTCATCGGCACAACTTGCGCATAGCCGCCGCCGGCAGCGCCACCCTTCATGCCGAAACACGGACCGAGACTGGGTTCGCGAAGACATATGACGGCTTTTTTGCCGACCCGGTTGAGCCCGTCGCCGAGCCCGACCGTCGTCGTTGTCTTGCCTTCGCCGGCCGGTGTCGGTGACACGGCAGTGACCAGGATCAGCTTGCCGTCTTGAGCCTTTCCATTCGCTTCAATGAACGACGAACTGATTTTTGCCTTGTCGTGCCCGTAGGGCACCAGGGCATCGGCAGGAATTCCCAACTTCGCGGCGATATCCTGGATTGGAAGAATATTCGCCGCCTGCGCAATTTCAATATCACTCTTTGCTTTCACAACCTGCCCCCGGGGTACGCATGGAAACTGGCGGCCGATTCTAACGCACTATTCGGGCTAGGGAGTGTCGACAACCTGATGCAGAGTACCGCCGCTGAAGTGAATCAGGTAAATCTCACCACTGCTATCGACTCCGAAACTGACTATCTGCAGCCCGGTTTCATCGAATACTTCAGGCACTACGCCCGCCGCGCTGTTGGCAGGTACGCCAAACAATCGTCCGGTAATGAAATCACCAAACAGGTACCAGCCGGAAAGTTCCGGAATCGCTGTACCTCGATAGACGTAGCCACCGGTAACGGATCGGCCGAGGGTACGATCGTACTCGGTGATAGGCTCAACGAAGGTTTGTGCACAGCCGGTCGGCGGATCGTAACAGTGTGCGCCCTCACGAATGTTCCAGCCGTAGTTGGCGTTTGCCTCGATCAGGTCAATTTCTTCCCACGCGCCCTGGCCGACATCCCCCGCCCACAGGTCCTGCGTTACGGGGTCGAAACTGAAACGCCAGGGGTTGCGCAAACCCCAGGCATAAATTTCCGGGCAGGGATTCGCGCCACTCCCCGCAGCACAGACAGGGTTGGATTCGAAGGGGTTGCCCGGCGGAATCGCATAGGGTGATCCGCCTTCGACATCAATACGAATTATTGAACCCATCAGGTTATTGGTGTTTTGCCCGTTGCCGTCGGGATCGCCGCCACCGCCACCGTCCCCAAACCCGACATACAGAAACCCGTCCGGACCAAACGCAATGTCACCACCGTTGTGGTTGTCCTGCGGTTGTGAAACCGTCAACAGGGCTACCTCCGATGCCGGATCCAGCGTCAGGCCCGTATCCATAGACGTAAACCGCGAAACATAGGAGACCAGCGGAAATCCGGAACGTGTATAGGACACAAAGACTTCCGGAGTTGATGGAAAGTCAGGATGAAAAGCGATCCCCAGCAAACCGCCCTCGCCGCTCGCGTCGACGCGCGTCGAAATATCGAGGAAAACGCTGGTCGACATCGTGTTTGGGTCGTTCGCGAATACCTGTATCGCGCCAGCCTTTTCGACGACAAACCAGCGACTCGAGTCGCCTGGCGCCTGCAATAACGCCAGGCCCTGATTAAACGTCAAATTGGTAAAAACCGGTTCGGTTGTGATTGACGGCGTCAACGCCGACGGTGGCGGCGGTACAACCACTGTGCTGCTGGTACTGCTGCCCCCGCCGCAAGCTGTACAGATCACAGCGGCCATTGCTACAAACGTCAGGAATTTCGTCATAGTAGAAGCCCGCGGTGAGAATTGTTACCCAGCATAAGTGTCCACCTCGCGCCTGTCACGATGTCGCCGAACGGCGACCCCGCGTTACAAATCACCGGTTTTTCGACACGTGTCACGAACCTGTCGATGCAATCGACATATACTGCAGATATGTCGATAAAACCGAAAAACATCGACATGTTTGGCCAAACTGTCGATCCGATCGACAGGTTTTGTTTATATGTCGATAAACTGACAAATAATCGACACGTTTATTCAAACTGTCGATCGCATCAGCCCGGGCGACATTGCCGAGGATAATCATAAGTGACTGAATTTGATCCGCAAAAACCTTTCAATGACTTACCGCTGTTGCCTCCGCCGGTGGAACGCATTGAAAGCAAAGCGATTTTGAAGCGCTGTATACGCGCGCGTGTTGCGTTGGCTGAACTCAAGCAGGCCGCCGAACTGATTCCAAATTCGACCGTTCTCGTTAACGCCATTCCGCTGCTCGAGGCGCGCGCCAGTTCAGAAATCGAAAATATTGTTACGACGACCGACAAGCTGTTCGAATTTGCCGACATTGCCGAGGACCGCGCCGATGCTGCGACCAAAGAGGCGCTGCGCTACCGCACTGCCCTCTATGAAGGTACCAAAATGGTGCAACGACGCATGTTGACAACCGATATGGCGATCCAGATTTGCAGCACCGTTAAAGGCGTTGAGCTCGACATTCGTGCCGACCCGGGTACGACCTTGAAAAGCCGCCTGAGCGGTGAAACGGTTTACACGCCGCCGGTCGGGCAGCGACTGCTGATCGACATGCTCGACAACTGGGCGGAATTCATGCAACGCAGTGACGAGATCGACCCACTCGTCCGTATGGCAGTTCAACACTACCAGTTCGAGGCAATTCACCCGTTCTCGGACGGTAACGGCAGGACCGGCCGCATACTGAACATACTGTTTCTGGTCGAGCATGGTTTGCTGGATTCACCGATCCTGTACCTGAGCCGCTATATCATCCAGCACAAGGCGGCCTACTACCGTTTGCTGCAGCAAGTGACCCGGGACCAGGCCTGGGAACCCTGGATTGGTTTTATACTCGACGGCGTCGAAGAAACCTGTACCTGGACAACCGACAAGATCAAATCGATTCGGGAACTCATGGACCACACGGCCGCCTACGTACAAAAAAATCTGCCGAAAATATACTCCTGGGAGCTGGTCGCACTGCTGTTCAAACAGCCGTATTGTCGTATCGGCAATCTTGTGCATTCAGGGATTGCCAAACGTCAGACCGCATCCGTATATCTGAAACAACTTTGCGAGCTTGGTATTTTGCGCGAGATCAAATCCGGCCGCGAAAACATATTCGTGCACCCAAAATACATTGAGCTCCTGACCGGCGAGGAAAATGTCTGGGTCTACTATTCTGAAGACGAAACAGGCAAACCGGGCCCGACCGAGCAATTCGTCTAGGTCTGATCGATTGCCTCCAACCGCGATTCGAACATAGAATCGGGTAAATAACCCGGTCGGAGCGTGTATTTGACTATCAACAGCAATCGCTTGTTTCAGCTCTTCAAGTACGCTGTCTATACATTGCTTGCCATCAATGTTTTTGTGTTCTGGCACGAAGAAATCCAGGCCGCGGCAATACAGTTTCCCGACGGTGTGCCACTGTCATTGATCATCGGCTTCTTTCCGTCATCAATTGACACTGCGGCCTGGGTCGTCCTGCTGCTGATGTTTGAACTTGAAACCTACGTTCTCGAAGATCACCACTACACGCCCAAAATCACCTGGTCATTACATGGCATGCGTGTCCTGTGCTATGCCTTTATTGTCTATGCGTTTTACGGCTACGCCGTCAAACTGGATTTTATCTACCAGGCAACGCAAATGGGCCACGTTGCGGATCTCTGCGCGCTGGTCGCTGACGGCTGGTCGTACGCGACCGACCTTGATGAATATACGCTATTGACGAGCGCCAACTGCAGCACGTTTCCAGCTGTCGGTGAAATGTTCCGTTTCGCAAACATGAATGCGCTGGTGGATGTGGCGGGCTTGCAGGACATCCGTCACTTAGCGTGGGTCGATGTTATTAATGCAGCCGCATGGCTGCTCATTGTAGTGGTACTCGAGATCGACGTACGACTGCAGGACCACAACCGCTATCAGGGCTTGCCGCTACGCGCCAGTTACGCTGCGAAACTGATTCTCTACCCGATGCTGTTTCTCGCGGCCGTGTTCTGGGGCTTCAAAGGGGATTTCGTCGATTTCTGGGACGCTTTCCTGTGGATCGTTGCGTTTGCGTTTATCGAACTGAATATCTTTGAATGGAGCCAGGAAACTCGCACGACGCAGACTCAGGTCCCGGCCACTTCGACGTCCAATTAGCGCACCATTTCGATGCGCGGATCCGACGCTGCCTGGCGTACCAATCCCGGGTCGTTGTCCTGGATTTTGAGCGCAATCAAAGCAAGCTCGGCATCCAGCGTCATCAGGTACGGATGCCATTGGTCATCATCGCCGCGCCGATAGTACCCGGACACCGTCCAATCGTTTCCTTCAGGATAAATATAGGCTTTTCCGACTTTGCGATTGGGTGCCAGCGAGTCGACGATCTCAAGGCCATGCCCGGCAACGACACCACGTAGCCTGTCCCGGGATGCCTCGACGACCTGGACTTGCAACTCACGCTCGATTCGGCCTGCCGGATTCGTGATCCAGCGATACGACAGGGTCGCAACGATCAGTCCGACGGCGACTGCAAATATGACTCGGCCAACGCGATGATTCATATCAATCAATGCCTAAGAATTTGTGCGTCTGAAGACTCAATTTCCAGCGCGGATGCTCAAGGCAATATTGTATTGCCTGGCTGGTATTATTTTCGAGGTCGGCACTATCTTTCGGCTGCAGAAAAAAATGCTGGAACTCGAGCTCGGAAAAACGCGCCGGCTGCGCCTCTTCCTCGGCCTGTGGATATACAAGCTTCAGTTCATCACCACGTCTTTGAACCAGGTTCGCGTTCGCTTTCGGGCTGATGCAGAGCCAGTCAATCCCGTCGGGTGCCGCAAGTGTGCCGTTGCTCTCAACACCGATTTCGAAGCCGGCATTGTGCATCGCTTCGATCGCGTCAGCATCAAGTTGCAATAACGGCTCACCACCGGTGCATACGACGTACGGCACCGAGTCTGTTGCTGCCGGCCAGTGCGCCGCAACGGCGGCCGCCAAATCGCCTGCCGTAGTGAACTTGCCTCCGCCCGGGCCATCAGTACCCACAAAATCGGTATCGCAAAACCTGCAGACAGCATCTTGCCGATGCTCTTCACGACCGGACCACAGATTGCAGCCTGCAAAGCGCAAAAAGACGGCCGGACGACCCGTGTGGGCACCTTCACCCTGCAGTGTGTAATAGATTTCTTTCACCGAGTAAGTCATGACTGCTCGAAAATCGGGTCGTCGATTCCCGCCTCGGCGAAACCTCGGGCACGCAAGATACAAGCCGGGCAGTGACCGCAGGGCGGGCGTTCACCGTTGTAACAAGTGTGTGTCATGGCCATTGCCGGCAGCGCCCGCAACTTCTTCGCCAGCAACACGGTTTCCTTTTTGCTCAAATGCATGAGTGGCGTGTGAATCGTCAGATCAGCATCCATGCCCAGGCAAATCGCACGTTGCAATGCCGCAATGGTTGTTTCACGGCAGTCCGGGTAGCCACTGTAGTCGGTTTGCGCAACACCGGTAACGAGATTGCCAATACCCTGCTGGAAAGCCAGCGCCGCCGCATAGGTCAGGAAAATCAGATTGCGTCCGGGTACGAACGTGTTCGGCAAGTCGGAATCAATGGCTTGCTTGTCATCGACCTTTATTTGCGAGTCGGTTAACGCGTTCCCTCCCAGCGCGCTAAAAGTATCAATGGGCAATACTGTATTCTCGATTCCGGTGTACGCTGAAATATTCCGGACGCATTCAAGCTCCACCCTGTGGCGCTGGCCATAGTCGAAAGTCACGCTGCTGACATTAGCGTCGCCGAATCGGTCCATCGCCCAATAAAGACATGTGGTCGAATCCTGCCCGCCGGACAGGACAACCAGGGCTTTATGCGCCATTGGATTGCTCCTGGGAAATATCGAATTCCGGTACTTTCTGTTCTATAAGAAAATCAGACACAATATCCTGCGTTATCTGCATGAGTCGTTCCGCCATCGCGCCGTTGTACAGATGGTGTTCACCGCTGACAACAACTGCATTGCAGTCCTCAAAATACTGGCCACTAACCGCACCCAGTTGCTTGCTGGTCGCGATATAGCATCCGGTCGCGGCCCCTGCGGCGACAGTTTTGCCACCGAACAACGCGGCCAGCTTGAGGCCAAACCGCATAGCGACACCCGAATGGCGACCGATTTGTGTTTCGACGACGCCGGGATGCATGGAATTGCTCGTAATGCGCGTGCCCCGCAACTGGTTTGCCAGTTCGAGAGAGAACAACACATTCGCCAGTTTGGAATGGCCGTAGGCTGTCAGATCAGTATAGCCATTTGCAAACGACAGATCGTCAAACAAGATACCTTGTCGCGGTGCATCTGTGTATGCGGTCCGGCTCGCGGTAAGAACGATGCGGCCCTGGTCCGCGATGTACAAACGATCCAGAACGCGATTCACGAAGATGAAATGGCCGAGATAATTGATCGCGAAATGTTTTTCAACGCCGTTGAGCAGTTGTCGCCGACCGTCGCCGCCCAGGTATCCGGCGTTGCAGATCAACATATCGATCGGAATGCGCATGCTGCGAATATGTTCGGCACAGGCGACAACGGATGCGAAGTCACCAAGTTCCATTTGCGTTGGAATCGTTGTACCCGGCACGCTGCGACAGGCATTTTCCGCACGTGCCAGCGAACGGCTGGTACCAACCACAACCGCACCCCGGCTTGCCAGGACGCGCATTGTTTCGTAGCCAATACCGGACGTACAGCCTGTCACAACGGCATACTTGCCGCCAAGATCCACGCCGGCGGTTACCTCTTCGGCCGTGGAATCTGCGCCGAACTCGCTCTGTGGTACATCGCTGGCCGGTATCTTGCTGCGCCCGCAGCCGCCAACGTGCATCGCCGTGGCCGTAGCGCCCGCCATTTGCAGGAAACGGCGACGGTCAATCGTCACTCGGTCCTCCGAATAAGGCTTCCAGCGCATCACGTGCGGCGTCGGCTTCGGTTTTTCGCTCCGGATCGAACGCGCGATCACTGGGCTTGAACCAGTCACAGAAATTCGGTCGCTCTTTTTCCTTTACGTCCTCGGCACCATCTTCACGGCATTGCCGCGGCACCCGTACATCAAAGTTCACACACATCTTGCAGACGTGCAGATCCGCCGTGCATTCCGGGCACTGGTCACGCCGTGACAACGGCAACGTCAGTGCGGTTAAGGACGCGCCGCAGCGATAACAGGCAAGTTGATGGGCCACCTCGGCCTCCCGTGATTCAGTGAGAGACCGAAGTATAGCGCCTGCTCAGCGCATCTGGCTCGGCACAAATTCGTTCATCACCGCCTGCTTGAGAATATGTGGCGGCAACATTCCCTGGCTGAGAATAAAATCATGGAATACCTGTTGATCGAATTGATCGCGAAGTTTCAGCTCGGTCTGCGCGCGCAACGACTGCATTTTGCTATATCCGTAGTAATACGCAGTCGCCTGACCGGGCATGCGATAGGTATACCGCTCGACTTCGTTCTGTGCCCATGACTCCCCAATTGCAACGTCATTCATGATCAGGCTTTTTGCTTCTTCCGGCGTGATCATGCCGAGATTCAGCATTGGATCGAGAAACATACGCGCAGCGCGCATCAGTCGGTACTGGAGGCTGATTAGCTGACCTTCCAGCGGCAGGTGCGGACGCACGATCGCTTCGGCATACAAACCCCAGCCCTCAACGTTGACACTGTTGAACGCGAATACAGCCCGCGTGATGGAAACCCCCGACTCGACAATGCTTGAGAACTGCATCTCGTGCCCGGGGCGTGCTTCATGTGCTGTCAGTGTCCAGGCGCCAGCTTCATAGGTGTCGTCTGTTTGCTGCCAGCTGCCATCATCATTTTGGGTCAGCAGCGGAATAACGAAGTACGGGTACTCGCCGGTGTTACCGATCAGCCGTGGCGGCTGCAGGTGTGGTGCCGGTTGTGCGGCCGTCTCCGCGGCCGACGCAATGCGAATTCCGGCATCACGCTCGGGCAAGGTAACAAGCTTTTCACGAACAATTATCTCTTCGATATCGCGCAACACCGAGTGATAGTGATCCAGCAACTTGTCGCCGTCGATGGCGCCGTCGCGCTTGAGCAAGGCGATGACCTCACGATAGTCGTCAGTGTCGTAGCCCTTTTGTTCTGCAATCAATGGTGCCAGCGCTTCCATTTCGCCGCGAATATCCATGTATCCTTTTGTCGCCTGCTCGATAAGTTCCTGCGGCGACGCGTCGACACCCCAGTTACGCAATGCGTCGGCGTACAGATCCGGCGGCAGGCGATAGTCGTCACGGCTGCGCGGTAAAATCTCCGCACGCACCCAGTCGCTGTAGTCGCGCATCTGGCCCGCGAGCACCTCGTAACTCTGCTGCCAGCCCTGCAAATCTGTTCCCGCGAGCAGCTCCTCGATTCCGGTAATCATGGTCTCGGCCCGCTCGAGATCCTGTTCAACCTCACCGCGGTATGGGCCCACGAGACCGTCTACATCGAATCGCTCTCGGGAGCGAGCTTTTGCCAATTCCGCGAACGGCTCTGTGCCGTCACTGATTCCGGCGTATTTCTCAATGCGTGCAATTGCGGCCGGATACCGGTCGCGCGAATTTTGCGGATCAAGAATGCTGCGCACGCCAAAGAAAATTGTCTGATTAATGTTGTAGTACGGCAGCATTTGATCGTAATTCAGGTCAGCGCTGCGGATGCTGTCTTCGACAACCTGGATCAGAATACCCAGATCCTGCCGAACCTTGCTGTCTGACTCCTTTTCCAGGCGTGCATGCAACTCAGTCAGGAGGTCTTTCGACATTTGTTGCGAACGCTCGTGGATACCCGGACCCAGATCGGCAATCTGCTCGTCCAATCCGTCAACGCCCAGCGAACCGGCGCCTTCCGGGCTGAGTTTTGCGAACAGATCCAGTACAACCTGCGCGTGTTCGTTACTTTTCTCGACCCAGTCGACCGCCTTTGCCTGTGCCGAAAATGCGAGTACTGACATTGCAACCAAGCCTGTCATTATTTGCCTGCGCATGAACTTTTCTCCCCTGCTGTTAGCGTATTGATACCTAGATGCCGCAGCGTCGGAAATGGATTCACCCAAATGCCATTAATTTAATGCTGCGTGCCCGCCAAATTCGCCATTCAAACACCATTACGGCACCGGTGTACAATTGTTGTTGGTCGTCAATACGACTAGACTCGACCGCATTCTGGATGGGGGAAGCACCATGAAAACGATTGATATACCTAAACTCGTTATCGCCTGCCTGCTGTTGCTCGGTATCGGCTCTGCTGCTGCCGCGGATGCTGACAATGATTCTGCTGACGTTTGGGCGGTGGTCGAAGAAGTCTGGAACGCCGATGAAAAAGGTGACAAGAAATGGCTCGACAAACACCTTAGCGAAGCCTTTGTCGGTTGGGGCAAAAGCTCACCGGCGCCACGGGGTAAAGCCTCGATAAAGATGTGGGATCGCTTCAACGACAAGCTGGGCAAAGCCGTCGCACATGAGTTATACCCCTTGTCGATCGTCGTTCACGAAGACGTCGCAGTTGCACACTATCTCTACAGCAGCGCGTTTGAGGACAAGGACGGCGAAATCGAGGTAAGTAACGGACGATACACCGATGTCCTGGTGCGCAGTGACGACGGCTGGAAGTTCCTTGCCTGGCACGGTGGCACCGACGACTGAAAATTGCGGTTCAGCTTGCTGGTTAAGGGGCTGTTCAGCTTGGGTCAGCTAATATTGGCGCCAATGTAGACAGGTCCGCCCGATTTCGGACCCGGAGGCCAACATGAATGCTCGACTCTTTCTTGCAGTTTCGCTGCTAATTCCGGTCTTTTCGCTGGCACAGGTGCCTGTGGACGAGGACGGCAATGTCATCGGGCAATACGAGCCCAGCGCTGACATTGCTCTGCTGTCCGCCGCCGAACTCGAGGAACTGGTGGGCCCGATAGCACTGTACCCGGATGATCTTCTGGCGATAGTCTTGCCCGCATCCGCGTACCCGCTGCAGGTTGTTGAGGCCGCTCGTTTTCTCGAGGCGTACGAGATTGACTCCAGCCTGGAACCCAACGAAGACTGGGACGATTCAATCGTTGCATTGATCAACTACCCGGAAGTTGTTGAGCTGCTTAACGAAGACCTTGACTGGACCTTGCGTCTTGGCGACGCGATGGCAGCGCAACAGTCTGACGTCGTTGCCGCTGTCGAGGCATTCCGCGACCGTGCCTATGCCGCCGGTAACCTGAAGAGTGACGAGTATCAGACAGTCGCAGAAAACGACGGTGTTATTTACATCGAGCCGGCAGAAGAAGACGTTATCTATGTCCCGTACTACGAGCCGACACGTGTCGTCTATGTACAGCCGGATCCGGTGTATTTCTACTATCCGAGACCTCGACCGGTCTACTATTACCCGTATGCTGCAAACTATCATTTTGCACACAATCATTTTTGGGGCGTAACAACCGCCTTTACAATCGGCTGGGCGTCGCACAGCTTGCACACCTATCACCATAGCTACTACGGTCATCCATACTATGGCCGCTCGTACTGGCACCATTGGTACCGCCGACCATCAATAACGGTGTACAACAACTACTATTCGCACTCCTACCGAAATGGTGGTCACCACTACAGAAACGGTGATCGCTGGCGCGCGCAGGATCGGCGCCGCGAGTACGTTCGTCGCGAAGGGTATGCACGCACGGATCGACAGGGTAATCGCCGCACTCTGAGCGTTAACCGCACTAACCGCCAGGTCGCCTTTCGCCCGCGTGACGAACGCATCACCCCACGTGCGCCGGCCACGCGATCGTCGCAAAGCCGCCAGCAACCTGCGGCCCGTACGTCAGAGAATCGTCGACAGGACGGAGCCCGGCAAAATAACAATGCCCGGACACAACAGCCCGCAGTGCGTTCCAATGTGCGGCGATCCGAAGATCTGGCCGTACGCTCCAATGCCAGGCGCAACTCGTCTGAGCCCGTGGTTCGCTCGCAAACACAGCGGCGTTCTTCGAGCCTCAGCACAGGTTCCCATGCAAGACGGGATCAACCGCAGTCCGTGGTTCGCTCGCAAACGCAGCGGCGTTCTTCGAGTCTCAGCACAGGTTCCAATGCAAGACGAGAGCAAGCGCAGCCCGTGGTCCGCTCGCAAACGCAGCGGCGGCAGGAACCCGTGCGCCAGCAGCGTTCCAGTACGCCAGTCGCTCGACAGCAACGCCAGGCGCCTGTAGCGCAACAACGCCAGGCACCTCAGCGGCAGCAAGCTTCGCGCTCGGTTCAAAAGCAACCGCAGGTTCGCAGCAACAGTGGTCGCAAGAGTTCGGAGCGCCGCAGCGATTCCCGTAGTGGTTCGCGCCGCAAGTAGGCTTCGCTAGCGCTGATCGTCAGCGCGATCTTCACTCGTCTTGCCATCTCCGCTGGCCTGGCGCGTGACTTCGCGCGCGACGAAAGCGACACAGATCGCGGAAAATATGGCCAGACCCACAAGAATGAATGGCAGGTAGGTACGCATGCCAACATGCTAACACCGTGGCTAGTCCGGCGTTCGCTGCTCCTGGCCGCTTTCTTTCAGGCGCCCCGCTTTGCGTAATGACTCGCGCAAGACGAATTCGATCTGCGCATTCAGGCTGCGCAGATCGTCTTTCGCCCATCGCTGCATTGCAGCCAGAGTCCTGGCATCGATTCGCAGCGCGAATGATTTCTTGGCAGGCATGCTCGGATTCCGTCGCTATGTATACAGCGAGCCGGTGTTCAGCACCGGTTGGGCGCTTTCATCGCTGCACAAAACAACCAGCAGGTTGCTGACCATTGCCGCCTTGCGCTCTTCATCGAGTGCCACTACGTCGTTCTTGTCCAGCTCGTTGAGCGCCAGTTCAACCATACCGACAGCGCCCTGTACGATCTGTGTGCGCGCCGCAATAATGGCCGACGCCTGCTGGCGACGCAGCATCGCATTGGCGATTTCCGGTGCATAGGCAAGGTGCGTTATGCGCGCCTCAACGACGGTCACACCCGCCTGGGACAATCGATCCTGGATTTCCTTCACGAGTGCAGAGGCGATTTCCGCCTGGTTGCTGCGCAGCGCAATGGTCTCGTCGTCGTGTGGTTCATAAGGATACGTCGTGCCCAGGTTGCGTAACGCCGATTCGCTCTGGATCTCCACAAACCCGGCATAGTCGTCGACTTCGAACAACGCCTCGGCCGTATCGAAGACCTTCCAGACAACAACAGCGGCAATCTCGATCGGGCTGCCATTCGCGTCGTTGACCTTCAGCGTGCTGCTTTCAAAATTTCTGACGCGGGTGGACACCGAGACCTTGGAATAAAACGGGTTCGCCCATCGCAGGCCGGGTTCATGCGTCGTGCCGACATACTTGCCGAACAGCTGCAGCACCTTGGCTTCATTGGGATGCACCATCATGAAGCCGCCCCAGCAGATAAGTACCACCACGGACGCGATCACAGCGGCAATAAAGGTCGCAATTGCTTGCGCCTGGAAGGCACTGATGACGACATAGGCCAGCACCAGCTGCGCGACCAGAAGCACCAATATCATCAGGTATCCCGATGGTACGGCTCTCTTTATCTCTCGGTTCATGGCTATCTCCTTCAGAACTGCAATTCCAGCACTCAGATTTACTTTGATATCATTTTGATATCAAAGTATCGATGAAGTCAAGAATTCCAGCCCGCACCCGCGGGATAGCTCAGTAAAACTCAAGGATTTTCGCCGCGGGAAGCCGCGACATCGCGCGTCAGACGTCGATTTTGCCAAGGACGATCATTAACAAGGTAAACGCCAGCAATCCCACTGCCGTAACGCCCAGCACCATACTGATCATGAAAATGCTCTGTTCCATCGTCAACCTCGCCCTGTGTCGCAAACCGGTATCGCTCCAATATACCGAATGCAAAGATGAAGTCCCAATCACGCAAAATGCGTTACATTTACATCCTTTTTAATATACAATGCAACGCATGGCGAAAACCAAGATTTCCACACTGAACCTGCGCATCGAACCCGGCCTCAAACAGGCTGTGCGAGAAGCGGCTGCGCGAGAACATCGCAGTGTCGCCAATATGATCGAAATGTTGATCCGCCGGCATTGCGACCGCAGTGGCATCACCATTCCGGACTCCAATGACTATTCTCCGGGGACTCCCAATGGATGAACGCATGTTGAGAGCGATGGTCGCCGCTGGCGCCATTAAGAACATCAACATTATTGCGAGCGGCGCCCGCTTTCATATCGAAGCAAAAACGCCCAATGGACCGATCACGGCCGAGACACGCAAAGGCAAGGTTCGAACCTGGGTCACGCTCGATGCCGCGGCACGCTGGGTGCGCGGGCTGGGGGTAGGTGCTGCACAAATCAACCTGGCACACTGGCAACCGAGCCAGCGTGAGTTATCGGTCTAATAAACGCTATTCGTCGTCCTGCTGCACAGACGGCCACTCGCCGCCGAGAGGAAAAGGCCGTTCATCGGAGTTAAACGTCAGGTACCGGATGATCTCGTAGATATAGCTGGCGAGACTCTGCCCTGCCTGCTGCAACTGTCGATTTACCTCCCCGGAAAACAACACCCAGAAAAAACCCAGAATGACGATCAACGTACCGACCGCGCTGGCGACACTGATCAAAAGGCAACTGATCAGCATGAACAGTCCGCGCAACCAGGTAACGCCGGACTTCAGGTTTTGCTCCAGGGCATGCTTCTTCTCATCGTCATCGACGAACGCATGATCAGCCGGTGGATTATCGTCGCTCATTATTTTGCTCCTGTACGTCTGTAGACATATTGTTACAATCTTCGGCCGCTTCGACCAGTGAAATTTATCGCCATGACCTATCGAATCCATCTTGTTTTGCTAACAATGCTGGCCCTTGCAGCTTGCGACACACCTGCTCCTGCCGACAATGCGACCCGGGCTGAGCAAATCGCAAAGACAAGTATCATCGTCGATACGCATATCGACGTCCCGTATCGCCTCGAAAACAAGATGGAAGATATCTCCGGTGCGACCGACGGCGGTGACTTCGATTATCCAAGAGCAGTTCGCGGCGGCCTGAATGCACCGTTCATGTCGATTTATACGCCAGCACGCCTGGAGTCGGATGGCGGCTCCAAAGACCTGGCCGAGTCGCTGATCGATATGGTGTACGGCTTCGCCGATGCCTGGCCGGACAAGTTCGCGATTGCGACCTCGACCGCCGACGTGCGCCGGCAATTTGAAGCCGGGCTGATCTCGCTGCCGATGGGAATGGAAAACGGCTCACCCCTCGAAGGAGACATAAACAATCTGCAGCACTTCTATGATCGGGGAATTCGTTACATCACATTGGCGCACAGCCTGTCGAACCATATTTCCGATTCGTCTTACGACAAGAATCGCCAGTGGAACGGGCTCAGTGAATTTGGCGTAGAGGTGGTCAGGGAAATGAACCGCCTCGGCATCATGATCGACATCAGCCATGTGTCGGATGAGGCCTTCTGGCAGACAATTGAAACCAGCGAGGTTCCTGTCATTGCATCGCACTCGTCTGCCCGCAAGTTTACGCCCGGCTTCGAGCGCAACATGAGCGACGACATGATTGTCGCGCTTGCCGGCAACGGCGGAGTCATCCAGATCAATTTTGGTTCGAGCTTCCTGACCGCGGAGGCGCTCACTTATGTTCAAGACATGGGCGACGCTCGCAAGCAGTGGCTGGAAAACAATCCGCAACTTACCGAAGGTGACGCGTATCGACAGTTTCCCGCTATTTACGCTGAGGAAAACGGTCCATTACCCTACGCGTCGCTGGACGATGTCCTCGACCATTTCGATCACGTGGTTGCCATTGCCGGCGTTGACCACGTCGGCATCGGTTCCGACTACGATGGCGTCGGCGATTCCCTGCCGGTCGGCCTGAAGGACGTCGCTGCGTACCCGAATCTTATCCGGGGATTACTCGAACGCGGTTATAGCGAAGAGGATATCCGCAAAGTCCTCGGTGAAAACCTGCTGCGTGTCTGGCAGATTGTCGAGGACTACGCCGCGACGACATCAAGCAACACGTAACGCAACAAGACTTCGTAGCTGGTCTGATCCAGCTTCATGCCTTCGGGCAGTTCGAGTGTATGTATCGGCTTGCCCGACAAGTCCTGTATCTCAAGGTAGACCCGATTGTTGTCGCGGTAAACGTGATACTTAACCTCGCGGTGCGCGTCAAATTTCAGCTGAACCTTTGCTTCCGTCCAATCAAGAATAGTCGCCCTGGCCATGTTGCTCTCCATCTGATTCATAAGCTATTAGTCATGTTGCAATCGCTGTGCCAACAGCGGGCATCGGTGAGTGGCAATCCGGACACCATTACTTTCAATAACTTACGTAGACAATCAAGACGACACGGTCGCGAGGGTTAACGATAATTGTCAGTTTTTGACGTGCCGTTACGCGATTTTGCGACAAGTGCTTTACATAAGAACGTCGGTCTTACATCGGCCAGAACGTGACAATTGCCGGTACAGAAACCAGCACGATCAAAATCTCGAGCGGCAGGCCCATGCGCCAGTAGTCGCCAAATCGATAGCCGCCCGGCCCCATGATCAGGGTGTTGTTTTTGTGCCCGATAGGCGTCAGAAACGCACAGGAAGCGGCCACGGCAACGCCCATTAGAAATGGATCAGGATTGACCTGCAGTCGCGACGCAATTTCGACAGCAATGGGTGCTGCAATGACGGCGGTGGCTGTATTGTTCATGACATCCGACAAAGTCATCGTCACGACAATCAGCAAGGTCAAAACGACGAGCGGCGAATAGCCGGCTGACAAATCAACGATACCGCCGGCGATCAGTGCGGTGCCGCCAGTCGACTGCAATGCGCCACCAATCGGAATCATCGATCCCAGCAGCACAATGACTGGCCATTCGACTGAGGTATAAACATCGCGAATCGGCACAATGTTTAACAGCACGTACAGCGCAGTGACACAACCCAGTGCAATCGGCAGGTAAACCAGCCCGAAACTTGCAAGGCCGATGGCGACAACAAACACGCCAACCGCCAACCCGACTTTGTCTCTCTGTATTACTCGCTGTCCACGGTCGGCCAGCGGCAATAGTCCGAGCCGTGTCGTCGTGTCGGACAATTGCTCATCGCTACCCAGCAATAACAACACATCGCCGGGCTGCAACGTCAATTTGCGAACATTCTCGCTAAAACGCTCCCCTCCCCTGGAGACACCGACCAGGGCAACCTGATAGCGGTACAGCAGGCGAACTGACCGCGCGGACCGACCGGCGAGTCGCGATGTTTCCTGCACGACAACCTCATTCAGAATCAGGTCATCATCTTCGAGTTGCCCTTCCCCTTTGCCAACATATTCCAGGCCGAGATTTCCAAGCGCTTCTTCGAGGCTGTCAGGGCTGGCTTCCAGTACCAGGACATCGCCAGCCCGAATTTCAATGGCACGCGCCAATCCGGGCATGCGCCGGCCGCGGCGCACCAGGCCTACAATTTCCACGTCGCTCTGGCCGGCCTGCTCATCAAGGTCCCGCACCCGTTTGCCGATGACCGGTGACTTTTCGGGCACGCGTACCTCGTTTATGTAGTCGGCAAGCTTGAACAATTCGCGGGCAGCGTTTGCCGACTTGCGTTCTGCCGGTAGCAGGCGCCACCCGACCAACGCTACATACGCCACACCGACCGCGGCACAGGCAAGCCCAACCGGCGCAAAATCGAACATCCTGTAAGGTTCGCCGAGTGCGGTACCACGGAACTCCGCGACAACAATGTTCGGCGGCGTTCCTATCAATGTAATCATGCCACCGAGTATCGAAGCGAACGACAATGGCATGAGCGACAGCGACGGACTGCGGCCGGCTTTTTTCGCCGCCTGCATGTCCACCGGCATCAGCATGGCGAGAGCAGCGACATTGTTCATCAGCGCCGACAGTGCAGCTGCAAATCCCGACATAAACGTAATGTGCGTCGACAACTTGCGTGAACTGTCGACGAGGAAGCGAGCAGCCAGTTCAATCGCGCCAGAATTCGACAACCCGCGGCTGACGATAAGTACCAGCGCAATAATCACGGTTGCCGGGTGGCCAAAGCCGGAGAATGCCTGCTCTTTCGGTACCAGTCCGGTCAGAATTGCGAGCAGCAAAGCAACGAATGCGACAAGATCGTAGCGCCAGCGCCCCCAGATGAGAAAGACGAAAACAAAGAACAGCAGTGCAAACAATGTTCCCTGGTCAGCGGTCACGCCTTACAGCTCGATTGAATCCAGGAAAGGCGTGACACCGACGGCTCGATACAATTCCTCGGGTCGATACATTGTGTCGCCCTTCATCACCAATACTGCGCGTCGTATCGAACTGATGTCGTCAAACGGATTGCCGTCGACCAGTATCAGGTCGGCATCCTTGCCAACTTCGATTGAACCCTTGCGATCATCTACGCCCGTTATGCGCGCCGAATCCAGCGTAGCAATACGCAAAACATCAGCGACAGGAATTCCCGCCTCTGCATACAATTCGATCTCCCGGTGAATCGTGAAAGCCGCCATCGCGTCACTGCCGGGCACCAGTTGGATACCGTTGTCGTGCAGTGCTTTCAGCATTGCCGCCTGCTTGCCGGCCGATCGCAACCAACCGGCTTCGTTTCCCTGTTTGTTCATCGATACGTTGTACAGTCCTCGTGACACGGTAGGCGGAAGGTTTACGGCGACTGCGGCGTATGTCGGATCGGGTGTTCCGGCCATGTGGCGTAATGCCGTATCGAATATCGCCGCAGTGGGATCGACGACTATATTGTGTTCTTTTAGCAGCGCAAAAAACGCCTGCACTTCCTTGCTCTGCAAATCGAGATTACCCGCCTCGTCCCCGTACAGCGTGAAGCGGATTTGTTGACGCGTGTCTTCCCGATCACCGGCGAGGAAATTCAGGAACACCATATTGATATGCTGAATTTCATCATAGCCTGCGCGAACCGCTTGTTCGGCAGACATGAATGCAGGGATGTGGCCGCTGACCCGCAAACCGCGTTCGTGCGCGCGCTCAGCGATCGGCGCCACCCAGTCGGGTTCAATCGAGCTGTACAGTTTGATTTGTATGTAGCCGTTGTCGGCATAGAAGTCGACGCGTTCCAGCGCATCCTGCAAAGTTTCTGCAGCCCAGCCCGACGCATACGGACCCGCCTTGTCCATGAAACCGGCACGGAAAGTATTCGGCCCGATCACCTCGCCCGAGTCATGTTTCTCTGTCAGCTCAAGGGTCTTGTCGTGCACGCCACCGATATTCCGCACGTTGACGATTCCGCCTGCGACATTCAGTACCCCGTCAGACAGCGAAAAATGTGCATGCATATCCCATAAGCCAGGCATTAATGACCTGCCACCTCCATCGATGCGGCGGGCGCTCGAGTCCCGGATCTCATTTGCGCCAATAGCGGTTATTTTGCCGTCCCGGATCAGGACGTTTTGATCCTCAATTAATTTACCCGCGACGACATCGACGACATTTACGTTCTCGAACACAAGCGAGCCGTCAGCCGGAAAAGACAGGTCACTCGCGATCGACGTTACGTATTCGCCGTCCACTTCCGACTGAATTGCGCTCAGCTCGGCCAGAATTGTCGGATCCCAGCCTTTTGGAATCATGCCGAGATAGCCACTGGCATCGAATGCGGCAACATCAAGAGCCTCGTCAAACCACAAAAAAGTCGGCGTGAAATCGATGCCGTGGATTGCGTACAAGGTCAGCGTCTGCTCACCGTTTGGTGTATCCACTGTTACCTGCCGCGCCGCCTCGACACGCGCTCGTCCATTCGGGAGCAAATCGATAGCGCCATCGAGATTCTTTGACGCGGCACGAACCAGGGCACCAGCAGCACCGAAAGTGATGCCTTCGTTCGCCAGGTAGAACGGTGGATCATCCGTCTCGACCGATCCACTTTCGCCCGGCGTCGACCATGACGCAACACCGTTTTCATAACTGAAGGTTTCATCGATGACTGACTTGAACGGCGAAATCCCGGTCACCTTTTGCGACACAATGCGCCCGCTTTCATCGAGCTGCAGCTCTGAGTTGACCGTCCATTCGCGATTATTCCAGTGCACGAACGATTCGTTGCTAATCTTCCCGTCGCCGTTCTTGCGTATTGTGGTTTCCCCGGCGGGCGTCGAACCACTCATGTACCAGTCGTATTTGGCGGTGCTGCCGACAGTGTTTTCCTCGATCAGCGCGGTCGTTGCCTGCTCCTGGCCACAGCCGTAAGACACGAGCATCCCTGCCAGCACGATCAGGGTCCTGCAGTGATTCCGGGTATTGGCATTCATGGGCAAGTCCTGGCGCATTATTATTAGAGCGCCAAGACTACCCTGCGGACGACCTTTTGCAAGATTGGCGGTAGGATTCGCTGATGATCTACCTGTTCTTCATTGTTGTCTTGCTGCTCGCAATTATCGGTCCCGGTGTATGGGTCGGGCGCATCATGAAAAAATACGGGGAACCGGCAGATCGTTATCGGATCACGGGCGCCGGTGTGGCACGTCACCTGCTGGATAAGCTTGGCATGCAATCCGTGCAGATCGAAACCACAGATAAAGGCGACCACTACGATCCGCAGCATAAGGCGGTGCGGTTGTCGGCAGAGAATCATGATGGCCGCTCACTAACGGCGATCACGGTGGCCGCTCATGAAGTCGGCCACGCTGTCCAGGATGCGCGTGGCTATCCGCCATTAAGATGGCGCACGCGCCTGGTCCGCTCGACGCGCATCATTGAGAAATTGGGTGCCGGGGTGCTGGTCGTATCGCCGTTTCTCGGCATCCTGACACGCGCCCCGATACTCAGTCTGCTAACGTTTGCTGCCGGCTTCCTGACCCTTGGTACGGCGGCTGTCGTGCACATGGTGACGCTGCCGACCGAATTTGACGCCAGTTTCAACCGTGCCCTGCCGATGCTTGAGGAGCACCGCATCCTCAAAGAGCCCGACAGGCCGCACGCAGCGAAAATATTAAAGGCGGCGGCACTGACCTACGTATCTGCCTCGCTGATGAGTCTGGTCAATATCGCCCGCTGGATCGCCATCCTGCGGCGTTAAGCCGGTAAGGCCAGGTTTTCGGCTTTACAAGCTTGATTTGAAACAGTTTTCGACCACGAATAGGGACCAGCGCGGAAAGCGTCACGATTTCGCTGGTTTAGGGCGCTCGGCACTGTTATTATCCGCGCCCGAACGCCCGCCCAGTCCGATTCGCAGCGCCGCACCAGCTGCCGGAAGGCACCTGAAAAGGGCCGGCAAGGATTTACGTGCACCCACCTCGATTTCACCGGGTTCTCGCTATGGCAAGGCTGTGAGAACCGCTAGCGGTATGGAGACCGGCAAGGTGGCTGCCAAGAGATGACTAACAGAGCTGAAAAGAAATGAAAGACCTGAGCACTTACCGAAATATCGGCATTTTCGCCCACGTTGACGCGGGCAAGACGACGACAACTGAGCGTATTCTGAAGCTTACCGGCAAGATTCATAAGACCGGCGAGGTTCACGATGGCGAAGCGACCACTGACTTCATGGACCAGGAGCAGGAACGCGGCATTACGATTCAGTCCGCTGCGACCAGTTGCGAATGGAACAAGCATCGCATGAACATCATCGACACACCGGGACACGTCGACTTTACGATCGAGGTATATCGCTCGCTCAAAGTCCTCGACGGTGGCATCGGTGTATTTTGTGGCTCCGGCGGCGTCGAGCCGCAATCGGAAACCAACTGGCGTTACGCAAACGACTCCGAAGTTGCGCGCATCATTTTCGTCAATAAGCTCGATCGTATTGGCGCAGATTTCTACCGTGTCGTACAGCAGGTCAAAGACGTGCTGGCCGCGAATCCGCTCGTCATGGTGCTGCCGATCGGTATCGAGGACGACTTCGTTGGCGTCGTCGACCTGCTGACCGAAAAGTCCTGGACCTGGAGCGACTCGAACGATCCAACCTCGTATACGATTGGCGACGTCCCGGAAGACATGCAGGACAAGGTTGCCGAGTGGCGTGAAAAACTCATCGAAACTGCCGTTGAGCAGGACGACGATTTGCTGGAGGCCTATCTCGAGGGCAACATACCATCGGTTGAGGATTTGAAACGCTGCATTCGCAAAGGCACGATCAATCTTGATTTCTTCCCGACTTACTGTGGTTCTGCCTTTAAAAACAAAGGTGTACAGAACATACTTGATGCAGTTGTTGACTATCTGCCGAACCCGACAGAAGTCAAACCACAGCCTGAAATTGATCTCGAAGGCAATCCGACGGGTGGCTACGCTGAAGTCGATCCGAACCGCCCGCTGCGCGCGCTGGCGTTCAAGATCATGGATGACCGCTACGGCGCCCTGACCTTCACGCGAATCTATTCCGGTACGCTCAAGAAGGGCGACAGCGTCGTCAACACGTTTACCGGCAAGAACGAACGTATCGGTCGAATTGTCGAGATGCACGCCGACTCTCGCGAAGAACTTGACTCGGCCCAGGCCGGCGACATCGTGGCACTGCTCGGTATGAAGAATACCCGCACCGGTCATACGCTGGCGGATGCGGATAACCCCGCAACACTGGAGCCGATGGTATTCCCCGATCCTGTGATTTCGATTGCGATTTCGCCAAAGGATAAGGCGGGCACAGAGAAAATGGGTGTAGCACTGAACAAGATGGTGCAGGAAGACCCCTCTTTCCAGGTTGCGACCGACGAAGACTCCGGTGAAACGCTGATCAAAGGTATGGGCGAATTGCATCTCGACATCAAGGTCGACATCCTGAAGCGCACCCATAACGTTGACGTTGAGATGGGCAAACCGCAGGTGGCCTATCGCGAGACGATCACGCAGGCGATTGAAGACAGCTATACGCACAAGAAGCAGTCCGGCGGTTCCGGCCAATACGGCAAGATTGACTACCAGATCGAGCCGGGCGAGCAAAACTCGGGCTACGAGTTCGAATCGAAGGTCACCGGCGGTAATGTTCCTCGTGAATACTGGGGCGCCATCGAGAAAGCATTTGGTTCCTGCATGGAAGAAGGCACGCTGGCCGGCTATCCGTTACTGGACGTTAAATTCACGCTGCTGGACGGCGCCTTCCACGCGGTTGACTCGTCGGCGCTGGCGTTCGAAATTGCGACCAAAGCAGCCTA
Source organism: uncultured Woeseiaceae bacterium (assembly GCA_963976215.1). GTDB lineage: Bacteria > Pseudomonadota > Gammaproteobacteria > Steroidobacterales > Woeseiaceae > UBA1847. The sequence goes on along the minus strand of CAXBJV010000011.1, from coordinate 49,670 downwards.
TCGCCAGTCGATTCCGAAAGCGGGTGTGCAGCTGCTCGAGCCGATCATGAAAGTCGACGTATTTACGCCGGAAGACAATGTCGGTGACGTCATTGGCGATCTGAACCGACGTCGCGGCATGATCAAGTCGCAGGACGCCGGTCCGACCGGTGTACGCGTCAAAGCGGATGCGCCGCTGGCTGACATGTTTGGCTACATCGGCCACCTGCGCACACTGACCTCGGGTCGCGGGCAGTTCTCTATGGAGTTTTCACACTACGCTCCGTGTCCGCAGAACGTCGCCGAGGAAGTCATCAAGGAAGCCAACGAGCGACGAGCGAACAAGTAAAGCTTTCCCGTTCGATGCGAGAATCAGGCCTTTCCGGCGGTTGCCGGAAAGGCCTTTTTTCTGCCCGCACGAATCGCATCGAAACTGAATACAATAACGGCCGTCCAGATGCAGGCGAAACATACCAGATGCGCGACAGTAAGAACTTCGCCGTAATAGATTCCGGTGAGAAACTGCATCGACGGGGCGAGAAATTGCATGAAGCCGATGGTCGTCAACGGCAGGCGACGCGCAGCAAGCGCAAAAAACAGCAGCGGTAATGCGGTCACCGGACCCGCCATAATCAACCAGATCGTCAGCGACAGGTCACCTCCGGCAAATGCTGCTTGCCCGGACATCTTGAGCCAGGCAAACCAGCCGATGGCAAATGGCGCAAGTAGGACCGTTTCAATAAACAGGCCGGGCATGCCGCCAATCACGACCCGTTTGCGGATCGCGGCATAGGCCGTAAAACTAATTGCGAGTGCCAGTGACACCCATGGCACCTGCCCGCCTTTGAATGTGAGAATCAGCACACCGCTGGCCGCCAAAGCTACGGCGAGGCCTTGCAATCGACGCAGGCGTTCTCCGAAAAAAACGACGCCGACCAGCATATTGGTCAATGGGTTGATGTAGTAACCCAGACTCGTTTCAAAAATTCGATTATCCTGAATCGCCCAGATGTAGACGAACCAGTTTGCGGCTATCAAGAACGCCGACAGCGTTAACCAGCGCAGCATGTCGATGTTCGTGAATGCCCGGCCAACCTCGGCCCACTGCCGGCGAAAGGCAATTATGATTGCCCCGAACGGGATCGCCCACATCACCCGATGGGTAATGACCTCCCACGGGTGAACGTCTCCGACGATCTTGAAATAGACCGGCAGGAAACCCCACAGCGTATAGCAGAGCAAGCCGGCGACAATGCCGTCTCGTGTGTCTTTATTGATCGTCGCCAAACCGGGAGTGCTCAGGGTTACCGCCCGTCACGGGCAAAGGGCGTATTCTGACCGTTTTGACGGCGAAAATCCGTCAAATTCGCGAATCCCGCCGATTCCGGGCAAAAGCCGGATAAATCCCGTCAGAAAGCCAGTCTGCCACCTATTTCTGTGACATAACTCCATGAAATTTGGCGCCATTGGACCCAAACTGATGGCTTGGTATGGCCGTAAAAAAGGCGGCCAATCGCTACTGATCGGATTGCTATGTACGAACAACACTTCGGGCTCAGGAAACGACCTTTTCATGCCAGGGCCACCGGTTCCAGCGTCTTTGTCGGGCCGCAGATCGCGGCTGCAATGGCCGGACTGAAAAAAGCGCTGCAGACGAGTGACGCGATAGCGACGGTTTCGGGTCCGGTGGGCACTGGAAAAACGACCCTGGTGCTGAAAGCACTCGACGCGATTGCCGAGAAATACAAGATCATTGTTATCGGCCGGATGCGTCTGCAGAGCGACGATGTACTTGAACTCCTGCTTGACGAACTTGGCATCGATGCACAGCCGCAGGGAACGATACAGAAGTTCAACGCGTTCCGACGACAGCTGCAGGAATTCGAAGATAGTGAAACACGAATTTTTGTGGTCGTTGAAGACTGCGCTCGTCTGAGCGTCGACACACTCGCGGAGATTGAGGCACTGACCGCCGCCGATGCTGGCGTCTCCAATGGCACCAGCGTTGTTTTGATGGGAGACGATGACCTCGGAGCCTTGCTGACCGATCCACAGCTCAGTCGCTTGCAACAGAGAGTCCGAAAACGATTGCTGACGGTTCCGCTCTGCCCGGCAGAACTGCGCGGTTACCTGCGGCACTGCTTTCGCCTGGCCGGTGGCGATTTCGAACAGCTGTTTGAAGCCAACGCCCCTGCCCTGTTGCATCATCTTACCGGCGGTATTGCGCGTGTCGCGAATACCGTACTCGATGCTGCGTTGACCGTGGCCGCTGAACAAGGCGCAGAGACTGTCTCGTCAGCACTGCTTGCCCGAGTCGCCGAAAACGAATTTGGCCTGAGTGCTGCGGACTTCGACCTTACACCTGAGCCTGCTGCTGATGCCACCGTGCCCGCCGAGCCCGCCCAGCCAACTGTAGCCGAAGAGCCGCTCAAAGAAGTGCAGTCGGACGAAGCTGACAAACCTGCCGAAGCAGTCGCAGCCGGGAAGCCGATCGATACGCCTGAGCCCGCGAGCGAGCCTGAAGTATCCGAGGAACCGGTCATCGTATTTGCGGACGTAGCACACGATGAGGACCTGCCGGAACTCATTCAGGACACGTTGCCCGAACTGCAGGTACTGAACCCCGACCTCATGGCAGACGAAAGTACAGCGGAGTCCGCTGCCGAATCCCCAATTCCCGAACTCGAACCGGAGCCCGCTGCAGAATCCACTATCCCCGAACTCGAACCGGAGCCCGCTGCCGAATCCAAGATTCCCGAACTCGAGCTGGAGCCCGCCGTTCAATCATCGATCCCGGAACTCGCACCGGAGTCCGAAACACTGCAAGCGTGGGATCGTGACCCAACCCTGGCGGAACTCAAGCCCGACATCGCAGCCCTTGAGGAAGCGATGGCTCTTACACAAAGCCCGGAACCGGAAAAGGCAGCAATCGAAACGAGTCAGGCGACCGAAAGCCACACCGAGTCTGCAGTATCGATTCCTGAGATTACGCTTGATCATGCGATCAGCCAAAGGATCGAAAGCCAGTTAATCGACGAGCCAGGGGCAGTCAGCCCGGCACGCCCGGAGCCAGAAAGTGCCCCGGAAGCAAAACAGGAAATCCCCGCAGCGGCGGCAAGCCCCGACACCGCCGAGGACAAGCCTGCCAAGGCTGATGGCGAAATGGAAAAAATTGCCGCCGAGCTTTCGCGTGCGAAATCACTGGAGGATGTTGACGACAGAATGGCGGAAACGCTGTTTGGCGAGGAACTAAGCCTGGCTGCTTCGCAATTTATCGCACCGCCTGCCGCCGCCGAATCCGCACAAGCGGATGTCGATGCTGTTTTGCAAACAGACCAGGTCATCGCAGAGCCGGCGGTCGCGAAGCAACAGGTGTCAGCGGCCAACGGCACATCAACGGATATCGAAGTGACACTGCAAGCATCGCAGAATGGCGATGAGCATGGAGGCATGGACCTTTCCGCATCGCAGCGCCTGAAAACTGTGCGCGCACTGAATGCCGATCTGCACCCGTCTCTGCGCGACCCGGAAACACCGGCCGCCAATGACTCGCCGCCAACCTCAGAAGGCGCACCCGAGTCAATTGAAGACCAGATCAATGTTTCGATGACACAAACAATGAAAGCCCTGAAAATGCCATCATCGGCATCCGACGACGAGGAACAGGTGATGAAGGGCAAGAGCGGATTTTTCAGCCGCTTTAAACGATCTTAATCGGCTCTCTGCGGTGCAACTGCAAGGCCATGATGACGGCTCCGTGACACTGCCATGAGGCGACTGTACTCAGGACTCGAAGCCTGGCGACATACTGTCGAGACATCACCGCGCCGCGATATTGTTGCGAGCTATCTGCCGCTGATATTGAGCGCAGCGGGTGGACTTGGGGTACTGCCTTTCATGGTGCTCCGCTATCTGCAAGGCGAGTGGATTGCCGCCGTCGTCGATACGGTTATCGTGGTCGGTTTTCTATGCCTCGGCGTTTACGTATTTCGGACCCGCCGTATCCGCTTCGCGAGTATCGCAATTTCGTTGTTCTGTGTGGCAGGCGTGTTTTCGACCATGTACCTGATCGGCCCTCACCAGGCCTACTGGATATACCCTGTCCTGATGGCGATCTTTTATCTGCTGCGACCTGTCGAAGCACTGGCGCTTGCTGTTGTCACTATTGCAGGACTGGTGCCACAGCTGGTTGGGCACGTCGATGCGCATTCCGCAACCACTATTCTGATAACAATTGTCGTAATGAGTTCTTTCGCATTCGGGTTTTCGTTAATCACCAATCGCCAGCGCGATCAACTTATGAATCTGGCGACAAAAGACCCATTGACCGGCGCCGGAAACCGGCGTCATTTTGATCAAAAGCTGCTGGAACTGATTAACGAAAAGCGGCGTTCATCGACTGCGGCAAGCTTGCTGTTGCTCGACCTCGACAACTTCAAGGATGTCAACGACATATACGGACACGCAGCGGGAGACAAAATACTCAAGCAGATAACAGAAATCATAAACCTGCGGATACGCGTAACGGACACGCTGTATCGCATCGGTGGCGAGGAGTTTGTCGTGGTACTCGAAGGTCAGGCGCTTGACCGGGCGTCGCATCTTGCAGAGCAACTGCGCACGCTTGTCGAGGCCAATGAATTGCTGCCCGACCAAGCCGTCACGATATCGCTCGGTGTTGCCGAGCTACGACCGGATGAATCACCTGTAGACTGGCTACATCGCGCTGACGAAGCCCTTTATGCCGCAAAAAATGCCGGACGGAACCTGAGCCGGATTGCCGCCTAGGCCGCCTGCGCCAGTTTTTCCTCCACCCAACGCAATACGATTGTCTCGAGCATCGCCAGTGGCACAGCGCCATTACCCAAAATAACATCGTGGAACTCCCTCAAATCAAAGCGATCACCCAGGTCATGTTCCGCGATACGGCGCAGCTCCCAGATTTTCAGTTCGCCCAACTTGTAGGCCAGCGCCTGACCGGGCCAGGAAATATAACGATCCACTTCCGCCCGAATATTGCCTTCGGACAGTGACGTGTTGTCGTGAAAGAAGTCCATCGCTTGCTGACGTGTCCAGCCCTGGGAGTGAATTCCGGTATCGACGACTAGGCGGCAGGCACGCCACATCTCGTAGCTCAAGCGGCCAAAATGCTCGTAGGGGGTCTGATAAATACCCATTTCCACACCCAGCTTTTCGGCGTACAGCGCCCAGCCCTCACCGAATGCGCTGAAATACAGGTTGCGCCGGAAATCCGGCGCGTTTTCCATTTCCGCGGATAAGGCATTTTGATGATGGTGCCCGGGCACGGCCTCATGCAAAGCGAGCGCCGGAATTTCATACAGCGGGCGCTGATCCAGGGCATGGGTATTTATCCAGAACGCACCGCCGGTCGGCGCATTCGGTGGCGCACCGTAATAGGCTCCGGTGGTGTAGTTGGGTGCAATTTCATCCGGTACCGGAACAATGCCATACGGCTGTCGTGGCAGCTTGCCGAAAAAACCGGGCATTGCGTAATCGATACGTTTCGCAATATAGGCCGTCTCTTTCAACAATTCTTCTTTGCTGTCGGCATAAAACTGCGGATCGGTACGAAGAAAATTACCGAAATCCGCAAAGTCACCGTCAAAATCAAGTTCTGCGATGATCTCATCCATTTCCGCGCGGATACGTTTTACTTCATCAAGGCCGATGCGGTGAATCTCATCCGACGTAGCATCAGTCAGCGTTGTATAGCGCTTGATATTAAACGCGTAGTAGTCCTTGCCTTCGACAAGATCTTCAGCACCGATGCTATCGCTGGCCCGGTATTCTTCCCGAAAAAACTGTGCAACTTCGGCAAAGGCCGGTAACACCTTGTCACGAATGACCGCTCGGCCCTGCTCGCGCAGTCGATCCTGCTCTGCAGCAGAGATACGATCACTCATATCGACAAACGGTTCAAAAAAACTGCTGTCTTCAGGATCGTCCTTCACCTGTGCATCGAGTGTTGGCAATACACCGTCGATAACAATCTGCGGTAATACGAAGCCGTCACGAACTCCTGCACGCAGGTTGTCCAGATTTTCTGCAAAGTAGCGAGGAATTTCGGACATTCTCGAAAGGTAATCTTCGTAGTCGGAAACACGCTGCATGGAAACACCATTGCTCGCCGTTAACGCGTTCATGAAGAAACCGGAAAAGGTATTGAACGGAATTCTCGTCAACTCTAACTCGGCCGCACCAATCGAGTCTTGTAGCACCCATTGAAACAACTCGGAATTAATACGTCCGTCTGCGCTCAGCTCGTTCGTGTCTATATCCCGTGCCCGACGCAGGAATGCTCGTTCAGCCTCCAGCCGTCGTTGTTCGTCGGCGACTGTGACGCCGGGAAGCCGATCATTGTAGTCACTGACGCCTACGGCCGTCGCGGCTGTCGGGTATTCCTGAAGCGTGAATTGCCAGTGCTCGTCGATTAGTGCGTTGAGCTGCTCTTCAGCGGCGACAGCCGGCGCTGCAGATGCTGCTGTCGCATCGACATCGTCCGGCACACTGCACGCTGTTGCAGTCAGGCAGAGAAGAATCGCAGCACAGAGTCGAAACCCGTTCATAGTTTATTCCTGCAGACTTTGCTCGAGTGCTTCAATTCGAGCCGCTTCGAATTCGTCACCCGCGACCCAACTCGGCATTTCATCCGCGTTGGCAATCGCCAGCCCGGTCCAGTAACCAAGTAGTGCATCCTGAATCATCCCATCAAGATTCCAGTTTGGATCGTACTCGTCACTCGGCTGGTGGTAGTTCACCTCGGTATAGTGATTCTGTTGTTGTCGACCCCACTCGGGTGGCCGGTCAATAAAGTCGGTGCCGGTGTCCAGGTACATCGCGGGCACGCCAATCTTGGCGAAACTGAACTGATCCGAACGATAGAAGTAGCCCTTATCTGCGAACTGGTCGGGTTTGACAACTCTGCCCTGCTCATCAGCAATCATAGTTACAATTTCGTCAATTGATGATTTACCAAGGCCGATGTAGGTCACATCGTGCGTATGGCCCCAGACGTTGCCGCCGTCATAATTCAGATTGGCGGCGATTTTTCCCGGCGGGAAAGTGGGATTGGACGCGTAGTACGCAGATCCCAGCAGCCCCTGCTCTTCGGCACCCACCAACGCAAATAACATCGAGCGCCGCGGTGCTTCGGGCAATGCCTTGACGGCTTTTGCGATCGCCAGAATTTGAGCAACACCAGTCGCATTGTCAAAAGCGCCGTTATAAATCGCATCACCCTCTTCGTTGGGGGTGCCGATGCCGAGATGATCGTGGTGCGCCGTGTAAATGACGACCTCATCTTTTAATTCGGGATCACTGCCCGGAATTAAGCCCAGCACGTTGCCCGACCGAACTCGTTGAATGTCGACGTCCATGGCAATCGAGGTGCTGATACCAAGTGGCACCGGCTTGAAATCGCGGTTGTAAGCCTGCTCGCGCAGCGCGTCGAGATCCTCCCCCGCCATCGCCACTAACTCGCGCGCACTGTCTTCAGTCAACCAGCCCTTTACAGCACTGCGCGGTTCATCACCGGCTGGCAGTTCAAATTGCACGCCCGTCCAGGACGTTTGCACGACCTGGAACGGGTAACCTGCGGACGGCGACGTGTGAATGATAATTGCGCCAGCCGCTCCCTGGCGGGCCGCGCTTAAGTATTTGTAGTCCCAGCGACCGTACCAGAGGCGCTTTTCGCCACCGAATAACTCAGGATCCCAGTCCGGGTCATTGTTCATCATCAACAATACTTTGCCAGTGAGATCAACGCCCTTGTAGTCATCCCAATCGTATTCCGGCGCCTGAATACCGTAGCCGACAAAAACAACTTCGGCGTCTTCGAGGCCGGTCCGGATTTCCTGCACGCCGCTACCGACAATAAATTCATCCCACTGCTCAAACGTCAGCGACTTACCGTGTCCGTTAAACGTCCACTCGTCCGGCTGCGAAGCATTGATGCCGACCAGGTCAAAGGGCTGATCCCATTCGCCGCCCGCTGCGCCCGGTTCAAGACCCAGTTCCGCCATTCGCCCCGCGAGGTATTCTCGCGTCATATCGTCGCCGCGACTGCCCGGCCCCCGGCCCTCGTAACTGTCCTGTGAAATCTCCTTGATGATTTCACGCATGTATTCATCCTGAATTTGCAGAGCGGCTTGTTCGGCGCTGACATTCATCGCAGCAGAATTGGCCACGGCATCGTCGGCAACTTCAACCGGTTCTGTTTTGCCGCAAGCGAGCAACATGCTGCTGCACGCGATCATAAGGACTGTCAAATAGTGCTTCACTGTTTCACTCCAGAATTATTCAAATAGTTCCGCCAGGAAATTTTGTGCAGCAATCCACGAACGGCGGTCGGACGCAGCATCATAAACGGTGCCACGAGAAGTGTCATTCGCGGCGGGATATGTGAAAGCATGTTGAACATTGCCATAGCCGTGCAGCTGCCAGTCGATATCCAGCGCCGACATCTCCGTGGCAAATGAAAGTACCGCGTCCGGCGGTGCCATCGGATCATCCCAGCCATGCATTGCCAGAACCTTGACCTTGCTGTTCGACACTTCGATATTGCCCGGCGCATTCAGCAAGCCATGAAAACTGGCGACGCCTTTGACATTGGCATCCAGGCGAGCAAGATCGATAACACTGAGCCCGCCGAAGCAAAATCCGATTGCGGCACAGCATGCGGCGTCAACCTCCGGTTGCGTTTGCATCGTCGCCAATGACAACAGAAGCCGCTGCTGCAGTTCGCCACGATCCGCAAGCAAGGTTTCCATTTGTGCGCGCGAGTGCTCGTCGGAAACACCGGTATTCGATGCGCCGTAAACATCCAGTGCGAATCCTGCATAGCCCAGCTCAGCCAATTGCCTGGCCCGGTTATCTTCAAATGCCGTACGGCCGCGAATCGTGTGTGCTACCAGCACACCGGGTCGTGGACCTGCTACAGAATCGTCCCACGCCAATAATCCTGAGTACGTGTTTTCACCCTGACCGTATTCAACGGTCCGTGTTTGTATTGCCATACTTTTGTCCTGGATGCTTAACCCTAGCGGCGTCGAACGATAAACACTTCATAGCGGCCTTCCGGGCCGATAAACCAGGACGCCACCGTACTGGTAATACTGACAATCAATGCGCCGAATAGTGCGGACCAGAAACCCGCGATATTAAAATTATCGAGAAATGCTGCGACCAGGCCGAACATCGCCGCATTCAGCACGAAAATGAACAAGCCGAGCGTAATAATCGTCAGCGGCAATGTCAGGAGAAACATGATGGGTCGAACGAAGCCGTTGACCAGCCCGAGTAACAACGCGGCCAAAATAAAACTTCCGGCGCCTTCGATCCATACTCCGGGTACCAGTTTCGAGGCAAGTAAAAGCCCGAGCATCGTAATTAATGTGCGAATGATAATGCCGTTCATAGCGCTATTATGACATCAGTACGACTGCGAGTTCTGCGCCAGTTTGCTACTATCCAGTCGCCGCGCCCGTAGCTCAGTCGGATAGAGCACCAGATTCCTAATCTGGGGGCCACAGGTTCGAATCCTGTCGGGCGCGCCATTTTTCACGTCGCCTTCTTCCCGCCGCTTGCCGAACAACTCGACCCACGGGGATCCTTGACTAGACGAGCAAGTAGTTGAGCGCCGGGTACCGGCCGCTCCTGGCAAGACATGCCTGTTTCTCGATTTCGCGGCAGCGTGGGTCGGGCGCGACCGATACCAATTCCTGGCGAATAGCTGTCACTGCCTTTTTTTTCATAGTAATAAATGGCACTAGTGCTGCAGCGCAGCTGGCGTCCTCAATACTGGCTACGTAGCTGTTGAGCTCAAAGTATTGACGATAGGCAAGTTCGTATCGTTCCAGCAAGTTGAAAGTCACCGGATCAAACATGAGATCGATCAGGTGCCGGGTCGAGTAACTGCTGGACATCGACAACATGTAGCGACGATGAGCGGCCAAAACTGCATTCTGGTACTCCATTGGTCCGTAGTATCGGGAAAAAAAGCGCCTGCGTTCCTCGCCCCGAATTTGATGATCGTGGATGTACTCGACCAAAGCGCGGCTGTGGACCAGGCGGATACTGGCAAGGCGAAGGTCAATAATCTGGCGCGATGCCTTGCGATGTTCGGCGACAGGCAGCAACAATTTCGCGTGTCGCGATTCCCAGTGCAAATGCAGCTTGCGATCGGTGAGTATTTGACGGGAAATTCGTGACTTCTGATCGGCACTCGACTGGCTGGCGTCCAGCAGACACTGTTCGGATTCATGCATCAGGCGCCTGTGGCACCGTGTCAAAAACCGCGACATTTCTCGCTCCAGCCGAAGCACGAATTTCAGGCAATACTTGGCGCTTACAAGACACTACTCCGATGCGGCACATACTCAATATGGTAAATCCTGTATATTCAATGCAGGTTTCCCCTCCCATGGATCAGACACTTGCCCGTGATTCCCGAGATTCGTGACGCTACATCGGCCGATGGCGCAACAATTACTGCGTTTAATTCGAAACTTGCCGAGGAAACGGAAGATCGTTCGTTACCCCCCCGGATTATCGCAGCGGGCGTTGCCGCTTTGCTCGCGGATCCTGCAAAAGGTCGTTACTGGGTTGCAGCGGTAGATGGAAAACTGGTTGGCCAGATCATGGTCACCTATGAATGGAGCGACTGGCGTAACGGCACGCTGTGGTGGATTCAGAGCGTTTATGTGCATCCCGATTATCGACGTCGAGGTATTTACAAGGCCCTGTATCAGCATGTCGAAGCGTGTGCGAAATCGTGCGAGGATGTGCGTGGTCTGCGCCTGTACGTTGAAGACAGTAACCGGCGAGCGCAACAAACATACGCCGCATTAGGCATGACTGATTCGCATTACCGGGTACTGGAATCCATGTTCGGGGATAACGAATGCTAAGCGCAGGCGCAAAGGCACCGGAATTCGTATTGACCAGCTATGAAGGCATTGATACATCGCTGACTGATTTACTCGATAACGGTCCGTTGATTTTGTATTTTTATCCGGCGGACTTTACCCCCGCCTGCACCAAAGAAGCCTGTTCAATTCGAGATAGCCACCGCGATATCCAGGCGGTAGGTCTCAATGTCGTCGGAATTAGCCCGCAGGACGAGGACAGCCACCGGCGATTTCGTGAGCAGCACGATCTGCCTTTTATCCTGTTGAGCGACCCGGACAAAGTCGCGATCAAAATGTACGACGTGGACGGTCCTTTTGGCGTCGGCGTGCGGCGCGCAACCTTTCTGATCAACCAGGACCGGACCATCAAGGACGCGATTATGGCGGACGTTCGAGTCAGCCGACACACGGAGTTTATTCGCAAAGCCGTAATACTGCGTGAGACCGCAGGCCTGAAGGAGGAGTGACTATTCGCCCTGCACGGTAACGATCATGCGCCGCGCATGTGGCGCATGTCGGTGCTCCCAGAGATAAATGCCCTGCCACGTCCCTAGCGCACAACGCCCTGCTTCGACCGGCAAATTCAAGTCCGACTGGGTAAGTATGCTGCGAATATGCGCCGGCATGTCGTCCGGGCCTTCGGCCGTATGAGTGAACATTGGATCGCCGTCGGGAACCTGCCGGGCCATGAACGTTTCCAGGTCCCGCATCACGTCCGGATCCGCATTTTCACAAAGCATCAGGGACGCGCTGGTGTGGCAAATGAACACGTGACAGATACCCGTGGTGATTCCGGATCGAGCGACCAGGGACTGTAGACGGGAACTCAGGTCGTATGTACCGCGACCGTCAGTGCTAACCTCAAGTTGATCGCGATAAATCACGATGCCGGGACGTACGGCTCCCCGTAGCGCAACCGGATCGTTTTGGTTTTACCAAACCACGGGATAGTGACGATATAGAGATTGTCGTATTCAGCTTCATCGATCGCCGGAACGTTCTTGCTGGCGCCCATATTGTAGATCAACGCGGGTAACGTATTGCTGTGACCAACCACCAGGATAATCTTGCCTTTGTGCGAGCGGACAATGTCATCCATGATCGTTTCGGTATTGGCCGCATCGTAGGAAGTTATCGGTAGCCCCAACGCGGTGGCCGTCGGCCGGGCCGTTTCTTCGGTGCGTCGATATGACGTCGAATAGACAGCATCGACACCCGCCACAACATCTGCATCGACCAGTTGTCGCGCGAGTTCTGCTGCACGGACTTGCCCCGCAGCGCTCAACCCGGGATCGCTTCCTTCGACCGCCGCTTTTTCGGCATGCCGGACAAAAATGACCGTCGTCGTCGCTTGCGATTCAAAAAACCATGCCAGGCACACCGCAATTGCCGTGTAGATAATGACGACCTGGATACGACGGCGGCGGCGGCGGCGGCGACGCTCCGCGTCTGAGAGGGAATTGCGCATGGGTTGCGACTTTACTCGTCCTTGTCGTTGTCGGCAACGACCCGGAACTCGCCTTCGATGACGCCAGGAGCCGTCTTGCGCGCCGCTTGTTCGTGCGGCCCACGGCGGCGTTGCAACTTCCGCTTAAGCCACCAGACGCGAATACCAATGACCGATGCCATGACAAGTATCAGGCTGCCAATGATCACGAATGCAAAAAAACCAAGCACGAGTGACGCAGCGATCGCCAGGACGCCGACGATAATTACAAAGATATTGGCAATCGGATTGCCGGCAGGCAAGCCACTGAAATTGGACGAATACTTCAAAGCGATTTCCTTAATTAGTCACGTCGCGGGTGAGCCGAACAGCAATGATGAGGCCAACGCGGCAAAGTGCAATAGCCATCCAGACAATAATCCACATGAATTATTATTTATCAATTACTTATGCGTTTTTCCTAGACTGATTATCAAGTCAGGTTCACGCATTTCTTGTACCTGAGACCGACAAATCCTGCCGCGATTCACAATTTTTGGCGAATCATTTCGTCCAGCAGGTTGAATACTCGTGGCGCTGCAAGCACAATGCGCTCGCGCTCAATCTGACACGGAGAGGTGGCAGAGCGGTTGAATGCACTGGTCTTGAAAACCAGCAAGGGTTAATAGCCCTTCGTGGGTTCAAATCCCACCCTCTCCGCCACTACGTATAAGAGGGGTCAAAGCCGACCAAAGGCTCTGACCCCTTTTTCGTCCACGGAGTTTTCTCAGCAATGGCACAAATCGTACTAACAGGCTGCAATCGCGGCATCGGACTGCAAATCGCAACACAACTCAAAGCGCGGGGTGACGACGTCATTGGCGTGTGCCGCTCGGCCGGCGAAGAGCTGTCCGCACTCGGCGTCCGAATTATTGATGACATCGACGTTAGTGACGGCGCATCGGTCGCGAGCCTTGCCAGGCAACTGGATGACACCCGCATCGACATACTGATCAATAACGCCGGAATCCTGCGGCGCGACGAGTTTGGATCGCTGGACTACGATGCCATGCTCGAGCAGTACGTTGTGAATACGCTCGGCCCACTGCGCGTCACGGAGGCGCTGCGACATAATCTCGCGGAAGGCAGCAAGGTCGCGATCGTCTCCAGCCGCGTCGGCTCCATCGAAGACAACGGCTCCGGCGGCCACTATGGTTATCGGGCGTCCAAGACAGCGGTCAACCAGGTCGCGACCAACCTGATGCACGAATTCAAGCCCAGCGGCGTTGCCGTCGCTGTCCTGCACCCCGGGCTGGTCGCCACCGACATGACCGATGGTCAGGGAATATCGCCTGAAGACGCCGCAAAGGGCTTGATTCAGCGTATAGACGACCTCACTATGGAGAACACCGGCGGATTCTGGCACGCAGAGGGCTACAGGCTGCCGTGGTAGAATCCGTCACACGGATTAACCAGGAGAAACACGAATGCAAAACCAAGCCAATTCAATGGCACCAGTATCGAGCCTTGCCGTCGAGGATCGCTCCCAGTTCATATGGAAATGCTATGCACACGTCGTTGGTGCGATTCTGGCGCTGATCGCTGTCGAGTACTATTTGTTCAGTTCCGGGGTCGCCGGCGCGATTGCAGGCACATTGATGCAAAGTCCAATGTTGGTGTTAATCGGCTTTGTTGGTCTGAGTTGGGCAGCCAGTCACATGGCGCATCGGCTGGAATCGACTGCGGCTCAATACGCAGCATTTGCCTTGTTCGTCGTCCTGTGGGCCGTAATGTTCGTGCCGCTCCTGGGCATGGCGATGGTGATAGGCGCCGAGCGTGGAATCAATATTATTGAGGATGCTGCGATCGTTACAGTCGCAGGATGTGTGGGCCTTATCGCCACAGTCATGATCACCAGAAAAGACTTTTCCTTCTTACGCGGTATTCTGGTGTGGGGCCTGATGATTGCATTTGGGCTGATCCTCGCCTCGTGGGCATTCGGCTGGCACCTTGGAACATGGTTTTCTGTCGGAATGATCGGCTTTGCGGGCGTTGCCATTCTGTATGACACCTCGAACATCATGCACCACTACCCGCAGGATAAGTACGTGGCCGCATCGATGGCGTTATTCGCCTCTATCGCAATGATGTTCTTTTACATCTTGCGACTGTTCATGAGCCGCGACTAGCTTATCGGTTCTCAAAAGGCCGGAGCCTGAGAAGGCTTCGGCTTTTTTTATGCCTGGATGACCGTGTCACCTGCCATGTACGGCTGTAGCACGTCAGGAATGCGGATCGAACCGTCCGCGTTCTGGTAATTCTCCATCACAGCGATTAACGCCCTGCCGGCCGCAACGCCCGAGCCATTCAGTGTGTGAATCAATTCCGGCTTTCCGGTATCCGGATTCCGGCGACGCGCTTGCATGCGCCGCGCCTGGAAATCGTTGTAGTTGCTGCACGAAGAAATTTCACGGTACTTGCCCTGCCCCGGCAGCCAGACTTCAATGTCGTAGGTCTTGGCGGCACCAAATCCAACGTCTCCAGCACACAATGCAACCACGCGGTATGGCAGCTCCAGTCTTTGCAGGATGACTTCAGCGTGACCAGTCAGCTCTTCCAGGGCCTGCATCGAATCGCCAGCAGCAACGAACTGCACCAGTTCCACCTTTTCAAACTGGTGTTGGCGAATCATGCCGCGTGTATCTTTCCCGTAAGACCCGGCCTCCGAGCGAAAACACGGCGTATGAGCGGTGTAGCGCTGCGGTAGCTCGTTTGCCTCCAATAAAGTCTCGCGCACCAGGTTGGTCACCGGAACTTCAGCCGTGGGAATCAGGTAGAACGGGACCTCGTCATCGGTCTTGAACAGGTCTTCTTCGAATTTCGGTAACTGGCCCGTCCCGGCCAGCGCGTGAGCCTGTACCAGGAACGGCACATAAGTCTCTTTGTAGCCGTGCTCGCGTGTATGCGTGTCAAGCATGAACTGAATCAGTGCACGCTGCATCCGCGCCAGTTGTCCGGTCATGACAGCGAACCGCGACCCGGAAATCTTGCTCGCGGAGTCGAAATCAAGCATGCCGAGTTGTTCACCCAGGTCGATATGGTCGCGTGCATCAAAACCGGGATTCTTCACCTCACCCCAGCTTCTGAGCTCAACGTTGTCATCCTCGCTGCTGCCATCCGGAACGCTATCGTCCAGGAGATTCGGCATGTCGAGTTCAATTTCCGTCAGCTTCGCCTGCAATTCCTGCAATGCCGCTTCACTAGCCGCGAGCTTTGCACCAAGATCTTCAACTGCCGCAAGCAGTGGCGCGATGTCTTCGCCTTTCGCCTTGGCTTTGCCGATCGACTTCGCACTTGCGTTGCGTTCGCTTTGCAGCGCCTGTGTTTCGACCTGTAGTGACTTGCGCTGCTCTTCAAGCGCCCCATAGGCGTCGGCATCAAAGCGATAGCCACGGCGGGCCAGGTTGCTGGCAACGTCGCTTGCCGATTGACGGAGAATTTTCGGATCTATCATGTCTGTTTTTTCGATTGTGCGTTGCGTTGTGCGATTTCATCCAGTTTCTCGCGAATCCGGATCTCGAGGCCGCGAGGCACGGGATGATAATACTTCGCCGGGCTCATGTCGTCGGGAAAATAATTCTCCCCCGCCGCGAACCCATCGCCCTCGTTATGTGCATAGCGATAGTTTTCACCATGCCCCAGCTCCTTCATAAGCTGCGTCGGCGCATTGCGAAGGTGCATCGGCACTTCCAGCGAACCGAATTGCTGCGCATCCTCCAGCGCCGCCTTCGACGCTGTATACACGGCGTTGCTTTTTGCCGCGCAGGCGAGGTAAACCACCGCTTGCGCAATCGCCAGTTCACCCTCCGGGCTTCCCAGTCGCTCCTGCGCCTCCCAGGCGCTGAGTGCTAATTGCAATGCGCGCGGGTCCGCGTTGCCGATGTCTTCGGATGCAACGCGAATCAAACGCCTCGCGACATACAATGGGTCAACACCACCATCGAGCATGCGCATCAGCCAATACAGTGCCGCATCCGGATCGGTGCCGCGAATTGATTTGTGCAGGGCCGAAACCTGGTCGTAGAAATACTCGCCTTGCTTGTCAAATCGGCGTCGGCCGCCGGTTGCGACTTCAGCAACAGTTGCTTCGTCGATCACCCCGTCGTTCGCAAGGTCCGCTGCCAGCTCAAGCAAATTCAATGCGCGTCGCGCATCCCCATCCGCGGCTTTCGCGAGGGCTGTAACGAGATCGTCTGAAATGACGAATTGCCCGCCCAGTCCCCGTGTCTTGTCTTGCAGCGCTCGCTGTAAAATATCGGACAAATCGTCGCTCTGCAGCGTTTTGAGAACGTAAACGCGGGCACGGGACAGCAACGCATTATTGAGCTCAAATGATGGGTTCTCGGTGGTCGCACCGATAAACGTCAGTGTGCCGTTCTCGACGAATGGCAGAAAAGCATCCTGCTGTGACTTATTGAAGCGGTGCACCTCGTCAAGAAACAGCACCGTGCCGCGGTTTCGCATTTGCCGATGCTGTTCAGCTTCAGCCACTGCCGCGCGAATGTCCTTGACCCCTGCCATCACGGCGGACAAGGCAATAAAGTGTGAATCGGTGTTTGACGCAATCATGCGCGCCAACGTCGTCTTGCCCGTCCCTGGAGGACCCCAAAATACCATCGAGTGCGCGCGGCCCTGTTCGATGGCGCGCTGCAGCGGTTTTCCGTCAGCCAGCAAATGGCGCTGACCGAAAAACTCAGACAAGTTTGCGGGGCGCATTCTGTCCGCCAGCGGGCCATCCAACTCAACAGGTTTTGAGAACAAATCGGCCAATGTCAGGTAGGGTCGCTTGTGAACCGCGCTTCGAAATGCTGACACCAGCCACCGACACCGGCGATCGCGACCAGCAGGCCCGCTGCAATGCCAGCGGTATTGGCACCAACGTCAAACCAGTCTGCGGTTCTGTAGACGACCATGCGCTGGCAAACCTCGATCACCAGGCCGAATGCCATCAGCCCAAGCGCAATTCGCCAATAGGATTTGCTGCGGTATTGGCCTGCGAACCAGATCGTCAAAACGAAAAAGGTCACGGCATGCATCCACTTGTCGATACTTTGAATCCAGGCCAGGCCACGAACCTTATCGTCCCAGAACCAAACGGCCGGCATCAACGCGCCGATCAATACCAGGAACAACAGGCAGAGGCTGGCCGCCTGCCAGCGTCGGGCATGGCGTAGCGGCAACATCAGGGATTCATGACGTCGGCTGCCACGGGCGTGCCGACAAGGTCGACGTCATCCGGCAACTGAAATTCGAAGCGACCGGCATCGATCGGTTCGTTAATTATTACCTCGTCGAGCGCAATAAAAGTCGTTTGCTCAAGATTGTCGAAAAAAACCATGCGCCGCAATTGCTCGTCGATAAAGCCGAGTTCAACCCGGTTGAAACCACTGCTCTTATCTTTCGGTTCCAGGCGAACCCAGGTTGTCACTTTCTCAATAGTCGTACCGCCGTATTCGAACTGCTTCAGTGCATCGTCCGAACCGCCCAGCAGCAACGCCGGGGTGTTTGCCAGCGCTTCAGCCTGCGGTTTCACCGTAACCTGTTCAAGGTCCAGGTCGTAACTCCAGATATTGAGGCCGTCCGCAATCAGCCATTGCTCATAGGGTTCCGCATACGACCAGCGAAATCGCGTTGGTCGTTCAATCTCGAGCGTGCCACTGGTCCGGTCAACAACTTCGCCATTTGCGTCAATCAATGACTGTTCGAAACGGCATTCGAACGTGATGACCCGGGTTACGAAATCATCGAGCAAGCGCCGACCAAGGTCATCAGCACTGTCGTCCGCCAGCGCACTCGCACCCGCAAGAACAAGCGCTAAAAATAGTCCTGCGAATTTATTCATCTTTTGCTGCATTTGGTACCAATATTTCTCGCGAGCCGTTCGATTGCAACGGTCCGACCATGCCCGCTGCCTCCATGGATTCAACCATCCGTGCTGCCCGGTTGTAGCCAATCTTGAGCCGTCGCTGCACACCCGAGATTGACGCTTTACGAGTCTCGAGCACCACCTGCACTGCCTGATCGTACAACGGGTCCTGTTCTGCATCGGCGCCTGCATCACCGGGCTTGTCAATTCCGGTCAGTCCCGGAGTTGGACCCGACGGGCCCTCAAGAATTTCATCGATATAGCGCGGCGCGCCCGATTTTTTGAGGTGGCGTACTACCGTATGGACCTCATTGTCGGACACAAAAGCGCCATGCACACGCACCGGCAGTGACGTGCCCGGGGGCAAATACAGCATGTCACCGTGGCCAAGCAGGTTTTCGGCACCCATCTGGTCAAGAATGGTTCGCGAATCGACTTTCGCTGACACCTGGAAGGCGATTCGACTTGGGACATTCGCCTTGATCAGGCCGGTAATTACGTCAACGGACGGTCGCTGCGTCGCCAGTATCATATGGATTCCAGACGCCCGGGCTTTTTGTGCGAGCCGCGCAATCAGCTCTTCGACTTTCTTGCCAACGATCATCATCATGTCGGCCAGCTCATCGATAATAACGACGATGAACGGCAGTGGTGTCAACGTCGGGTGTTCGATCGGTTTGTCCGGATCAAAAATCTCCGGCGGTTTGAAAATCGGGTCTTTCAGCGGTTCGCCGGCAGCAATCGCGTCACGCACCTTGCGGTTGTAGCCGCCGATATTGCGTACGCCCAGTGCCGACATCAGCCGGTAACGCCGGTCCATCTCGGCAACACACCAGCGCAAGGAATTGGCCGCTTCTTTCATGTCGGTGACAACCGGAGCCAGCAAATGGGGAATCCCCTCATACACCGACAGCTCCAGCATCTTCGGATCGATCATGATCAGCCGCACATGTTCGGGCTGGGTCTTGTAGAGAATACTCAGCACCATGGCGTTGATACCGACCGACTTGCCGGCGCCGGTAGTACCAGCGATCAGCAAGTGCGGCATGCGTGCCAGATCAGCCACGACAGAATGACCGCCAATATCCTTGCCCAATGCGAGCGTGAGCGGTGACGACAAGTCATCGTATGCACGGGACTTCAAAATTTCGCCAAGCGTAACGAGCTGACGGTTTTCGTTCGGAATCTCGAGGCCGACAAACGACTTGCCCGGAATCACTTCCACTATGCGCACACTGACGACTGAGAGGGATCGAGCCAGGTCCTTGGCAAGATTCGCGATCTGGCTGACCTTGACGCCGGGCGCGGGATCGAGTTCGAAACGCGTAATAACCGGCCCCGGCGATACCGACTTCACTTCGACGTCGATACCGAAGTCTTTTAATTTAAGCTCCACCAGGCGCGACATGGCTTCCAGCGATTCTTTGGAATAACCGGCTTTCTGCTCCGGCGGGTCGTCAAGCAGCGACAACGGTGGCAGCTCTCCCGCGGCGGGCGGCTCGAACAGCGGTACCTGGCGTTCTTTTTCGGCACGCTCGCTCGTTTCCAGCGTCGGCATGACCGGCTCAATGCGCGGTTTGGCCCGATTCGCTTTCAGCTTCTTCTCAACATTGACGATGTCCTGACGCGCCGCCGCACTGCGACGCCCCTCGGCCCGATCGCGCCACTCATCGATCCTGGCACGCGCCTTTTCGTAGCCAAGCAGGGCCCAGCGGCCGATACGGTCCATGACATTGATCCACGATATCCCGAGGAACAACGACACAGACGCGACCCACAGGCAGAACAGCAAAACGCTCGCACCCAGCAGCTTCATCAGCCCTTCGAGCCAACCACCTAGCGCCAGCCCAATGATGCCGCCGGCACTTTCCCGGAATCCCGCCGGCGAAAAGTGCAAGGTCGCCAATGCGCAACTGGTTGCGAGCGTTGCCAGGAATCCGGCGAATCGCAGCCCAAAATCGAGCTTGGTCAGCTCAATCTGTGTTTTTTGCTCGCGGTACAGCATCCAGCCGAGGAAAAAGACCATGACGGTGAACAGGTAAGCCGGGCGCCCGAAGCCGGTAAACAACAGGTCCGCAACCCATGCCCCCACCGTGCCAACGCCGTTGCGCACCACATCGCTGCTGGTGGTCTGGAATGGCCCGGGATCGGACGAATTGTAGGTCAATAGCGCAAACCACAAGATCAGCCCGAGCGCGCCGAAAACGTACAGGGCACCCTCCCGCAACGCCCGGTGTACTTGCGAGGACACGCGGGTTTCGGGTGGACTGGCTTTTGAGACTCTTGCCATGGAGATTCTTAATTCCCTACACTAGCCAACGATATTTCTATTCCGCATAAAGCTTGCCCGCATCATAGCGTTTGGATTGGGCCCCTTGAAAGACCATCAGGGGAACACAATACAAAGCCTTCTGCGGGCAATTCTTTGCTTCTTCTTTGTAACGGACAAATTATACATGAGTGACTTGAAACATTGCCGGGTTCTGATCCTGGGTTCCGGGCCGGCTGGCTATGCGGCCGCCGTCTATGCGGCGCGTGCCAATCTTGACCCGGTTATGGTCACTGGCGTCGAACAGGGTGGACAGCTGATGACCACAACCGACGTCGACAATTGGCCGGGTGATGTCGAAGGTTTGCAGGGACCCGAGCTGATGGACCGAATGTTGCGCCATGCGCAGCGCTTCAACACCGAGATCGTCAATGACCATATCCACAAAGCCGACCTGTCGAAACGGCCGTTTGAGTTGCACGGCGACTATGCGACCTATACCTGTGATGCACTGATCATCTCGACTGGTGCCACGGCGATGTACCTTGGCCTCGAGTCCGAGGAAGCGTACAAGGGACGCGGCGTATCGGCCTGCGCCACCTGCGACGGCTTTTTCTACCGCAACAAACCGGTCGCTGTGATTGGGGGTGGCAACACGGCAGTCGAAGAAGCACTGTACCTTAGCAACATTGCCTCGAAGGTCACACTGGTGCACCGTCGCGACGAACTGCGCGCCGAAAAAATCCTGCAGGACCATTTGTTCGAAAAAGAACGCGAGGGAAAAGTCGACATTCGCTGGGACCATGTTCTCGATGAGGTGCTCGGTGATGACGCCGGCGTCACCGGTATGCGAATTCGTTGCACCAGGGACGACGCACAGACCACCGATATCGACCTTGACGGTGTGTTTATTGCGATCGGCCACAAGCCGAATACAGGGCTGTTTGACGGCCAACTGGAGATGAAAAACGGCTATATCGTCGTCAAATCCGGCATCGAAGGCGACGCCACCGCAACCAGTATCCCGGGTGTATACGCCGCAGGCGATGTCGCCGACCAGGTCTACCGACAGGCGATTACCTCGGCAGGTGCCGGTTGTATGGCCGCGCTCGATGCCGAAAAATACGTCGATGCACTGGATGACGCCAACAAGGCTGCCGATCGAAAGACTGCCTGAGAAACCGGGTCTGTCGTGCACCTGACTGTCCACGACGCCATCAGCGACATTGATCGCGACGCCTGGAATGCGCTGGGCGGTCGCCGCTACCCGTTCCTGCGGCACGAGTTCTTGCAGGCCGCGGAAGACACCCGATGCGTCTCGCCCGAGACCGGCTGGATTCCTCGACACCTGACCTTGAGCGACAATCGCGGTCTGCGGGCGGCGCTGCTGCTGTATGAGAAATCACACTCCTGGGGTGAATTCGTTTTCGATTGGGCGTGGGCTAACGCTTATGAGCAAGCAGGTCTCAACTACTATCCAAAACTTGTTTCTGCGGTTCCGTTTACACCCGCTACCAGTACGCGCCTGCTGTTGCGCGACGCGAATGATCGCGAGGCGGCTCAAGCTACCCTGGACGCCGCCATTGCCCTGGCAAAAGACGGTGATTATTCATCGCTGCATATATTGTTTCCAACACATGCAGAGATTGACTTACTCGAAGCCAATGAATTCATGTTACGCAAGGATTGCCAGTTTCACTGGCACAACCGCCAGTATCGTTCATTCGACGATTTTCTTGCGACGTTCACTTCGGTGAAGCGCAAAAAGGCGCGGCGCGACCGGCGGCGGGTAGCGGAAAATGGCATTACGTTTCGCCGCGTGCGCGGCTCGGACGTTGACGACACAAGCCTGAACGTTATCTACGAACTGATCAGCAATACATTTCTGCGTCGTGGCTCGCTGCCGTATTTCAACAAGGAATTCTTTGCCAGCATCAGCCAACAATTACCCGATGAAGTCCTGTACATCCTTGCGGAAAAAGATGCGCAGATTGTCGCCTGTGCCGTATTTTTCGAAAGTGGCACGCATCTGTACGGGCGCTACTGGGGTTCGGACGGACATGTCGATTCGCTGCATTTCGAAACCTGTTATTACCAGGGCATTGACTACTGCATAGAGACCGGCAAATCGGTCTTTGAGCCCGGCACCCAGGGCGAGCACAAGGTCAGCCGCGGTTTTTCGCCCGTGTCGACAGCTTCCGCGCACTGGCTCGCGCATACCGAATTTGCACGCGCCATCGAGCGCTACCTCGACGACGAAGGGCGACATGTCGATCGCTATATCGATGCGATCGACGCGCACACGCCCTACCGCAATGCAGAAGCGGACGAATGAGCAACACCCGCGTGATCTGGCTGCACGGCGACGACCCGCCGGAGCGCTTTCCCCCGATCGACGCTGCGCTCGCTGAGCCCGATGGCCTGTTGGCCGCCGGCGGCGACCTGCGTCCGGAACGGCTGCTGGCAGCCTACCGCCAGAGCATCTTCCCGTGGTCTGAAGAGGGCCAGCCGTTGCTCTGGTGGACTCCCGACCCGCGCTGTGTCTTCCTTCCCGGCGATTTCAGGGTATCGCGACGTCAGCAGCAGGAAATCCGTTCAACGACGGCCGAGATTCGCATAAACACGGCATTTGATGAGGTCATACGGCAATGCGCAGCGCCACGCCGCTCCGGTCAGGGAACGTGGATAACACCGGACATGGACGCGGCTTACCGCGCATTGCATGCGCTGGGCTGGGCGCACTCGATTGAAGTCTGGATCGACAATGAACTGGTCGGCGGAATGTACGGTTTGGCCATCGGCTCGGCTTTCTTCGGGGAATCGATGTATAGCCGTCGTCCGAACAGTTCAAAAATGGCTATGTTGTATCTCGCCTATCGCATGCAGCAGGGCGATCTTGCCTTGCTCGATTGCCAGGTCGTATCGGCTCATCTATTGAGCCTCGGCGCCCGAACCCTGCCGCGAGCGGAGTTCCGGCAAATGCTGGATCGCCTCTGTGAGCCCGTGAGGCCATTCGACAAATGGCCTGACGCAAGTATTCCCTGCCGAGATCTTTTGTCCAATTAAGGACACGGCGCATTGCAATACCACGGCCATTTCTGCACAATTCGCCAGCCTTTTAGCAGTAGAGAGAAGTACCCCCTTGGCGAAAGAAGAAGCCATTCAGATGGAAGGCGTCGTAAACGAGACGCTGCCCAACACAACCTTTCGAGTTGAGCTCGAAAACGGGCACGTAGTGACGGCGCATATTTCAGGAAAAATGCGCAAAAACTATATCCGTATTCTGACCGGTGACAAAGTCACGGTTGAACTCACACCCTATGACCTGAGCAAGGGCCGCATCGTCTACCGCGGTCGTTAGCGCAACAGCCGCTAGTCTTCAGGCAGGTGCTCGAGTTCCTTGAGCACCGGTTCAGCATTCAGTTCGAGATTGTCGTCATCGCCGACGACGATTTTCACGTGCCCGCCTTTTGCCAGGCTGCCAAACAACAACTCTTCGGCCAGCGGCCGCTTGATCTGCTCCTGGATAATCCTGGCCATTGGCCGCGCACCCATCTTCGGGTCGTAACCGCGCGCCGCAATCCAGTCGCGCGCCGCGTCATCGAGTTCAAGCGTGACGTTGTTGTTACCAAGCTTGGCCTCAAGTTCAACGACCAGTTTGTCGACAACGCGCTTGATCGAATCAATGTCGAGTGCCGAAAACTGGATGATCGCATCCAGTCGATTGCGGAATTCCGGTGAAAAGCGTTTTGAGATAACAGCCATGGCGTCAGAGCTGTGATCCTGTTCGGTAAAACCGATCGACGCCCGGCTGGTCTCTTCGGCGCCGGCGTTGGTCGTCATGACCAGTATCACGTTGCGAAAATCGGCTTTCCGGCCATTGTTGTCGGTCAGGGTGCCGTGGTCCATCACTTGCAATAACAGGTTAAAGACTTCCGGATCGGCCTTCTCTATTTCATCAAGTAAAACAACGGCATGTGGGTTTTTATTAACAGACTCCGTTAAGAGTCCGCCCTGGTCGAAACCGACGTAACCCGGCGGCGCGCCGATCAGTCTCGACACTGTGTGCCGTTCCATGTACTCGGACATATCAAAGCGGATCAGCTCAACACCCATGATCATGGCGAGTTGCCGGGTCACTTCCGTCTTGCCAACACCCGTCGGCCCGGCAAACAGGAAAGAGCCAATCGGCTTTTCCTCATCGCGTAATCCGGAACGTGACATCTTGATGGCGCTACTCAGCGCCTCGACTGCCGTGTCCTGACCGAAAATGGTGAGCTTGAGATCACGTTCCATGGTGCGCAGCGCATCGCGATCCGACGATGAAACACTTTTCTCGGGAATGCGGGCAATCTTGGCAACGATATTCTCTATCATTTTGACCGTGACGCGCTTGCCACGACTCTTTTCCGGCTGCAGCCGGAGGTTGGCACCTGCCTCATCCATGACGTCAATCGCCTTGTCAGGAAGGTGCCGGTCATTGATATGCCGCACGGACAGTTCGACCGCCGCTTCCAGGGCCGGATTGTCGTACTTGATGCCATGGTGTTCTTCGAAACGGGACTTGAGGCCGTTCAGAATCGCCACCGTCTCCTCAATGCTCGGCTCGGGGACATCAACCTTCTGGAAGCGACGCGCCAGGGCGTGATCCTTTTCAAAAATGCCGCGGTATTCTGCATAGGTCGTCGAGCCGATGCAGCGCATCTCCCCGTTCGCCAATACCGGCTTGATCAGGTTGCTCGCGTCCATGACACCGCCCGAGGCTGCGCCGGCGCCAATAACCGTATGAATTTCATCAATAAACAGTATCGCGCTGGGGTCTTCACGCAACTCCGCGATGACACCCTTGAGGCGCTTTTCAAAGTCACCGCGGTACTTGGTCCCTGCGATCAGAGTACCCATGTCGAGCGCGTAGATCGTACTGTCGGCCAGTACGTCCGGTACCCGCTCTTCAACTACCATGCGCGCGAGGCCCTCTGCCAAAGCCGTCTTGCCGACACCTGCCTCGCCAACATACAGCGGGTTATTCTTGCGCCGCCGGCAAAGAATCTGCACGGTGCGTTCGATTTCAATTTCGCGGCCGATTAGCGGATCGATTTTGCCCTGCACGGCACGCTCGTTCAGATTGGTCGCGTACTTCTGCAATGGTGAGAGCTCCGGTTCTGCCTCGGACTCCAGTTCGCTGTCGTCGTCAGCGGGCGCGCCCTCTCCGGGGACCTGTGGCAGGCCGTGAGAAATGTAGTTGACGACATCGAGCCGCGAAATGTCCTGCAGGCTGAGGAAATACACAGCCTGTGACTGCTTTTCCGAAAAAATCGCCACCAGCACATTACTGCCCGTCACTTCCTTCTTGCCGCTCGACTGCACATGAAATACCGCACGCTGCAGCACTCGCTGGAAACCCAGTGTCGGTTGCACCTCAGCGTCGTCGGCCTCGGCCAGCAGCGGTGTCTGTTCGTCAATGCACTCGGTCAACTGGCGCCGCAATTCGGGAATATTCGAATCGCATGCCTTCAGAATCTCGTGCACGCCCGGGATATCGAGCAAGGCCAGCAGCAGGTGCTCCACCGTCATGAATTCATGACGATGGTCCCTCGCCCTCTGGAACGCCTCGTTTAGGCAAAATTCGAGCTCACTGCTCAACATATCGGGCCTCGTCGTTCATTCAGGACTCTTCCATCGTGCACAGCAACGGATGCTGATGCTGTGTCGCAATACTCATAACCTGGGCTACCTTGGTTTCGGCGATTTCGTAGCTGAATACGCCACAAATGCCCTTCCCTTTCGTGTGTACTTCCAGCATGACCTGGGTTGCCCGTGTCCGCTCCATCGCGAAAACAGACTCCAGAATTTCAACCACAAACTCCATCGGCGTAAAATCGTCGTTGATCAGAACAACACGATACAGCGGCGGCCGCTTGAGTTCCGGCCGCGCTTCATCGACGGCAAGGTCGTAATTCGCGCGTCGATCCGTGTCTTTATGCTCTTCGCTCATGATTCCTTGATGCGATATTTCGCTTAAAAGTCAATAATCTGCTTGTTCGGTCTACAGTTCAACCCGTATCATCGGGTCGCTACGTTAATAGACAAGTCATCATCCGAAATAGCTTCATTGAATATGATTTCAAGAGCAAACTGGTCAAATATTACTAGCGTAGACGGCGACTCGGCCCTCGACGCCGTGAACCGGTATCTGCCCCCTTTGATCAGCCTGCTACTGGTGGCTCTGATCGCCTGGCAGGCCGCGCAAATGGTTTGGCTGCTGGTGCCGGGAACCTCGGCCGGTACACCGGTGCCGTTACCTGCCGCTATTCCGGGTAACAATTCAGCATCCAGTATTTCATCCGACGTCAGCACCATCGCCAGCGCGCATATGTTTGGCATAGCCGATGCCGCGCCAGCACCACAAGCGGTAGCCGCTGCGAGCGACCTGGAAGAAACCAAGCGAATTAACCTGACGTTGAACGGTACCGTGGCATCGGAAATTCCACGCTATTCAATCGCTATCATTTCGGACGGCGGCAATGACCAGAAGGTCTACACGATCGGTGACGCCGTCGATTCCGTTGCCTCGCTGCATGCCGTCTACGCAGACCGCGTCGTGCTCAATGAGCGTGGCGCACTCACCGTCCTGAAGTTGCCACGTGAGTTCAAGGATACACCGGCGAGCAGCCTGGCAAGACGAACGACCACAACGCGACAGACACCGGGCAATACTCAAAGCATTCAGTCCGTGGTGACTGAAAATCTGACCAAGCTGACCGATGTGATTCGACCCACTCCGTACCGGGTTAACGGCGAGCAGGTCGGCTTTCGCGTTTATCCGGGGCGGGATCGCCGTCAGTTTGCTGCACTCGGACTGCGCCCCGGCGACATTATCAAGGACATCGATGGGCAGGCGCTTTCGGATGCCGGCCAGGCGATGCAAATCTTTCAATCTCTGGGCACGGCTGAGCAGGTTACGGTTACCATTGAGCGCAATGGCGAATCGGAAACACTGACCTTGAAAACGAGCCAACTTGATCTGGGCGGCAACTAAAGCCAATGAAGCAATCTATGAAATCAAAACGCAGTATTTTTCTGCTTGTCGCGCTGACAATCATCGCAGTTGTACCGGGATCCTTCGCACAGGAATCGGGTATCACGCTGAACTGGAAAGATGCCGATATCCGCATCGTCGTCGAAGCAGTCAGTGAGGCGACCGGCAAGAATTTTATCCTCGACCCACGAGTGACCGGCAAGGTGAACCTGCTGTCTGCAGAACCGATGTCGCAGGATGCGTTTTACGAGGCTTTCCTGTCGATCCTGCAGGTGCACGGCTATGTCGCAGTTGAAAGTGGCAACCTGATCAAAATCCTGCCGGACGCGACAGCCCGGCAATTCCCGAGTGGCTTCGGTACCGAAGGTGCAGCGGGTCCGGATGACATGGCGACACAGGTCATCCAGGTCAAGAACGTCGGTGCCACCCAACTTGTGCCAATCCTGCGACCGCTGATTCCGCAATACGGCCACATGGTGGCACATGCCGGTTCGAACATGCTGATCATTTCGGACCGAGCCGCAAACCTCGCACGCATGGTTTCAATTATCCGCCGCATCGATATGGCAAGCGATGAAGACATCGAGGTGGTATCGCTACAAAACGCGTCAGCAACCGAAATCGTGCGCATTATGACGGCGCTGACACAGACACAACGCGCCGACGGTGCGCCGGTGTCCACCAGCCTGGTCGCCGACTCACGGACAAACAGTGTCCTTATCGGCGGCGACAAAGCGAATCGACTGCGCCTGCGAACCCTGATTGCGCACCTGGATACACCGCTTGAAGCTGGCGGCGATTCACAGGTCCGTTATTTGCGCTACGCCGATGCAGAAGAGCTCGCGACCAAATTGCAGGCGCACTTCACCAACCAGGTAACGGCGGGTGCCGGCGGCCAGGCGGCACCGTCGTCGCTGGATAATGTGAATGTCTGGGCGGACCCACAAACGAACGCGATCATTGTCGACGCGCCGCCCAAAATGATGCGCTCGATGATGCAGATCGTCGACAAACTCGACATTCGCCGCGCCCAGGTCCTCGTCGAAGCGATCATCGTTGAGGTCATCGCGGACGAAGAAAATCGTTTCGGCGTATCGTGGGCCATCGAGGGTAGCGGCAGCGACACACCGATTGCTCTGACTGACTTTGCGGACATATCCGGCGTCGTGCAACTGGGTTCGGCTGCAGCCGGCGGCACCGTGGATCCCAGCAGCCTTGTCAGCAACGGTATAACGATGGGGCTCGGCCGGATATCGGATACCGGTGTGAGTTTTGCCGCGATCCTGAATGCACTGGAAGGCGACGCGGATACCAACATCATTTCCACGCCCTCGATCGTTACGACCGACAACGAAGAGGCAACACTCAATGTCGGCCAAGAAGTACCGTTCGTTACCGGCTCGTTCACGAATACCGGTGGTACCAGCGGTTCGGTTAACCCGTTTCAAACGATCAACCGTGAACAGATCGGTGTAAAACTCGCCATCACGCCGCAAATCAACGAAGGCGATTCGATGGTCTTGAATATTTCGCAGGAAATCTCAAGCATCGCACAGTCGGCAGGCGACGCTGTCGACCTGATCACCAATCAGCGCATTGTCGAAACAACCGTCATCGTCGATGATGGCGAAATCCTGGTTCTCGGCGGTTTGCTTGAAGACACCCTGCTGGAAAGCACCCAGGCGGTGCCGGTCCTGGGTAAGATACCGCTCCTCGGCGCGCTATTCCGTTCGCAGCAGACGACGAAAAGAAAAACCAATTTGATGATTTTCATTCGCGCCGAAATTATGCGTAATTCGGCCGACACATCGTTCCAGACGAATGCCAAGTACAACCTCATCCGCGGCATCCAGCAGCGGAAAGAAGGTGACAGTATCCAGTTAATGCCAGGCCGCACCCGTCCGGTATTACCGGAACTCACAGAAAGCGAGTTGCAACGCGAAACGGAATCGGACGATGGAAGCGAATAGCGAGGTCATACTCGCCGCAGCGCCAGAGGTAGAAGTCTTGCCAGCGCGGCGCGCCCTGCCGTTTTCGTTTGCAAAACGCCACGGAGTCCTGATTCAGGAAGTGAGTTCCGATGGCGGCAAAGCCGTCTATCGCGCCGGCGCAAGCGCGCTTGTTCTCGCTGAGGTGCGTCGCTTTGCCGGTGTCCCGCTGGCGTTGTCGCGGGTGTCTTCCGAAGTGTTCGATACGCTTTTGCAGGAGTACTACGAGCAGGATTCAAAGAACGCAGCACAAATGGTCGATGGCCTTGATGAGGAATTCGATCTGTCCCAGTTCGCACAGGAACTGGAACCGTCCGATCTGCTGGAAAGCGATGACGACGCGCCGATAATTCGCTTCATCAATGCCGTGTTGACAGAAGCCATTAAGGAAAACGCGTCTGACGTGCATATTGAGACTTACGAAAACCGCCTCGGGGTACGGTTTCGAATCGATGGTGTGCTGCGGGAAGTCTTGCAAACACGTCGTGCGCTCGCACCATTGGTTGTCTCCCGAATCAAAGTCATGTCCCGCCTGGATATCGCAGAAAAGCGCCTGCCGCAGGACGGACGTATTTCACTGAAGATCGGCGGCCGAGCCGTTGACGTCCGCGTATCGACATTACCATCCGGGCACGGCGAACGAGTCGTTTTGCGTTTGCTCGACAAGCAGGCCGGGCGTCTGGACTTGTCGTCTCTCGGCATGGAAGACGTGTCGATGCGCTCGATGGATGAGCTCATTCACAAACCGCACGGCATTATCCTGGTAACCGGGCCAACCGGCTCCGGCAAGACCACAACCCTGTATGCGGCGCTGGAAAGAATTAACGACAACAGCCGTAACATCATGACGGTTGAGGATCCCATCGAGTACCTGATCGACGGTATCGGTCAGACGCAGGTCAATACGAAAGTAGAGATGACTTTCGCTCGAGGCTTGCGTGCGATTCTCCGGCAGGATCCCGACGTCGTGATGGTCGGCGAAATTCGCGATCTGGAAACGGCGGAAATCGCTGTACAGGCGAGCCTCACGGGCCACCTGGTATTGTCGACACTGCACACCAACACGGCCAGCGGTGCCGTCACGCGCCTGCGTGACATGGGTGTCGCGCCCTACCTGCTCGCGTCAAGCCTGATTGGCGTCCTGGCGCAACGGCTGGTCCGGGTACTGGACGATGCGACCAAGATTCCGTACACGGCATCCGAATACGAATGCGAAGTTTTGGGACTCGATCCGGGCAGCCCACCGACACTCTACAAGCCCGGCAGCGGCGGCAATCGGGGCTTTGTGGGGCGCACCGGAATCTACGAATTGATCACGGTCGACGACGCGATGCGCGAAAAAATCCACGACGGCGTCAGCGAGCAGGAACTGGAACGGCACGCACGACAACACAGTGCGAATATTCGTGCCGACGGTTGCCGCCTTGTGTTAGCTGGCCGCACGACGCTCGATGAAGTCATGCGCGTTACACGCGAAGATTAGTGGCACGGCAGGACTGACACATGGGTGCGTTCGAATACGTCGCAATGGACCAGTCTGGCAAGCAGACAAAAGGTCTGCTTGAGGGTGACACGCCCAGGCACATACGACAGTTGTTACGCGATCGGCAATTGCTGCCGGTCAGTGTTACCGAAGTCGCCCACAAAGAGGCAAAACGCCAACGCAGTTTTTCCTTTCGGAAAGGTATTTCGTCGGCTGAACTGGCGCTTATCACGCGACAGCTGGCATCGCTTGCACAATCGGGAATGCCGCTGGAGGAAACGCTGCTTGCCGTGTCGCAGCAGAATGACAATCCACGTACCCAGAGTATCCTGCTCGGTGTGCGTGGCAAGGTGATGGAAGGCCATACGCTGGCCGATGGACTGGCCGAGTTTCCGCAGGCATTCCCGGAGCTGTATCGCGCCACGGTCGCGGCGGGCGAGCAATCCGGGCACCTGGATGTCGTGCTCGAGCGGCTGGCCGATTACACCGAATCGCGCCAGGAGCTGCGGCAGAATATTACCAATGCGATGGTGTACCCGGTTGCGCTGATCGTCATGGCGCTCGGCATCATCGGCTTTATGCTGGCGACCGTTGTACCGAAAATCGTTGGCGTATTCGAAAGCACGCGAGCCGAGTTGCCCGGACTCACGCGGGGAATGATCGCAACCAGCGATTTCCTGCGCGATCATTGGCTGTTGCTGTTCATCGGCGTTGGCCTCGCCATTTACGGTGTCTGGAAGCTGTTGCAGCAAGATGGGCCACGGCGGCGTTTTCATCGCTTTCTGTTACGCACCCCGATCACCGGACGTCTGACCCGCGGCATCAATACTGCCCGCTTTACTCGCACCTTGAGCATCCTGGCCGGCAGCGGCGTGCCAATTCTCGAGGCGCTCAAGATTTCGTCGGAAGTCGTCGAAAATCTGCCGATGCGCGACGCAGTTACCGAGGCGACTGTGCGTGTTCGCGAGGGTGGCTCGATCAGTAAATCACTTGCGACCAGCAAGCTGTTTCCGCCGATGATGATTCACCTGGTCTCCAGCGGTGAAGCAGGCGGCCGGCTGGAGGAAATGCTTGATCGTGCCGCGTCGGGTCAGGAACGCGAAGTGAATGGCCTTATTGCCGCTTTACTTGGTATATTGCAGCCATTGGTGATCGTGTTGATGGGCGGCATTGTGCTATTGATTGTACTTGCAATCCTGTTGCCCATTTTCGAGATCAACAATCTTATTCGGTAGTACGTCTTGAAGCCTGGCGAGGTAAGCAATGATCGGCGATAGTGACAAACCTGTTGACGATGATGACATCGACGACATCGAAGACGCTGACGATGGCGATGGCGATGGCGATGTGGCCGAAGCCATTTCGGATGGCGACATCAGCGTTGATTTTGACGAGACGATTGGTGATCTCTCCGCGGAACTCAACGTTGAGGAACTCGTCGCAAAAATCGAATCGACGGATGCCCACAGCGCTGCAGAGCGAGCGAGAATTCGTAAACGGTTGGAAGAAATTCGTGAAGCGAAAGAAAGTGCGCTTGACGACACTTACAACTTCAGCCTCGACGACGACTGATCGTTCAGTGAAAGTCGCGTGAGCGCACGCTGAGACCACCCAGCATTTCGGTGTGATCGAACAACCGACGTGCGATGACGTGGATGACTTTTCCTTCTATCTGCAGTTCTCCGCTAATGCCGAGCAAGCGTGCATTCAATAATGCTGGCCGGAACGCTTCTGCCACTTTTTTCCAGAGAATAAGGTTGATCTGCCCGGTCTCGTCTTCCAGTGTGACGAAGGTAACGCCACTGGCGGTACCGGGTCGCTGCTTGGTGATGACAAGTCCTGCAACATTGATCTGCTCACCATTCTGCCGCTGCGGCAGAGCGGCCGCTGCAACATAATTGTAGCGATCCAGGTGGCGTCGCAGCAGGCACATCGGGTGGCGTTCCAGCGTCAGCCCGGTGCTTTGGTAGTCCGCGACAATATTCTGCCCCTCCGTCGGTTTCTTCAGAAGCGGTGTCGCCTCGTAACGCTCCATGGAACGAAACAACGGCAAGGGTTGCTCAGTGCCCGCTACAGCCCAGCGTGCACGATGCCGGTCGCCGGATAGCTGTCGCAAGGCGCCTGATGTCGCCAGTACGTTCAGTTCGCGCCGGTCCAGGTGAGCGCGTTCCCGCAGGTTTTGTACTTTTTTATAAGTGCCCTGTTCACGCTCGGTCACAATACGTCGTCCTGCGTCTTCGGCAAGGCCCTTGACCATGCACAAACCAAGCCGCAGTTCCGCACTACCGTCGTGAGCTTTCTCAAGACTGCAGTCCCAGTCACTGCGGTTGATATCCACCGCGTGGACTGTCACACCGTGCCGCCGCACGTCCTGTACCAGTTGCGATGCTGAGTAAAAACCCATCGGCTGGCTATTCAACAACGCACAGGTGAATGCGGCCGGCGTGTGGTATTTCAGCCAGCACGATACGTACACCAGCAAAGCGAAACTCGCTGAATGCGACTCCGGGAAACCGTATTCGCCAAAGCCTTCGATCTGCCGGAATATCTGCCGGGCAAAACCTTCCTCGTAACCCCGCTCACGCATGCCGGAAATCAACTTGTCTTCAAACGGGCCAAGTCCGCCACGGCGTTTCCAGGCGGCCATCGCGCGTCGTAACTGATCGGCCTCACCAGGTGAGAAACCCGCTGCGACCACGGCCAGCTGCATCACCTGTTCCTGGAAAATCGGTATACCCAAAGTACGCTGCAGCACCCCTTTAACCTCCTCGCTCGGATAATCGACCGCCTCCTCGCCGTTACGACGGCGCAGATACGGATGCACCATGTCGCCCTGGATCGGTCCTGGCCGGATGATCGCCACCTCGATCACCAGGTCGTAATAGCAGCGGGGTTTCAGTCTCGGCAGCATGGTCATCTGTGCACGTGACTCGATCTGGAACACACCCATCGTGTCGCCGTCGCAGATCATGTCGTAGACCAGGGGGTCTTCTGCCGGCACCGTCGCCAGCGTGTAGTCACGGCCATCGAATTCACGAATCAGATCAAAGCTGCGCCGTATTGCCGTCAACATACCCAGTCCCAGTACGTCGACTTTCAACAGGCCCAGGTCCTCGAGATCGTTCTTTTCCCACTGAATCACTGTGCGATCCGGCATCGTCGCATTCTCGATCGGTACGAGTTCATACAGCGGCGCATCGGAAATAACAAAGCCACCAACGTGTTGTGAAAGATGCCGCGGGAAGCCGATAAGTTCGCGCACCAGGTACAGCAGCCTGCGAATGACCGGGCTGTCCGGATCCAGCCCGGCCTCGAGGACCCGACTGTCATCGACCTTGCGACCGTCCCACCACTGCATGGAGCGCGATAAGCGGCTGATTTGCAAATTACTCAAACCCAGCACCTTGCCGACATCACGCAGCGCACTGCGCGGCCGGTAAGTGATGACCGTGGCCGCCAGTGCGGCGCGTTCGCGACCGTACTTTGTGTAGATGTACTGGATGACTTCTTCACGGCGTTCATGTTCGAAGTCGACATCGATATCCGGCGGCTCGTTGCGCTCTTTGGAAATAAAGCGTTCGACCAGCACCTGCATGCGATCCGGATCGACTTCGGTTATGCCCAAACAAAAACACACGGCCGAGTTGGCAGCAGAACCGCGCCCCTGGCAAAGAATCTGCTGTGAACGTGCAAAGGCCACGATGTCCTGCACCGTTAAAAAGTACGACTCGTACTCGAGTTCCGCAATCAGCTTGAGTTCATGCTCCACAAGCCTGCGTACCTTGGACGGAACCCCGCTCGGCCAGCGCTGCTGCATGCCCTCTTCGGTCAGCTTGCGAAGATAGCTTGCTGCGGTCTCACCGTCCGGTATCAGTTCGTTGGGATACTCGTAACGTAACTCATCAAGAGAAAACTGAATGCGTTCGGCAATGCGCACCGACTCGGCCAGCAACTCTGCCGGGTAAACGCGCTCGAGCACGGCCAACGCGCGCAGGTGGCGCTCACCATTGGCATACAGTGCAAAACCAGCCTGCTCGACCGTTGTACCAAGGCGTATGGCCGTCACGGCATCCTGCAATATGCGGCGTGCACGAATGTGCATGTGTACATCACCGCTCGCAACCAGCGGCAGATGCAGGCGGCGGCCCTCTGCCCTTAACCTGTCGAGCTGTTCGCGCTGGCGGCCGTCCGCCAGTAACTCAACGGCGATCCACAGGCGATCACGAAAGGTTTCGCGTATCCAGTGGTCCTCAACATCGAGCACCAGGTCCTCATCCGGCACCCAGAGTACGAGACATCCGGGCAGCCCGTCTTCAAAGTCGTGTCGTGTCAGTTCATAACTGCCCTTCTCTGCCGCACGACGCGCGCGGCTGATAAGCTGGCAAAGTGCCGCGTAACCGGTGGCATTCTGCACCAGCACAACCAGTTTTCGGCCGCTACGCAAGCGCAGCTCCGAGCCAACGATGAGCTTTTTCAAACCCGCCTGTTTTGCCGCAGCATGCGCACGCACGATGCCGGACATCGAGCATTCATCGGTAATCGCCAGTGCCTCGTAACCCAGTGCTGCCGCTGTCTCAACCAGCTCCTCCGGATGGGATGCACCGCGCAGGAAGGTAAAATTGCTCAGTGCATGTAGCTCGGCATACGTACTGCCTGGCGAATCCCTAACCGAAGATGCCATGCAGGTACCAGTCCGGCGTGCGCCGTCGATTACGAAAAACCCACAGACGTATGCCAGCGGCGTTGACCGCCATGTAGTAATCGCGTGAGATGCTGTTGTCATCCCACCAGCCGGTTTCGAGCCGTTCAGGCCCGTCAAGCAAGGTCAGGCGACAGCCTTTGTGCAACGGATAACCACGATCCACCGGCAGCAAGGCCGGCTCCGGCAACATCCACAGCGGACGCTCGACACGCTTCCTGCCATCAAGCGTATTCGCCGACCAGTCCGATAAAGGGTGCTGCACACTGAAAGCGTATTCGGGACGGTGCTCGGCCACCATGTTCACTGCATTAACAGACTGATCGCCAATACGCGCGATCAGCCGTTCGGCCAGTTGTGCGATCGAATAGCGGCGTCTTTGCCGGCCACCTTTCGCATTAAACCCAAGTCGTGCTGTTTCCGCCTGCAGTGGCTGTGACAAGCCGCTGCGCAAACGCACCGCAATCACTGCTTCCGGCAAACGCAGGGTTTCGAAACGAATTTTAAGAAGGTCGAACCAGCGTAGCGCCGAACGGTCAGCCAGCGCCGAGCCCAACGTCAGTTCAGTCGCGGTGCTTTTGAGATGAAAAAAACTGAGACATAAACGCTGCGTGCCTAATTGGCGCGCCAGCAAAAACTGTTCATGCGAAAGCAGCAGCTCATAGCAGATGTTGAGCAATAACTCGCGATCGGATTGCTCCTCGCTCATTTCAAAGTCGGCACAAAAACGTTCCGGCGCACGCCAGGAATCACGTGGGTCAGGCAAGTGCCCCAGCGCACGATCAAGTTCCAGCAAACGTTCTGCACCAAAGCGCCGGGCAAAGCCTTCGCGCGGCAGTCGCAGGCAATCGCCGATAGTGGCAATCCCCATGCCTGCCAGTGCCTCGTACTGTCCCTGTGGCCAGTGCAGGCAGGAAAGCGGCAAAGAGCGCAATGCAGCGCTTAAGTTTTCTTCCGCACGAATACAGCTGCGCCGGCCGGCCCTGGCCAGCCAGGTGGCACCCAGTGGCGTTGGTGCAATCGCCATGGCCGCCGAAAAACCCTGGCCCTCAAGACCCTTCGCAATAGCTTGCCGCAACTGAGGAAGTCCGCCGAACAGGCGCAGGCTACCGGCAATTTCCAGTAACAACACGTTCTTGCCGGCAATGCTGACAAATGAAGAAAAGCGCTCCAGCCAGGTGGCCAGCTGTTCCAGCACCTGTTGTTCGCGTACCGGACTACGTTCAGTCAGCGTGAGCGCCGGCAACAAGGCAAGCGCTGCATTGGTCGACTGCCCGACCATCACACCGGCTGCCGCCGCTAGCGAGTCAGTCTGCAAAATGCGATAGATGCCGTGTTGTTCCTCAACAATGGCAAACGCCTCGTCCGAAGTACGGCACGCCTCCAGTGGCAAATTCGGCAGGTAAATGCAAAACCACAGCCGTCGCACCGATGTTGGCGTAACGGACACGGCAGCGGGCGGTGGTGGCGCCGGTTCCGCGAACGGTAAGGCTTGCTGCTTACCGGTAAGCGTCGGGGCAGTGTCCCGTACCGCGACGGGTGATTTCCATGCTCGCGACATGCTCAGGGTTTATTACGGAATAAATTGTTCAAGACAGTCGGGCGACCGCCACGACTTTTCAGGATATGGACACGTGTGCCCTGCTCGGTGGACTCCAGTGCCAGGCGCAGCGCCGCAGCAGACGGCTCATGCCGTGCTGAA
This sequence comes from uncultured Woeseiaceae bacterium, assembly GCA_963976215.1. Taxonomy (GTDB): domain Bacteria; phylum Pseudomonadota; class Gammaproteobacteria; order Steroidobacterales; family Woeseiaceae; genus UBA1847. The sequence continues at coordinate 12,231 of CAXBJV010000011.1, read as the reverse complement.
AACGGTCGAAATACAATCGCCCAGCTATGGCCTTTTTCTGCCGCCAGTTGCAAACGGCGGCTGGCCTGGTCGTCGAGTGTCTCGGGCCACAATAAAACCGCGGCACAGGTTCCGGACGATAAGGCCTGTTCTGCTGACCACAAAAGCTCGCTGTCGTCCTTTGGTCGCACGACCAACATGCGCGACAGATCGATACCGCATTGCTGCAGCGCCGGTGCGTACGGTTGAAACGGCGGAGAGACCCAGGCAATCCAGCCCGGTTCTGCCTGTTCACTGTAGTGAGGTGCAGCCTCTTCCGCACTCAACCGTGCGAGTGCCGGCATCAATAAACGTAGCTCACCAATGCCGTAATGACCGACGAGAATTTCCGTTAATGCCTCAGTCGGCCAACCGCCGCCGGGCAAACACCGGTCGAGTTCTGCAAAACCACTGGCAAGCCCGGTACGCGTATCGAGCCGGCTGCCACCCCGCCAGATACGCGGGTTTTCCAGGAGTTTTGTCAGGCTCATACGGGAAAACCATCAATGCAGCGGCAAGCCATCGCGAATAACGCCGACCACGACACCTTCAATGACAAGACTCTGGGTTCTCAGGTCCACCTCAATCGGCTCGAAATCAACGTTCTCCGGCAACAACGACACCAGCGTCCCGGATTGGCGATAACGCTTCACCGTCACCTCGTCATCCAGACGCGCCACAATGATCTGCCGGCTGCGCACTTCCGGCGTGCGGTGCACGGCAACGAGGTCACCATCGAGAATACCCGCATCACGCATACTCATCCCCTGCACGCGCAACAGGTAGTGCGGCTTGGGATTAAACAGCTGTGGGTCGATGCGATAGTGCGTCTCGATATGCTCCTCTGCGAGGATGGGACTGCCGGCAGCGACCCGACCCACCAGCGGCAGACCCATCTGATCACGCAGAGAATCTTTTAGCTGGATACCGCGCGAAGCGCCGGGCACCAGTTCCAGAACGCCTTTGCGCTGCAAGGCGCGAAGATGTTCCTCAGCCGCGTTGGCCGATTTGAAGCCGAGTTCCGCGGCAATTTCCGCACGCGTAGGCGGCATGCCGGTTTCGTGTATAACATCCTGAATTAGCTCAAGGATTTGTTTTTGTCTGGGGGTCAGTTCGCGCATTTCAGCATTCCTGTATGTATTCACAGTATGCTGGGATTATATACAGTAGTTCGGCCAGCGCAAGCCCTGCGTTCCCACGTAGGAGCGGCCCTTAGGCCGCGAACCTCGGTCCCGCTGATGGGAGCACCACCCCGTAGGAGCGGCCACTGGCCGCGAAGCGAAGCGGTGGCCGACAGGCCACATAAAAACGTTCGACCTGTGACACCAGTCTGAACCTTATTGCAGCCTTTCAGGCTGCCGCGATGCTTCGCGGCCAGTGGCCGCTCCTACGGCGGTTTCGCGGCCTAAGGGCCGCTCCTGCGGCGGTTTCGCGGCCTAAGGGCCGCTCCTACGGTGATGCTTCGCGGCCTAAGGGCCGCTCCTACGGTGATTACCAGGAGCCGCTCCTACGGTGGAGGTGTCGCATTCGGGAGACAAAGGTGAATAAAAACAGGCATTTTCGTTGCAGCGCCGTTCTGTTTGGGAAATAATGCGCTTGCTGATTTTGGCAAACTATCAAGGGATCTTCCAAAATGAAAAAGACCGCACTTAGAGCAAGCGGACTCGCACTCCTCCTCGCGATGGCCGCAGGTTGTGCAACAACCGGCCTGGACGACGTCAAAGCTACGGCTGATCGTGCTGCTGCTGACGCCGCTGCCGCAGCGTCTGCTGCTGAAGCTGCGCGTGCTGCTGCAGATCGTGCTTCACAAGCTGCATCTGCAGCTCAGAGCACCGCAGATCAGGCATTGTCTGCTGCAACAGAATCTCAGGCTTGCTGCGAAGCGAACCGCGAGAGCATGGAACGTATGTTCCAGAAATCGATGTCCAAGTAGCTCAGCTACCTGACAACATCTATTCGAACGCCGCGCTTGTCGCGGCGTTTTTTATGCCCGCCTCTTTTATGCTGACACCAACGGCTTCGGGAATACCATCGGAACGTTCAACCAGCGCTTCGGCGATATCCCAGTCAAGCTGAGCGGCACGCTCCGCGGTCGTTGCAATAAATTGTTCGGTCATGTGTGTCAGCGGGTCCTTGCTCAGGAACTCGACATCCGGTAACTCGACATCGGCATCCAGCGCCTCGATGGTTGCTTCTGTTTGCTTTGGCAGTCGCTGCGGCACCTCCAGCAAGGGGTGCACCTCCGCAACCAGTGTCTCCCCTTCCCAACCCATTTTCACCGGCACGTCGATAATGCGCACCGGTGTTTTGACCTGGATACGATCAAACAGAAACTCGACGTCTTCCGGGAACATGCGTATACACCCATGCGATACGCGCATACCAACACCGGCGGGCCGGTTCGTGCCGTGTATCAGGTAACCCGGCAGCCCAAGCCGCAGTGCACGGGTGCCCAGCGGATTATCCGGTCCGGGCGGCACAATCCGCGGTAACGGGTCGCCGTCCGCGGCGTGTTCTTCACGCACGGACTGTGGCGGATACCAGGCCGGGTTTTTCGCCATGGCTACAATCTGTGTCAGGCCCAGCGGCGTTTCCCAATCCATACGACCGATACTCATCGGGTAGGTATGCACCTTCGCGATCTCGCCCTCATTTGCCGGCGGAAAGTAATACATGCGGTACTCGGCAAGATTCAGCACCAGGCCGGTGCGCGGCCCCGGTGGCAGAACAAAACGCGTCGGCAGGATCACTTCGGTGCCCTCGCCCGGTACCCAGACATTCACCTCAGGATTAGCACGCACGATGTCCTGGTAGCCGAGCCCGTGACGCCGTGCGATATCGACCAGCGTGTCATCGTAACTGGCAATGACAGTCGACACTTCACCGATCACATCCTGGCCCTCCGGCGGCAGATCGTAAACCGCGGCTTGCACCGGATTGGCAAGTGCCAGTAGCAGTGCAAAGATCGCCGTGCCATGTGCCAGAATTTTAATCACTGTCCTATTTCTTCCCTGTCGATAACTTCGGTTTCTGACTCGGCGGCGAGTAACCACTCCTGCATTGCCTCACTTTGCAACAAACGGCGCGGATAATGGCAGGCCGACTCCGGCAGATTGATGCCATAAGTTCTGAAGCGCAATACAACGGGCGCGTACATCGCATCCGCAATGGAGAATTCGCCGAACAACCAGTCACCGTTTGCGCTGTACTCACGATGGCAATCACTCCAAATTTCGATAACCCGATCGATATCACGGGTCAGTTCATCGGGCAGTGCCACTTTACGGCCCATCGCCCGGCAATTCATCGGCATGCACTGGCGCAGCGATTCGAAACCGGCATGCATTTCGGCACAAACGGAACGCGCATGAGCGCGCGTATTCGCGTCCTGTGGCCACAGCCTCTTGTCCGGCCAGCGTTCGGCAACGGTTTCCGCGATAGCCATCGTGTCCCAGACCGTGACGTCGTCGATCTGCATAACAGGCACCCGGCCGGCCGCTGAAGCCGCACTCAGCTCACGTTGTGCCGTCGGCGTATCCAGCGCAATCCTCTGTTCCTCGAATTCGATCCCGGCTTCGCGCAACAACAGCCACGAACGCAGAGACCAGGATGAGTAATTCTTGTTGCCGATGATCAGTCTTATTTTCATAGTCCACACCCGTTCCGTGTCTGTATGGTAAACCACATACATTGACCGATACAGCGGGTTCCCGGTAGCCTGCCGCTATGAGCATGAAAATATCCTTCGAACTGAGCGATCGGGACCTCGGTTTTTTTCGTCAGGCACTGCAACAATCGCGTGCGGCGGTACGCGATGCGGAAGAGTCTGAAATCATAGACGCCATTACCGATGTGCTCACCGAAATTCGCAATAACGAACCACTGCCCGATTTTGTGGGTAAACGCCTTCCGGAACTCGAATCGCTCATCAGCATGCTGACAGACGAAGAATGGAACCTGCCGGCAACTGACCGCGAACGACTCCTTGCCACCTTCGTCTATTTCGCCGATCCCGAGGATATCCTGCCCGACACGATCCCGGTCATTGGCTATCTCGATGACGTCATCATGATTGAGTTGATTGCGCGCGAATTGCATCATGTGCGTGTTGCTTACGATGATTTTTGCCAGTTTCGCGACGACTATGACAACAGAGCGAGCAACAACTCCGATGTACTGATTCGACGGGACCGGATCGATCGCCGCCGGCAACAATTGCACCAGCGCATGCGACGTCGTTCAGCGCAGCAAAACAAGAGCAGACTCTGGGCTTAAAAATAAGGTGACAGTGACCCTATTTGCAGCGCAAATGGGGTCACTGTCACCTTATTTTTGTCAGAGACGCAGCAGCACCGAGCCCCAGGTGAAGCCGCCGCCGAATGCTTCTGTCAAAATCAATTGACCTTTTTTCAGGCGGCCGTCCCGGATGCCGACATCGAGCGCCATCGGTACCGATGCCGCCGAGGTGTTGCCATGATCCTGAACCGTAACGATGACCTTTTCCATTGGCATATCGAGACGTTTAGCCATCGCCTGGATAATGCGAATATTCGCCTGGTGCGGCACCAGCCAGTCGAGCTCTTCCTTGGAGACGCCTGCCTTTTCAAGCGTTTCTGCAGCGATGCGGCCGAGCGTTTTCACAGCGACCTTGAACACCTCATTACCGGTCATCATGATACGTGCGTCCGCCGTACCGGCTGCCGCAAGATTCTTTGAGGCACCCACCGGGTAGTACAGCAAATCCTTATACTGCCCGTCTGCGCCGAGGTGACAGGAAATAATGCCCGGCTCCTCCGACGGCTTGAGAATCACTGCACCGGCACCGTCGCCAAACAACACACAGGTATTACGGTCCGACCAGTCAACCAGCTTGGTTATACATTCGGCACCCATAACCAGCGCACACTTCGCCTCGCCCGCCTTGATGAATTTGTCGGCGGTACTGAGCGCATATATAAATCCGGTGCACGCGGCTTCCAGGCTGAATGCCGTGCAAGCGGGAATGCCAAGCTCGTGCTGAATGATGGTTGATACATTCGGGAAGATCAGGTCGGGAGACGTTGTACCCGTAATGACCATATCGATATCGGATGCTGTGACACCGGCGGCATCCATGGCGATTTTTGCAGCCTCGATACACATTTGCGACACCGTTTCATCGTCAGCGCACACATGACGGCGCTCAACGCCGGTGCGCGTTCGAATCCATTCGTCGCTGGTGTCGACCATCTGCTCGAGGTCGTGATTGGTCATTATCCGTTCGGGAAGATAGCGTCCGGTTCCAGCGATGCGCGAATAGGTCATGCAGTTTCCTTTTGCAGCAAGCTACCAATTTGCTGTGGCAACTGGTTCCTGATCTCAACGATGGCGTTATCAATAGCATGCTGAAATGCGACGGAATCGGCGCTGCCGTGACTTTTGACAACAATACCATTTAGCCCCACAAGAGTCGCACCATTGTACTGGCGCGCATCCATGGCGCTGGCAAGATTGCGCAATACCGGACGTACGAGCAGCGCCTGTAGCCGGGTAAACCAGTTTCGAGTGAAAGCACGTTTCAGGAAATGTATCGCCAGGCCCACCGCACCTTCGATAGTCTTGAGCGCAACATTTCCGGTAAACCCATCCGTCACGACAACATCGGCCTTGCCGGTAAATAGCTCATTGCCTTCGATAAAACCGACGTAATTCAGCGTACTGTCTTGCAACAGCGCCGCGGCCGCGCGCACCGTTTCATTACCCTTGATGTCCTCGGAGCCAATATTCAGCAGCGCTACCCGAGGGCGTTCGATTTGGGCGATATCCGAGGTCACGATCGTACCCATCATCGCGTATTGGAACAGCTGCTCGGCACTCGCCTGTGTATTGGCACCCAGGTCCAGCATGTGCAAGGTACCGCACTCGGTTGGCATTTCACTGATGAATGCCGGTCGCTCGATGCCGGGCAACATCTTCAACACAAACTTTGCCGTTGCCATTAGCGCACCGGTATTGCCGGAGCTGACACAGGCATGCGCAGCACCTTCCTTTACCAGGTTGATCGCAACGCGCATTGAAGAATCTTTTTTCTTGCGCAGACAATCGGCCGGCGCTTCCGACATGCCGACGACTTCGCTCGCGTGCACGATGCGAAGGCGCGGATTGTCACCGACATGTTTTGCAACGAGTGTCGCGAGTTCGGCCTGGTCACCGACCAGTAATAATTCGACGCGTGCGTACTTTTGCAAGGTTGCAGCAGCCGCACGCACGACGACCTCGGCGCCGAGGTCGCCGCTCATTGCGTCAAGTGAGAGGGTTGAGTGGGTTCCCACAAAAAGTCAGGCCGGATCGAGGTCCGGCCAAACGGGGAGTACTACTCGTCGTCGTCTACGATTTCAGGTTGCTTCACAACCTGTTCGCCACGGTAAAAACCGTCCGGCGTCACGCGATGACGCAGGTGTGTTTCACCGGATGTCGGGTCGACAGACAGTGCTGCTTTTTTCAGCTTGTCGTGCGAGCGACGTGCGCCACGCGTTGCAGGTGTCCTGCGGCTTTTTTGAACGGCCATATTTTTCTCCTTGAAACCCGGTCAGTTGCCCGGATCCTTTTCAACCTGTTTCATTTGCTCGGCTAGCCCGGCAAATGGTCGTTTCATGTCTGTCGCAACAGCGTCCACTGTCGAGAATGCCTTGCATTCAGCCATGTTGTCATGCGTCGCCGCGAACGGCATCGCCATGATGAGCAATTCTTCAACTACATCCAACGGTCTGAGTGTCTCGTTCTCGAGTTCCCAAACCTCAAAGTCATCAAACTCGTCGATTGACTCGTCGTCCTTCGCCAGCAGCAATCGCGGTTCGATATGAAGCTGTAATCTGAACGGCTCCAGGCAACGCTGACAAACTGCATCAACTGCAACTGTCACCTGTCCCGTCACCACCGGCGTCCCGCCAGCCTGCTGCGGAAAGCCGAATTGTAGCGCACCGCAAACCGTACTTTCGCGCCATTCTGCCGGTATCCTGTCCACGTCAAGCGCAGCGAGATCCGCTTCGACGATCTCGCTAAGACGGTCGAAGGCAGATATTTTCTCAGTTATTTCAATAACTTGTCCGACTGACGCCCATTCGGCAGCAGTACGGCGATCTCGCAGCGGATTGCCCATGGCGCGCGCATGATAAGTACCTGCGAGGCCCCTGTCAAAGCGCGATTGCAGCCGTGCGAACGAAAACTGGCTGCAATCCGCCGCAAACCGGGTAAACTTTCCATTGCGCTTGCTAACAGACTGATTTTTTATGCAAAACCCGTCATCACCGACCATCTTCCTGGCATCGTCGTCTGCCTACAGGCGCGGCCTGCTGGATCGATTTCTCAACCAGTATGAAACCGTTTCACCGAAAGTTGATGAGTCCAATGAACAGGGATTGCCGCCGCATGAGCTGGCCACTTACCTCGCCCGCAAGAAGGCCGAAGCCGTCGCCATCAACGCACGCAATGCATTGATTATCGGTGCCGACCAAATCGCTGTCCTTGAGGGCCAGGTTCTGGGTAAACCCGGTGACCACCAAAAAGCGGTAGAACAGTTGCTCGCGGCGGCGGGCAAGTCGGTGACCTTCCTGACAGCGGTTTGCATGCTCGATCCGGTCGGCCGGGCCCGGTATGAGCATACGGATAAGACCACCGTGCATTTCCGGCAGTTTGATCGCCGGCTCGCCGAAGCCTATTTGCGACACGATGAACCGTATGACTGTGCCGGCAGTTTCAAACTGGAAGGGGCCGGCTTTGTATTGTTCGATTCGGTTGCTACTGACGACCCGACGGCTCTGATCGGACTGCCGATGATCTGGCTTGCCGATCGCCTGTTGCAATTGGGCTATCTGCAGGCCTGATCCGCATCCGCTGTTAAGCGGTGCTAGCGCCGCTTGCGCCTGTCTCGGGACGGACTATTGCAGCGTGCCAGGAAGTTCTCCAGATCGTCGGCCAGCGGCGCAGTAAAATGCAGGTCGTTGCCGCTGTTGTCCGGAAAGGCGATGGATTGCGCGTGCAGGAATAATCTCGTCAGGCCGAGGCGTTTCGCCTGGCGGTTTGCATCGTCGTCCCCGTAACGCTCGTCCCCGACTATGGGATGTTCGGCGTGTTCCAGGTGCACGCGGATCTGGTGCGTGCGCCCGGTTTGCGGTGCACATTGCAGCAAGCTGTAGCGACCGTAAGTGCGCGATAGCGCGACCCGCGTCTGCGCGGGTTTGCCCTCCTTGCCGCTGACAACAACATGCCGCTCACCATTCTTGCGATGCCGCACATGAAGTGGCGCATCGATTAGCTGTTCGCCAAGTTGCCAGTCTCCGACCACCAGCGCCAGGTAGTTCTTTTCCACACTGCCTTCGCGAAATCGTTCGTGCAGTTCACGCAGCGCGCTGCGACGCTTGGTGAGTACCAGGCAGCCCGAGGTTTCCCGGTCAATACGATGCACCAGCGACAAGTCCTTCAGTTCGGGTCGCGCGTGGCGCAGCAATTCGATCACACCAAAACTGATACCGCTGCCGCCATGGACCGCGATCCCCGCCGGCTTGTTGATGACGAGCAGGCGCTTGTCCTCGAACAGCACATGATCCAGCATCTCGCCTGCCTGCCTGTCGGGCGGTGGTGCACCTGCCGTTCGGATTCGCGCCGGCGGCACACGCACTTCGTCGCCTTGCTTGAGTTTGTATTCCGCGCGCACCCGGCCACCGTTAACGCGCACTTCGCCGCGACGCAACAGGCGATAAAGTCGGCCTTTCGGAACGCCCGGAAGCTCGCCACGCAGGAAATTGTCAATTCGCTGCCCGGCGCGCTCGGCGTCAATGGCAACCTTGCGCACGCGACTGCTGGTGGTCCCGTCGGAATTGCGGAGTTTTGCGCCTTGCGGCGGCTTTTCTTGCATGATCAATCACTTGAATGGGTCTTGCGGTGTGTTATATTACCGCCGAGTGGCGCTCTTAAGATAGCTGAGTCGGCACTTGAACAACGATTTTTTTGGTCCCGCAATCTGCGAGATCCGATTTCAGATGGCAGCTAACCCGGACTCCGGTGCTCGCCAAAGCGGCAAAGCCGCAGGGAAATCATGCTGATATTTTTATGGGCACTGGCTACTTTGGGCCAGGTCCTGACTGAACTAACGAAGACTTTCGGTGGCGCAATCCGGCGCCCAGTTCCTTTGCGTGACACTCCCTGCGCCCGCCTGGCGCCTCACCCCGTATCGCTGCCCTCCAACACTCAAGTAGGGCAACATGAAAAGAATGCTAATCAATGCAACTCAATCAGAAGAGTTGCGCATGGCTATGGTCGATGGCCAGCTCCTTTACGACCTCAACATCGAAGCACCGGCTAGCGAACGCAAAAAAGCCAACATTTACAAAGGCAAAATCACCCGCATCGAGCCCAGCCTCGAGGCCGCATTTGTCGATTACGGCGCAGAACGACATGGCTTCCTGCCACTCAAGGAAATTTCCAGCGAGTACTTCGTCAAGCAGGCCAAGTCCGGTGGCAAGGCCAATATCAAGGACGTTCTCAAGGAAGGCCAGGACATTGTCGTTCAGGTCGACAAGGAAGAACGCGGTAACAAAGGTGCGGCGCTGACGACATTCGTCAGTCTCGCTGGCCGCTTCATTGTCCTGAAGCCCAATAAGGACCGCTCCGGTGGCGTGTCCCGGCGCATTACCGGCGAAGACCGGGATCTTGCCCGCCAGGCGCTGAACGAAATTGAAATCCCGGAAAACATGAGCGTAATTCTTCGCACTGCCGGTATCGACCGCAGCGCGGAGGAACTGGCCTGGGACCTGCAAAATCTATTGACGGTCTGGAGTGCGATTCTGAATGTCGTCCTGGAGCGCAGTTCGCCGTTCCTGATCTACCGCGAAGGCGATTCGGTCGTACGCGCATTGCGTGACTACCTGACCAACGACATCGGCGAAATTCTCATCGACGACGAGGCAACCTACAAGGATGCCTACGAGCACGTCGAGCAGACGATGCCGCACAACCTGAAGAAGCTGAAACATTACGTCGATCCGGTACCGCTGTTTACGCGTTTCCAGATCGAAACCCAGATCGAGTCGGCATTTGCGCACAGCGTCAACCTGCCATCGGGTGGCAGCATCGTAATCGATCACACTGAAGCGCTGGTCTCGATTGACATCAACTCCGCACGCGCAACAAAAGGCGGCGACATTGAAGCAACTGCTTTCAACACCAATCTTGAAGCGGCCGATGAAATCGCGCGGCAATTACGAATACGCGATCTCGGTGGTTTGATCGTCATCGACTTTATCGACATGGGCCCGCAGAAACATCAACGCGAGGTTGAAAATCGACTGCGCGACGCGGTCAAACAGGATCGTGCGCGTATCCAGATCGGTAAGATCAGCCGCTTCGGTCTGCTCGAAATGTCACGGCAGCGTCTGCGACCGTCAATTGGCGAGTCCGCGAACAAGACATGCCCGCGTTGCACCGGGTTCGGGACGATTCGCGGAACTGAATCGCTGGCATTAGCCATCCTGCGCATCATCGGTGAAGAGGCCCGCAAGGAAAGGACCGCGAAAGTCATCGCACAATTGCCGGTTGAAGTTGCTACCTACCTGCTGAATGAAAAACGTGACTGGGTACAAAACCTGGAGGACCGCAATGAAACGCAGGTCGTCCTGGTTGCCAACCCGCACCTGGAAACACCGCATTATGACGTGCGCCGCGTCCGTGACGACCAACTGGACCTGCCGGAAAATGCAGGCGCCAGTTTCAAATTGGCAAATGGACCGGTTGAACCTGAATCTCCGCAGGCAATTCTGGAACGCAAGGGTGCAGAGGCCGCGGCGGTCGCAACGCTGAAGCCGTCAACACCAGCGCCGAAGCGCCAAAAACCAGCGGGTAAAGGATTTTGGGCGACAATTCTTGGCATATTTGGTGTCGGCGATGACACCGGCAAGAAAAAGAAAGTGGCGAAGAAAAAGCGTGGCAAGACGAGTAGCAGTCGCCGCCGCAAGCCGCAATCGCAGTCACGCCGCCGCAATGAATCGCGCCCGGGCGAACAACGCGGCAATCAACGTAAGACCAAGAAAAAATCGAAAGCACGCAACACCAAGAAAACCGGTAAAGCGACTGCCGACAAAGCTCAGGATAAGAATCAGCAAGAGCAGAAAGGTGCCGCGAAAAATACGCGCAGTGAAGATAGCGGCGCGGAACCGAAAAAGACTCGCAGTCGGCGCAGCCGCGGCGGCCGTCGACGTCGGCGCAACAATGACAGGTCGGAACAGGCGACGGAAAACCAGCAACAAGCCACGGCTGCTGACAAGACAGGTGAAAAAGCGCCCGCCAAGTCCACGACCGGCAATGATACGGCCGCAGAAAAACCGGCAACGCCGCGCAAGCCGCGTGCACCACGCAAGCCAAAGGCCGACGGTACAAAGACAGATGGCGCACCGAAAGCGCGTACGGATGCCGAACGCGCGCGGGATACAGTCAAATCCGATGCGCCTGCAGTTCAGGCCGCGAGCAAACCGGAAAGCAAAGCAAAATCTGAAAGTACGCCAAAACCGGAAAGCAAACTGAAACCGGAAAACGTGCCGGCAGCTAATCCCGACGGAAACGGTGAGCAAAGACCTGCAGCCGCCAAACCTGACACCCCGGCCAAGCCAGCTGCACCAAAAGCGGCTGACAACGGCACGCCAGCAAAGCCTGCCGAAAAACCGCGGGAAGCAGCACCTCCTGCACCGAAGGCTGAGGCGAAATCGAAATTACTTCCCTGGGATACTCAGGACTAGATTAACGCGGCCGAATGGAGTCGAGCAGTCCTCGCGACGCGTCCTCGATCAGGTCGAGGACGCGTTCAAATCCTGACGCCCCACCATAATAAGGGTCCGGCACTTCTCGCTCATCACTTGACGAGTAATCAAGAAACAGCCGCACCTTCTCGCGATGCTCCGCCGGAGCCTCGTCAAGCAGGCGTTGCTGATTATCCTCATCCATCGCGATGACCAGGTCGAAGCGCTCGAAATCATCGCCCCTGACGCGGCGCGCCACGATGTTGGCCAGCGAAATTCCCCGGCGCCCTGCTGCAGCAGCTGCGCGCCGATCGGGCGGCTCGCCCATGTGGTAGGCATGGGTTCCAGCCGAGTCAATTTCGATTTGATCGGCGAGACCGGCTTCGCTGACGTGGTACCGAAAGACCCCTTCTGCGGTTGGGGACCGGCAGATGTTGCCCATGCAGAC
>CAXBJV010000010.1:0-90023 GCA_963976215.1 uncultured Woeseiaceae bacterium | reverse complement strand
CCCCGGGCACCAATTCGACCGGGCCTTAAGGCCCGCCGATTTATGACGGGCGAGAATTGCAACGACGGTGACACAGGTCACATTCAAAACCACGACTGGTTAACAGTTTAGGCCCGAATGCGGGGTAAAAGCTGGTCGTGGACGCGTATCGATGCCAAAACGGTTCCTCTGATCGGGAGAACAGCCATGGCCAGGGCATTGAACGACAACGTCGACTATCGACTGCTGAATCGTCTCAGCAATCTCGTTATATGCTGTCGCTGCCTGCGTCGCGGGAAAGTGACCCCGGTGCCGCAGGTGATTTCCGAACGTCACACTCTGACGAACGAGTGCACCGACTGCCGCCACGAATCGGCCAGTCGCTTCACTGGTCATCGCTCCCCGGCCAAGTTGCTGACGCTCGCACGCTAGCTCGCATTGATCGGCCGTGCATCGCCTTTTAAGCGATGCCACAATACGCCGATGGCCAAATTGTATTTCTATTACTCGTCGATGAACGCGGGCAAATCGACTGCGCTGCTGCAGTCGAGTTACAACTACAAAGAACGCGGCATGAATACGCTGATTCTCGCACCGAGGCTGGATGATCGCTACGGTGAAGGTCGGGTCACATCGCGTATCGGAATTGACGCGGAGGCAACCGTTTTTTCGACTGACGATGATCTATTCGCAATCGTCAAAGCGACGCATGATGCGGAGACATTGCACTGTGTGCTGGTCGACGAAGCCCAGTTCCTGACCCGTGAACAGGTGTTTGCGTTGGGCGAGGTCACTGATGCGTTACGCATACCGGTGCTCGCCTATGGACTGCGAACTGATTTTCAGGGCGAACCATTCGAAGGCAGCAAATACCTGCTGGCCTGGTCAGACAATCTCAAGGAGCTGAAAGCGATTTGCCATTGCGGAAGTAAGGCGACCATGGTGGTCAGGCTGGATAGCAATGGGCAGGTCGTGACCGAAGGGTCGCAGGTCGAGATTGGCGGCAATGATCGCTATGTTTCGATGTGCCGCAGGCACTTCAAGCAGGAGTTCTGCGGTTAGGCCGCGTCCGTTTCGCTAGGTCTGTATTGTCGGCAGGTCTTCACTGGCGGCGGGCAGCATCGCGGTGTTTTCCCGAGCCAGCAGGTTGCGCATATCCTGTAGCGTTTTCATGATGGCAGTGTCATCGAATTCTCGTCCATCGACGTCGCCGCGGGTCGCATGCAAGTCAGCAAATTTTATCTTGTGATGGCCGATCGTAATAATGTCGTCGTGCGCGAGAACGTGATTCGAAACGCGTTTCGAATTAACAAACGTACCATTGCTGCTGTTCAGGTCCATCAGGAAGGTCGTCGTGTCGTGCCTTACCAGCAAAGCGTGATGCCGACTGATGAAACGACTGTTTATCGACACATCATTGTGTTCGGATCGTCCAATCAGTACGCGCGCCTTGTTCATTGTCAGCTCACTCATGACGCTACCGTTGTTGGTCACGATCAGGCGCGGCGGCGCAGTCGGGACGATTTCATCGTGTTTGACGTCCGGCTGGACATCCGGGTCCCAGGTACCAGCGGGCAGTGCCGGATGTTCAATATTGCTCAGTGCAACCGGCAAATTTTTTGCTTTCGCCAGTGCCAGCAACGAAATACGATCGGCGATACCTGGCCAGCCCCCGGAAGCACGCCAGATGTCCTCGCAAATTGCATCGGGAAAAATAAACTCGGGATACTGACTGCCGGCCGCACGCAGCTTTGCATGCAAGTAGTTCCTGGTTTCTTGTCGATTCATTGGGCGCAGATGGAAATCATGAACAATGCGGCTTGCAATGGGTGCCATTGCCTTCGCCGTCATCATCGTTTGCAATGAATGCTCGCTCACCAGCACCATTTTTACGGCGCTGCCACGCTGTACCCGCAATTCCGCGAGTTCACACAGGGCGCGCAGGCCGCTGGGATTAACTTCGTGTGCATTTTTGACGATGAGCAACGGCGCTTCATGCGAAGCAGCCTGTTGCAATGCAAAAACGCGTACCAGTCCCAGCAGTTCGTTCGCGGAATTCAGCTCCAGGTCATAACCAAACTGGCGCAATACCGAAATCAACAGGCGCGTGGTATTCAGTCCCTTGCCGTCGATCACCGCAACCGAACACTCGGGCGGCAGCGACTCGACAAACGCACGAATGATGGTCGACTTACCGGACAGCGCGGGTCCCTGGAACAGTGACAGCCCTGTGACATGCTTGCAGGTATCGGTAAGCATCTCCATTGCGGCGATCTTTGACGCGTAGTTTGCAACCGACAGTGGTCGTCCGTGCGTCGGGAAAGGTTGTTCTGCAAGTCCAGCTGCGCCTAATTCCATAAGTAAAAACCCGCAAACATCCATTCGCGTTAAGATGGTAACTTCTGGTGTCGGTCGGTATTTTTTTTAGCATTCGACCGGGCTGACCAGTCTACGATTTGGCTCGTGTTCTTGTAAACCGGGATTCGTTAAGTCTATAAAAGTCATATAGACACAAGTTATTATTCAAATTGCAGTTAGAATTACGAAGTAACTATCCGAGAAACAAGGAAGTTTTAAGATGATTTGTAAATGGTCGGCGATCCGCGACAGAGCGTAAGGCATTGACTGCAAAGCTATCAGCGAAGAACCTCACTATGATCCGCGGAGAACGGTGCATATTCCAGCATTTGGATTTTGCGCTAAATCCCGGTGAGCTGTTGTTGCTACAGGGCCGCAACGGTAGCGGCAAGACCAGTTTGTTGCGAGCTATCGCCGGTCTGCTGGCGCTGGAACACGGCGACATCCGTTGGAATGAAGTGCCAATCTCGATGCAGCGGCAAGCGTTTCACGCCGAGCTTGTCTGGCTCACTCACCGCAGTGGATTAAAGCTCGATTTAACGCCGGCGGAGAATCTGCGTTTCGAAGCATCGTTGCGGCCGCGCTCGCGACTGGACCTGGCAACGATCTACGAGCGCCTTGGTCTTAGCCGGCTCAAGAATCTGCCGACTCGGTCTTTGTCGGCCGGCCAGCAACGGCGTGTGGCACTGGCGCGGATGTTGATGGCCGATGTGCCGCTGTGGCTGATGGATGAACCGTTTACCAATCTTGACAGTGACGGCAGGCAACTCGTTATCGATTTGACAGAAGAACACCTGGCCGGTGGTGGGTTGTGCGTGATGGCAGCGCACCAGGATGTGCAAGTGGCGGCAACGACCCGGAACGTCAATCTCTGATGGCCACTCGCGACGCTGAACAGCCGGCATTGCTCGATGGCCTGGTGGCCATCACACGGCGCGACTTGTTGCTGGCATGGAAGCGACCCGGTGATGTACTTAATCCGCTGTTCTTTTTCGCGATGGTCTGTACGTTGTTCCCGCTGGCCGTGGGGCCCAGTGCCGAGCAGCTTACGCTCAGCGGTCCGGGCGTACTTTGGGTCGCCGCGTTATTGTCCAGCCTGTTGTCGCTGAATACGCTGTTTTTGTCCGATCACGAAGACGGCAGCCTGGACCAGCTGCTGGTGAGCCCGCAGCCGCTGCCGTTGCTGGTGATTGGCAAGACGCTCGCACACTGGGTGGTTGGCGGTTTACCGCTGGTATTGATTTCGCCATTGCTGGCAATGACCTACAGGATGCCCACCAGCGTAATGGCGGTGCTAATGGTGACGCTGTTCCTGGGCACAATGTGCCTGAGCCTGCTAGGCTCCATTGGCGCGGCACTGACGGTCGGATTGCATCGCGGGACGGCCTTGCTTAGCCTGCTCATTCTGCCGCTGGCAATGCCGGTGTTGTTGCTTGGCGCGAACACTGTGTCACTGGCCGCCGGCAACGAATCTTACGCAACCGGTGTCTGGGCATTGGCGGCTTATGCGGTCGCTGCGTTGTCGCTCGCGCCCTTTGCAACGGCGGCAGCATTACGCATCAGCAACGAGTAGAATTCACCCATGTGGACGTTTTTTCATCGCCTGGCCTCACCGCCGCATTTCTATCGTTTTTCAGCCAGCCTGATTCCGTGGTTGCTGGTTCCAGGCCTGTTGCTGATTGCCTGGGGTACGTACCAGGGTTTATTTGTTGCACCACCGGATTACCAGCAGGGCGATGCGTTCCGCATCATTTACGTGCACGTTCCAGCCGCGTATTTGTCGATGATGGCGTACATGTTTATGGCGGTTGGCGGTGCCATTGGACTGATCTGGCGCATGAAGCTCGCACACGCGGTCGGTGCAGCCGCAGCGCCGATAGGCGCTGCTTTTACGTTTCTTGCGCTGGCGACCGGGTCCATCTGGGGACGCCCGATGTGGGGCACCTGGTGGGAATGGGGTGATCCGCGCCTGACCTCCGAGCTGATCCTGTTGTTTCTCTACTTTGGCTACATGGCGCTGCGATCCGCAATTGATGACACTGCCAAGGCGGATAAGGCCTGCGCGGTTCTTGCCATGGTTGGCGTCGTCAATGTCGTCATTATTCATTACTCGGTCGTCTGGTGGAGTTCACTGCATCAAGGGCAGACAGTGATGAAAAAGGGCGCGATGGACGCCGAGATGTTGCAGCCATTGTTGGCCATGATTTTGGGTTTTACCTTAATATTCGGTGCGCTGCTGGCACGCCGGATTCGTACTGAGGTTTTGTACCGGGAACGTCGCACGCGCTGGGTGCGCGCACTGGTTCTGAAACCGCAGGGAGAACGATGATGGAAAGTTTCGCTATGGGCAATTACGGCTTGTATGTCTGGGCCTGCTTTGGTCTCACCCTGGTCGTGGTAGTGATCAGTGATTTGAGTGCTAGAGCGCGACACAAGCGTGTCTATCGCGATATCGAAGTTCGCATCAAGGCATTGGAGGAACGGCAATGAAACCGCGTCAGCAAAGAATGCTTGCAGTTGGGCTCGCGCTGCTGGGTATTGCCATAGCGGCAGGTCTGACTTTCCGTGCATTCGATGAAAACATGATGTTCTTTGTTGAGATTTCGGATGTCGTCGCCGGAAATTATCCCGCGGATCGCAGTTTTCGAATCGGTGGCTTAGTCGTAGCCGGCAGCGTGGAGCGGGAGGAAGGATCGCTGGATATGCGTTTTCGGGTGACCGATACCCGCTGCGAAATCGAGGTCAGCTACGTTGGTGTTCTGCCGGACCTGTTTCGCGAGGGACAGGGTGTCGTGGCGCACGGTGAAATGACGTCCGACGACTTGTTCGTCGCAGACAAGATCCTGGCCAAGCATGACGAAAATTACATGGCACCCGAGGTTGCCGAGTCACTCGCCAAACACGTGCAGGACCAAACCGCTTCGTTGCAGGGCGGCGGGTCGGAGTGTGATCCGAAATGATTCCTGAAATTGGTCACTTCGCGCTGATCCTGGCGCTGGCGCTGGCCGTGTGCCAGGGAATTCTGCCGTTGATCGGGGCTGCGCGAAATGATTCGGCGTTGATGTCCGTTGCCAGCAGCGCGGCGTTTGGCCAGTTCTTTTTTGTTGCCGTGTCGTTTGCCTGCCTGACGTACGCGTTTCTCCTGGATGACTTCTCGGTGCTGTACGTTGCAAACCATTCGCAGCTGTCGTTGCCAACCGGGTACAAGATTTCAGCAGTATGGAGTGCACACGAAGGTTCGTTGCTGATGTGGATTCTGATCCTTGCGATCTGGACCATGGCCGTTGCGCAGTTTCGTGGAGATCGCCCCGAGAAGCTCAATGCGAGAGTGATTTCGATCCTGGGACTGCTGTCAGTCGGCTTTCTCTTGTTTGCCTTGCTGACGTCAAATCCGTTTGAGCGCCTGGTACCGGCGGCCACGGATGGTGCTGATCTCAATCCATTGCTACAGGATCCGGGTCTTGCGATTCATCCGCCCATACTCTATTTCGGGTATGTCGGTTTTTCCGTTGCCTTTGCCTTCGCTATTGCAGCGATGATCAGCGGCAAACTCGACCGGGACTGGGCACGGTGGACACGACCGTGGACAATAGTGGCCTGGCTGTTTCTGACCATCGGTATCGCGCTGGGCAGTTGGTGGGCCTATTACGAACTCGGCTGGGGTGGATGGTGGTTCTGGGATGCCGTTGAGAACGCCTCGTTTATGCCGTGGTTGATCGGCACTGCGTTAATCCATTCGCTGGCGGTGACGGAAAGTCGCGGCTTGTTCAAGAGCTGGACTCTGTTGCTGGCGATATGTGCATTCTCACTCAGCCTGCTGGGCACCTTCCTGGTGCGTTCCGGCATCATCGTGTCGGTGCACGCATTCGCTACGGATCCGACGCGCGGGTTTTTCATACTGACATTCCTTGGCATCGTGGTCGTCGGTGCGCTGGTGTTGTACGCGTGGCGCGCTCCGTCGCTGGACTCGGATGTTGGTTTTGGCTTGCTGTCGCGCGAAACGTTCTTGCTGCTTAACAATGTCCTGCTGGTCGTCGCTACCGTATTGGTGCTGATGGGCACGCTGGCACCATTGATCGTTGAGATGTCGACTGGTGGCAAAATTTCGATCGGCGCACCATGGTTCGAATTTGCATTCCTGATACCGATGATTCCGCTGGTTCTGCTGCTGGGGCTCGGCATGCATACGGCGTGGCGCCGCCAGAATACCGCGCCATGGCAGAGGGTCCTGCGCATACCTGCGATTGCGGCCGTTGTCATTGGCATCCTGTTGCCACTGTTGTTTTACGGGCGCGTTGGCCTGTTGCTGGCTGTCGGTACGATCGCCGCGGCGTGGATCGTGCTGTCATCGTTGATTCAACCGGTACGTTCATGGCGCCGCAAGCCCGGTACACCGGCAATTACGCGCTCGGCTTTGGGAATGAGTGTCGCGCACATTGGTATGGGTCTGTTCGTATTGGGTGCGACCGTGGTCTCGGCATTCGGTGTCGAGGCGGATCGTACCTTGTCGCCGGGCGGCGCTGTGGAGGTCGCGGGCTACGAATTTGAGCTGCGCGAAATTCGCGATGTTAACGGGCCGAATTACTCGGCGATTGAAGGCGTTGTCGAGATTCGCCGTGATGGCGAGTATGTCGGTACAGTGCGGCCGCAAAAGCGTCAGTACCTTGTACAAAAAAGCTGGATGACCGAAGCAGGGATTCTTGCCGGCTGGAACAAGGACCTGTTTGTCGCGCTTGGCGACCAACTCGGCGGTGATGCATGGAGCGTGCGCATACAGTACAAGCCCTTGATCCGATTTATCTGGTTTGGGGCACTTGTGATGGCGCTGGGCGGCCTTATTGCCGCTTCTGACCGGCGCTATCGGCGCCGCAGTACCGTGGGAGCCGAAGCATGATTCGATTCCTGCTGCCGCTGTTGCTGTTCGTCGTGTTGATCGGGTTCATGTGGCGTGGCCTTTATTCCGATCCGTCAGAATTGCCATCGCAGTACATTGGTAAACCGGCTCCGGAATTCAGATTGCCGACATTGAAAGATCCGGCTCGTATGCTCAGTGCCGATGACCTGGTGGGCCAGATCTCGCTGGTAAATGTCTGGGGAACCTGGTGTGTTGGTTGCCGTGCCGAGCATGACTTTCTGATGCAGCTCAAGCGCTCCGGCGAAATTCCAATTTTTGCTATTAACTGGCGCGATAATCGCCAGGATGCATTGCGCTGGCTGCAGCAGCTTGGCGATCCATACGTAGCCAGCGGCTTCGACGAGGACGGTCGGGTCGGGATTGACTGGGGCGTCTACGGTGCGCCAGAGACGTTTCTGATCGATCCGGGCGGTAATGTAATTTATCGGCACCCGGGTGCGTTGACTGCGTCAATCTGGCAGCAGGAATTCGTGCCACGAATTGAAGGAATAGCCGAATGACATGTCGCTGCCTGATCACACTGGCGTTATTGCTGTGCACGGCTACGGCAGGGGCGATTGACACGGACAAGGGCTTTGACGACCCGGAATTGCAGGCGCGTTACACGAAGCTGATCGCCGAGGTGCGCTGTGTGACCTGTCAGAACCAATCCATCAAGGACTCGAACGCATTTATTGCAGCCGACCTGCGCCGCGAAATCCGGCGCTTGATTGCCGACGGTAAGACGGATGCAGAAATTGCCGATTTCCTGGTGACCCGGTACGGCGATTTCGTGTTGTACCGGCCCCGTTTTTCCGGCAAGACCATGCTGTTGTGGCTGATTCCGTTCCTGCTGATTGTTGTTGCCGGGACGGCACTTGTTCGGGTTGTTCGGCACCGCATGAACCTGCCGATCGACGATGATCTGATCGACGATGGACGGATGCGTTGATGTTCTGGTTTGCACTTGTCGTTTTATTGTTGATTGCGATTGCTTTTGTCGTCTGGCCGATGCTGCGCGATGCTCGCCGAATGACGGCAACCATCGCGGCAGTGATTGTAGTGGTCGTCGCACTGTCCGCCGGACTGTACCAGTACAACGGCAGCCCGGGCGTCCCGTCAGGTGCAGGTTCGACACCGGACGTGAATGAAATGGTCGCGTCGCTGGCAGCCCGGCTTGAAGAGAATCCTGATGACCTCAATGGCTGGATCATGCTGGGCCGCTCGTATCAGACTCTGCAGCAATTCGACACCGCGATCGCGGCCTACGAGAAGGCGGTTGAGTTGGACGGAGGCGGCAACCCACAGACCCTGGTTGCGCTGGGTCTTGCCGTAATGGGGCAGCACGGCGGGCAGATGAATGAACGCGCAGTCGGCCTGTTTGAGAATGCCCTGGCGCTGGACCCGAACAATCCAAATGCGTTGTTTTATGCCGGTGGCGCCGCCGCACAGCGCGGCAATACCGCATTGGCTGCTGACCGCTGGGAGATTCTGCTGGGCCTGAATGCACCACCGGAGGTACGTGAGCTGCTGCAAAGCAAGATTAACGAATGGCGTGGTGTAACGCCGCCGGAGGCTGTACAACCAGTTGCGCCGAGCGTTACAGTTGATGTGTCGCTTTCCGAGGCGACCGCAAATGCGCTGACACAGGATGCGACGGTTTTCATTATTGCGCGTGACCCGGCGCAACCGTCACCGCCGGTAGCCGTGGCACGCAGGCGCACGTCGGAATTGCCATCGCGAGTCGAGTTGAGCGACCGTGATGCGATGATCCCGGGCCGGCCCCTGTCCGGGTTTTCAAAGCTTGAGCTGGTGGCGCGAGTCTCGTTGAGTGGCACGCCGACAGCGCAGGCCGGCGATCGCTATGCGACTGCAATTGTCGATCGAAGCAGTGGCGGCGAGCAAGTTGTCAAACTGGTGATCGACCAGGTCGTCGGCGAGTAGTGATTACACTATGACGGAGCGAATTGACGAAGCACCCATGTGCTTTGCGTGCGGCAAGGAAAATCCAATTGGTCTGCAAATAGACTTCAGATTTGATGGTGAATTCTGTACGGCGGAATTCACGGGAAATGATAATCATGTCGGCTGGGCCGACACCATCCACGGCGGCATAATCTATTCGGCGCTGGACGACGTCACAGCCAATGTCATCTATCTCCAGGGTCGCAAGGCACATACGGCCAAGTGCGAAATCCGTTATCGCAAGCCACTGCATGTCGGAGAAACGATTTTGTTGAAAGGCTGGGTGGAAAAAGAACGTGGCCGACTAATCGTTTTGAAAGGAGAGGCCCGGCGCAAAACGGATGACGTCGTGGTTGCCGATTGTGACGCAAGCTTCATGATTTTTTTATAGGAATTCCAAATGGCATTACCCGAATCGCTGCGAGGCAAATTGAGAATCCCCCTGATCGGTGCACCGATGTTTATTGTGTCAGGTCCCGAGCTGGTCATTGCTCAGTGCCAGGCAGGAATAGTCGGCTCTTTCCCCGCGTTGAATGCACGCCCGCAGGCGGCGCTGGGTGAATGGATCGCGCGTATCAAGGATGCATTGGGCGAATATTCGAGTGCCAATCCGGATCAACCCGTGGCGCCGTTCGCGGTAAACCAGATCGTACATGCGAGCAATCCACGCCTGCTGCAGGACATGGAAACCTGCGTCAAGCACGAGGTGCCCATAATCATCACCAGTCTGCGACCGCCGGAAGATGTCGTCAAGGCCGTGCATTCTTACGGTGGCCTGGTGTTTCATGATGTCATCAACCTTCGGCACGCACGCAAGGCGATCAGCCAGGGAGTAGATGGCATTATCGCAGTCTGTACGGGGGCCGGCGGGCACGCCGGGCCGATGAGCCCATTCGCGCTGGTTAAGGAGATTCGCAAGGAATTCGACGGTGCAGTGATTCTGTCCGGTGCAATTACCAACGGTGGCGATGTACTGGCCGCACAAGCGATGGGCGCCGACCTTGCCTACAGCGGCACTCGATTTATTGCTAGCGAAGAAGCCAACGCCGTGCCAGCGTACAAGGAAATGATCGTCGATAGTGCCGCGGACGACATCATCTATTCATCACTGTTCACCGGCGTGCACGGCAACTACCTCAAGGGCAGCATTGCGAACGCGGGACTCGATCCGGATAAGCTGCCGCAGGGCTCGAAAGACGATATGGATTTTGCGAAGGCCACAGAGTCCGATGCCAAGGCGTGGAAAGACATCTGGGGCGCGGGGCAGGGCGTAGGCAGCATCGATGCGATTCTGCCTGCACGGGAAATTGTGCTGGACATCGAGCGCGAGTATCGACAGACGCTGGCGACACTGGCTGGCTGACAATGCGAGTTACGCTCTATTCGTACCTGTTTGTTGCAGTAGGCGGCGCTATCGGAGCAATTGCGAGGTTTGCGCTGAACGTGTTCTTGCAGCGCGACGTCGCATTTCCGTGGGGCACGCTGTCCGCCAACCTGCTGGGATGTCTGGTGATGGGAATCGTCGCACAACTCGTCGCAGGGACCGCCTGGTTCAATGACGCCGGGATTATTCCGGATCAGTACCGGCTTCTATTTGCGGTCGGGTTCTGCGGCAGTTTCACGACCCTGTCGTCGCTGGTTCTGGAGTTGAACACCATGCTGCAGAAAAACGAAATCTTTTATTCGTTTTCCTACCTGGTCGGGACGCTCGCCGGTGGCTTTGCCTGTTTTTATGTTGGCATACTGTGCGTGCGCACGATTATGCAACTGCAAAGCAGCTAGTTAGTCGCTTGCCGATTTTTCCAGCAACGTGACAATTTCTTTGCACCAGTCCCTGTGTTCCGGTTTCATCATTACCGAACGTAAACAACTGATCGAATCAGTGTTTGTCACGATGTCTCCGAGGTACGGTCCGGCTATACTCAGCGGCAGTTCGATGAGGGCCAGGTGCAATCCATTCTCTGCAGCCCGTTCGAACGTCGCTCTGGCGGCAACACTGCTGGCATGGGTATCGGGCGCGTGTAATGCATAAACGACGATATCGAGCTCCGGAAGCATCAATGGCAAAAACGCGTCGCTTTCCGAAAGCCGGCGGTGCAACTGGCGTGCAGCCGCCAACGATTGATTGAGCCCGTTGGCAAAATCGCCGTCGCGTGTCAGGGGCATCAATTGCTGCGTTGCCCACAAAGCGACGGCAGATGCACCGGCGCGTGAGCATTCCAGGCTGATTTCTCCCAGGTGCAATTCGGCCGAACTAAAGTAGGTATACGGTGAATCGTGCTTGTACAACGTACCGACCGATGGGTCCCGGTACAGAATGCAGCCACACCCGTAGGGCTGCAGGCCGTGCTTGTGCGGGTCGATCACGATCGAATCGACAGCTTTCATGCAGTCGAACGCGCTTCGAGTCGGGGTTTGCAGCGCGTCACTGAGTGCGAAATAACCGCCATAGGCAGCATCGGCGTGAACTCGAAAATCGAATTGCTCACGTAACTTCAGGACGTCCTGCAGCGGGTCCACAGATCCCAGCCCGGTATTGCCCATCGTGACCACCACGGTTCCGACATCGCCCGCCTGCAGTTGTTTTTCGATATCGGCAATCTTCATGCGACCGGCCGAATCGACAGCAACCGGTGAAAACTCGATTCCGAGTACTTCCGAGATGCGGCTATGGGTGTAGTGTGCCTGACTCGAGGCGATGACTTTCTTATTCGGGTGCAAGCGACCGGCAACCCACAACGCTTCGAGGTTGGCCATCGTACCGCCGCTGGCAAGGTGTCCAAGCGGATCCTCCCAGCCAAACATCTGGCCGAGCGCCAAAACACATTCCTTCTCCATGGCCGAACTGGCACGACCGCCGTCAAGTGCGTGATTATTGGGGTTTACCCAGAGTGACATGGCGTAGGCAATACGTGCAACGGGATGCGGCGGCTTGAGCATTTGCCCGGCGTATTGCGGATGATAGTAAGGGTAGTTGTCCTGCATCCGCGTGGCGACTTCGTCGAGCACCTTCTCAACTGCAACGACGTCGAAATCCGGTGTGAATTCCGGTAAGTCGGTAAATCCCGCTTCGAGTGTTTGCAGTGCGCCCTGCAGCAGTTCGAGTTCTTTTTTATTGATCATCTGTGCTCCGGGTTCAGGTTAACATAGCACTATTAGCTGGCATGCAACGGGCGTGATAACAATCTTATGGATACGAGTTTATGTCTGAAAAAATACGCGTAAAAACCGGTACCGAATGGGAGCCCCTGGTTGGTTATTGTCGTGCGGTACGGGTCGGGCCGCAGATTGCCGTATCGGGCAGCGCCCCGGTTGATGAAAATGGTGAACTGTTCGGTGCCGGCGATATGTACCGGCAAACCTACCGCTGCATAGAGATTATTGCCAAGGCCTTGCAAGATGCCGGAGCGGATTTGCAGGATGTGGTCCGAACGCGAATTTTCGTTACTGACATCGATCGCTGGGAGGATGTTGCAAAAGCGCATCGGGAGTTTTTCTCGGACGTGATGCCTGCCTGTTCAATGGTCGAAGTCAGTCGACTGATCGGGCCCGGGATGCTGGTCGAAATTGAAGCCGACGCGATTGTCGCCTGAAGCAGGTTTGCTGTGGGCAATCGCGTAAGCATCAGTGCAAGCGAAGCCCGCCGCATTGCGCTGGCGGCCCAGGGCTTTGACCGGGTCCGTCCGGGAAATCCCAATGATGTGCGCCATTTTCGGCGAGCCTTGTCGTCGATAACCGTGTTGCAGCTCGATTTTGTCAATGTCCTGATTCCCGCGCATTTCCTGATGATCTGGTCACGCCTTGGCCCGTACGACCGCAATCGTTTTGAACGTTTCCTGTACGACTCGGGCGAGTTTATCGAGCAATGGGCGCACGAGGCATCCGTCGTATCAAGTGATGACTGGCCCTTGCTGGCGCATCGGCGTGCGGCTTTCAGCCAGCACAAAAACAGCCCGCTGAACAAGTTGCCACAACGCGACCAGTACCTGCGGCAAATCATCGAGCAGGTTACGGAGCTCGGTGCAACCACCGCGCACGATCTTCCCCCGGTCGATGGACCGGCGCGGAAGCCGGGCGACTGGCATCGGTCGGTGCCACGCTGGGCCATAGAACATCACTTCGGCACCGGTCGGCTGGCCGTCCGCAGACGCAAGAAAAACTTTCAGCGCGTCTACGACCTTCCCGAACGAATACTGAGCAAACATCTTTGCGATAGGGCTGTGTCCACGAACGAATCGATTCGGAAGCTTGTACAAAAGGCCACAGTCGCCCTGGGCGTTGCTACTGTGCACGACATAGCCGATTACTACCGTATGGCCGTTTCCGACGTCGCGCCAGGGCTGCAAGAACTTGCGGAAGAGGGGGTGGTCTCGCAAGTGGCAATCGAGGGTTGGTCTGATCCAGCCTACCTTGCCGCTACTGCCAGGTCGCCACGAGTCATTCCCGGCGCTTCGCTGTTGTCTCCGTTTGACCCCGTTGTCTGGTTCCGGCCGCGCGCACTGCGCCTGTTTGACCTGGATTATCGTATTGAAATCTACGTGCCAGAACACAAGCGGCGTTGGGGCTATTATGTCCTGCCGTTCCGGCAGGGAGACAGGATTACCGCGCGAGTAGATTTGAAAGCAGATCGCAAGCGTTCGCGCCTGCTTGTGCAGAACGCCCATCTTGAGCGCGGCGCTGAGGCATCGGCGACCGCACACGCGCTGCATGCCGAGTTGTGTGAATTGTCCGACTGGCTGCAATTGCAGCAAATCGACGTAGCAGTCAGCAACAGCTTCGAAAAGACCTTATCCGGATTGGCATGCGCGTGAGTTCATCGCTACTATGACGCAGCTTCTGAATCAGCCGGATATTTCATGCGTCAATCTTTTCCCCGGAACTCTGCTTTTACGCTGCTACTCATTGCGCTGTTCGTCTCTGCCTGTGGCTCTGCGCCAACGCTGCTAAGCAAAAGTGCCAACGTTCCGGACGGGGTGGATTTTTCCGGCCAATGGCATATCCGGCAGCAGGATGGCGGTAGACGACCTGCGGCTTCCGCGGAAGACCGCGAGGAGTTTGTCCTGCCGAGTCGTCAGCGCCCGACACGAAACAGTCGCAGAGGCTCGGATCGCTCGGTGCAGGTATTTCTTGAATTTGGTGAGTCCCTGAAGATTACGCAAACCGAGTTTGGCATTTTTATCAGTTACGATCGTTCCGTCGTAGAAGAGTTTACTTTTGGTGAAAACCGCGTGGTTACGATCGGTCCAATCGAGGCGTTACGTGCTTCAGGCTGGGAGGGTGACCGCTTTGTCGTCGAAACGCTTGACGACGCCGGATCCTTGATGCGTGAAACCTGGGCTTACGGTGACAATGCTGATGTGCTGGTCAGGGATATCCGTATCAGCAAGGGTGACACGCAAATCTATTCGCGCCAGCAGGTTTTCGAGCGCTCATAAAAGGGCAGCGGCTCCTGGGTTAGCCCGGCGGGAAGGA
This sequence comes from uncultured Woeseiaceae bacterium, assembly GCA_963976215.1. GTDB lineage: Bacteria > Pseudomonadota > Gammaproteobacteria > Steroidobacterales > Woeseiaceae > UBA1847. Next base: position 75,355 of record CAXBJV010000010.1, on the reverse strand, counting down.
AAGGCCTTCTTTGGAGCCGCCGCCCGTCTTGCTCTATTCGTCCATGTTGAAGCGGAACAGATTCTGAATACCGCGAGTTGGCAGGGCGATACCGTCAACGACACGCGGCTTGTATCGAAAAGCCATTGCAGCGCGCAGCGCAGACTTCTCGAATATCTGATGGCTTGACTCCACAACAACCGCATTAGCGACCTGACCGGTTGCATCAACGTCAAGCTGGACGATGACGTGCCCCTCGAGCCCCATTTGCTGGGCCCGGGCGGGATACACGGGTTGCACGCGGAACATGTTGACCAGCGCTCCATCGACCGGCATGCCCAACTGGATACCCGGCTCACGCGGTGGCAGGACCGGCTTTTCTCCAGGGACGGAAATCCTCTCCAGCTCAGTCGACTGCGGAGTGCGTTGCGGCGTGTGCACCGGCCGGATCAGGTCATCAACATTGATGTCGGGTTCGTCGCGCTGCACCGGTGTATCCGGGATCAGGCGAATCCAGTCGACGAATGTGGGATCCCTGGGTTCGACTTTCACCCCCGGTTGCAGGCTGATCAGGGCCTGCATGACAAACAGCAAAGCGAGGGTCATCAAGGTACCGCTGGTGATGGCAGAGGCGTATCGAGTAAGCATATGAAGCTCCTTATGAGGTCCCGCACTGCGTTATGCCTTGAACTACTAGGTATCATACATACCTAGAACTACAAAGTAACTCTTGAAATACCTTTTAGTTCGAGGTATGTTCGGGCGATGGCAAAATCCAACCCCCCTTTCATGAGCGGTGTCCCGGAGTTACTGCTCCTGCGGCTCCTGGACCAGCAGGAAATGTACGGTTACGAGTTGGTCCGTTCGATCAGAAAAGTGACCGACGAGGCGATCTCGCTGGGCGAGGGCGTGATTTATCCGGTACTGCACAGCCTCGAACGTAATGGTTCACTGAAGTCGAAGCGCAGAGCCGTTGCGGGCCGGACACGTGTCTATTATGCGTTGACCCGAAAAGGGCGGGATCGGCTGCAGAAACTGCAAACCGACTGGCGTCGTATTCAGGGCGGAGTCGCTAATGCACTCGAAGGTGCAGCCAGTGCGTGAGATCGATCTTCAGGATCTCACGAAAAAACTGCTGCAAAGCGGCATCTCGCCCCGGCACGCACGTCGTGCGGTAAGCGAGATTCGGGATCACTACGATGACCTGGTTGATTTTGCCATCGGCGACGGCGTTGAGCTTGTGGCGGCGCACCAGTTAGCCGCACAGCGAATGGGGCCGCTGGATGCAATCGTCGCGGAGATGGCGTCGCGACGCGAATTGAAGACCTGGGTGTATCGCTATCCGCGACTGGCCGTTGTGTTCTTCCCGCTGGCCTGTGTCGCCGCATTGCCGGCGATGCCGCTGCTGGCTGGTATCGCCCACCGCAATACGATCGCGCGATGGGGTGGCAGTTTTGTCGTGGCCGCTTTCATTACTGCGCTGATGATGCTGACCCTGCAGCTGTCAATCCTGCTGGGCTAGGGCGCGTTCAAGCGCCGGTCGGCGTATATCTCACGAGTGTAGCCTGAAAGTTCAGTTTGCCCTTGCGGTGCTGTTCGATAACGACTGGCAGGTAGCCGAGTTCTTGCACGCACCACAAGGTGGTTATTCGGGACGAGCCTTCCTTTTGGTGACGAATACCGATTGCCGTGAATTCGCCCGCCTTCGTCCGGATTTCCCTGGACCCGGCGCTGCTGACATTGGCGATGCGCATTTTGTCGACATCGAAGAGTACGTAGCGATCCGCGACGTTGTCGTTCAACAGGTCGTACATCAAAGCGTACTGGATCGATACATTGTCGTAGGATAATTCGTCGAGCTGCAACTGAAAGGCTTCGTCACCGACAGTGCCGGACGCGATATCAGTACCCCAGTCAAACGTCAGGTCGATGGCTGGATCGTCACGAATTGTATCGATAGCCTGGTATGCGATCGGTCGCACACCGTCTGCTTCTGCCGAAAACTCCGAGGTCACGTCCATTGTTCCGCGGGTCAGAATTCGCGACATGCCCGTCGGGCGGATAAGGTGATTGGCCAGGTAACCATTTTCCGTGCGCCGCAATTCGGTGTTGAGGCGCCCGGAAACCACCGAGATTCGCACTTTGTATTCAGCACTGTGTGGAATGAGCTGTTCGGCTGCCATTGCAGCATCGCACACGGGCAAAACAAGCACTGCCATAATAGTCAGGAGCATGCGCATTGCGGCTTTATTCCTTGCGATCCAGGGCCAGTTTACAGTCTGCCATCAGTGACATGACTGCTTCCTGAACACGCACCCGGTGTGGCTCCAAATCGTCCAGCGGTGCGTCCCGCGGGATCGTATACGGCGCACCAACGCCGATTGCGATGCGGGCGAACGGCTTGGGGATCATGAACTTGTCCCAACGGTCAAGATACCACGCGCGATCGGCCGCGCATGCCACCGGAATGATCGGCACCCCGGCAATCCGTGCCATCAGGATCGCGCCCATTTTGAACTCGTAAATCGGCCCGCGCGGTCCGTCTGCGGTGGTGACGATCGAATACCCTTTTTTCATCATGCTTTGCATGTCACGCAATGCCAGGGCGCCACTCTGGTTGGCTGAGCCGCGAATAACTTCTGCACCCCACGCACGGGCAATGCGCTCCGGCACCTCGCCATCCACGGACCCGGACACGAGAAAGCAGGCCTTGAATCCTTTTTGCACCCAGGAACGGATCAGGGTCGAACCCACGACGTGTTGCTGGTGCCAGTAGCACGGCGCACACAATCGACTGCCATCCAAAAACGGATCGATATTCGATTCACCGATGATTCGCTCGACACGATAGGTGGCCGTCAGCAGCCGTATCAGCCCGCGCAACAGCGGCAGGCCGAGGAAATAATACAGGCGTCGCGCAGGCGTCATGCGCCGCAAGGATGCGCTGCTGCGCCGCGATTCGACGGAATCGAAGTCTTTTTTCGGGGTCTCAGTCAATTGCGGGCCTGTCCGATGATATTGTGTAGCAATGTGTCTTGAGTTTGCAGTATCGAATCTCCGCTGGTCAATGTAATATTGCGCCTGATTTTTCAATACGATACAGCGTAAACCACTCGGCAATGACGTCCCCCCAGCCAAGCTACAGGCAGCCCCCGGGTCCCACGGAGCCGGTGGCGCTCGGCATCGATCCCGAAACCCTGAGTACGTTGCAGCAGTTGCGGCAGGAATATGGCGACATGGTGAGCATGCGGCGACCGAACGGCCGGCTCGCCTATTTCATCAATGATGCCGCGGAAGTTCACCGCATTCTGGCCCGGCGTCATGCCCGCTATCGCAAGGGTCCGGGGTTTGAACGCGTCAAAATGTTGCTCGGCAACGGGCTGATCGTTAGCGATGGCGATGTCTGGCGGCGTTCCCGGCGCATGGTGCAGCCAGCCTTTGGACGGCAGAATATTCATCGCCTGGTGGACGTCATGCTTGACTGCAGCCAGCGCCGAGCCGCGCACTGGGCAAAGCTCGCTGCGTCCGGGACGCCATGCAACATTACATCGGAAACCTCAGACTTCGCGCTCGAACTTATTTTGATCAGCATCTTCGGTCCGGACTACGAGCGTCGCATTATGACGGGCGGCGAAAACCCGTTCGCGTTTCTCAGCCGCGATTCGACGCGCGATCTGAGCGTTGTCATGAAGGTTCGACACCTGCGGGAATTACTAAGCGGCATTATCGCAGACCGCCGCGCCGGCAACTCGCAAAGCGACTTCGATTTTTTGTCCATTTACCTGCAGGCACAGGATAAAGAAGGCAATCACTTCAGCGATGCCGAATTGCTGGACGAATTGATGACCTTGATTGTCGCTGGCTTCGAAACCTCTGCAAACACTCTGAACTGGGTGTGGTACCTGATTGCAAAATACCCGGACGTTGAAGCGAAACTTATCGACGAGGCGGAAGCGACGTTGACCGACAGCGGTTCCGTCAGCAGCGACGCACTGACGTCCATGACATACACGCAGCAGGTACTGGAAGAGACGCTGCGCCTGTATCCTCCGGTGTGGTTGTTTACGCGGCGCTCACACGAAGAAGACGAACTGGTCCATTACGATGTCCCGCCGGGCACCGATATATACCTGTCGCCGTTCATTCTGCAGCGTTGCGAACACTATTGGCCTGAACCAGAGCGTTTCATGCCGGATCGATTTACTGCCAGCGAAAGCAGCAAGAAGGACAGGCCATTTTTTCCGTTTTCGCTGGGGCCGCGGCGTTGTGTTGGCGAGTATTTTTCATTTATGGAAATGAAGGTACACCTTGGCTTGTTGCTGCCAAGGTTTCGCTTGAGTCTAGTGGATGATGCCGCGCCCGATTTGGAGCTGGGCATAAACCTGCGCTCTGCCGATGACATTTACATGCACGTTTCCGAACGATAGGGACCAGATGGAACTTTACGAAACACTGACGGACCTGTTACGCGAGGCGAGGGGCCGGGACAGGGAAATCCGCTTTATCGACGGTGAGCACGACGAAAGTATCGTCCGTTTCGAAGCGCTGTGGGATCGTGCTCGGGCATTGCTCGGCTCGCTGCAAGCCCGTGGCATGAAACCGGGCGACGAGCTGATCATATTCAGCAAATCCAACGAGAGTTTCGTGGTGGCATTCTGGGCTGCCGTCTTAGGCGGTATCGTGCCCGTTCCTGTTGCCGTCGGCATCAGTGACGAACATCGCCTGAAGTTATTCAGGATACTGTCGCAACTTGAACGCGCAACCCTGTTCACCGAACAGGATTTGCAGGAGCGATTGCTGGAATTTGCAAAAAAACAGGGTCGCACCGAGATCACGGCATTGCTGGAATCAAAGACGTCGCTGATTTCGGATGTCGATGCTGCGCTGCAGGGTGAGGTTCACGAATCGACACCCGATGACATCGCGTTTATCCAGTACTCGTCGGGTTCCACCAGCGATCCGAAAGGGGTTGTACTGACACATCGTAATCTTTGCACGAATATCCGCGCGATCGTGGAGGCGTGCAACTGGCAGGCAGACGACCAGAGCCTGAGCTGGATGCCATTAACTCACGACATGGGTTTGATCGGTTACCACCTGAGCGTACTGGGTGTCGGTATGAATCACGCCGTCATGGATACAAACGTCTTCGTACGGCGACCGCTATTGTGGATGAGCAAGGCGAACGAGCTTCGAGCGACGCAACTGTGTTCTCCGAATTTTGGCTACAAGCACTTTCTCAAGTTGTTCCAGCGCAAAGGCCTGCAGGATCTCGACTTGTCATGCGTCAAATTGATTCTCAATGGCGCCGAGCCGATCTCCTGGGAATTGTGTGAGGAGTTTCTGGATTCGCTGGCACCGTTCGGGCTGAAGCGCAGTGCCATGTTTCCGGTATACGGGCTGGCCGAAGCAACAGTGGGCGTTTCGATACCGGAGCCCGGCACTGAGTATTCTCGCATTACCGTTGATCGCCACAGTCTGCGCGTCGGCGATACCTATCGCGAAGTGCAGCCGGGCGATAGTGACGCGGTCAGTTTTGTTCGTGTGGGTAATGCGATTCGCGACGTCGAAATACGCATCGTCGATGATAATGACGCAGTGCTTGGTGATGGTTGTATTGGCAATATCCAATTGCGTGGCGGCAGCGTTACCGAACGCATCTACGGCGACGAATCGGCCACGACGGAGTTGTTCACAGCGGATGGCTGGTTGCGCACCGGTGACTGCGGCGTATTCGTTGACAATCAGCTGGTTATTACTGGCCGCCAGAAAGACATCATCATCGTCAATGGCCAGAACTATTATCCGCATGACATCGAGGAAATCGTCGCACAACTGGATGGCCTCGACCTGAACAAGGTCGTCGTGGCCGGTGCGACGCCAAAGGGCGGCCAGACCGAGGAGCTGATCGCATTTATTCTGCATCGCCAGTCCAGCGACACATTTGCGCCTATGATCGCGAAGATTCGAGACCTCATCGGCGAGCAGACGGGGCTGGAAGTTGACCAGGTCATTCCGGTGGCGCGAATTCCGAAGACGACCAGCGGCAAAGTGCAGCGTGCCAGATTGCTGCAGTCTTACTTCGACGGCGAATTCGATGCCGTACTGCAGGAATTGCGTCCTCCGGAGGACGCGCCGGATGCGATCGACGACGATCCATTGCTCGCGGAGCTCGTGACCATCTGTCGCGAAAATTCGAACGATCGCAAGATTGGCGCTGACGACAATTTGTTTGAGGTCGGGGTAAGTTCATTGACGTTGACCGAAATCGTTCTCGCGATCGACGAACAACATCCCGGTAAACTCGATATCAGTGACTTGTTTGATTACCCAACGCTCCGCGAAATTGCGGCGTTCATGAAAGGAAAGACATGACTTTCGCACGTATCGCCGGCATCGGCAGTTTCCTGCCCGAAAAAGTCGTAACGAATAAAGACCTCGAGAAGACCATGGATACGTCGGACGAATGGATTCGCGAGCGTACCGGTATTAAGCGCCGGCACGTGGTGTCCGATGACGAAACCACATCCTCCATCGGTTTGATCGCTGCGCAGCGCGCAATGGCGGATGCCGGGGTCAGCGCCGATGACATCGATCTGATCATCGTAGGCACGGCAACCCCCGACAAGGTTTTTCCGTCAACCGCCTGCATTATTCAGCGCCAACTCGGCGTTAAAGGCCCCGCAGCGTTTGACGTTCATGCCGCCTGTAGCGGCTTCGTCTATGCAATGGATATCGCGAATCGCTTCATTCAGTCAGGCGGTGCGCGTACGGCGCTGGTTATCGGCTCCGAAACCTTGTCCCGTATCACCAATTGGGAGGATCGTGGTACCGCGGTATTGTTTGGCGACGGGGCAGGTAGTGTCGTGCTACAGGCCAGCGACGAACCCGGGATCATGTCGACGCATATCCATGCCGACGGAGAATACGAAGAACTATTGCATGTCCCCAACGGTGTGTCTGTTGGCTACGATGTCACCCGTGCCGGAGACGCCTTTATCCAGATGCAGGGCAACGCCGTTTTCAAGCGCGCTGTTGCAACCTTCGACAAGATCGCGCGCGAGACCATCGCCGACCTGGATGGCCGGGTTGAAGATGTCGACTGGTTTATTCCGCACCAGGCCAATATGCGCATTATCAAGGCGGCCGCAAAACGCCTTGGCATGCCGATGGAACGCGTAATAGCAACGGTCGACGAACATGCCAATACATCGGGCGCATCCATTCCGCTGGCATTGGACGAGGCAGTCCGCGATGGCCGGATCAAGCGTGGCGATACGCTGATGTTTGCCGCCTTTGGTGCAGGCTTCACCTGGGGCTCGGTGATGGTGAAATACTAATCAGGCAAGCAATCGTCGGCACGAATGGCAAATTCACGGCTGCGGACGCAATAAATCAGCCGAATTTTGACATAAAACAGACATTTGGCAGATTTTTGCGAAAAACTGTGTCACATTTAGAGGCTCAACCTGTCTCTATACTGCGACAGATGGCCTGCCTCCAGATGGCGGCAGATTGAATGGGCACTGACATGAAGCACGATCTTGACGAGGTACCGCTTTCGGAGTCGAATATTTCGCTAAAATTGGCGGATATCCAGAAGCGTTGCTCGCAGTTATTAAGCGATCCGGATGAGCTCGCCGGCTTGTCGCTGGAGGAACCCACGTCCGAACCGGACGACAACAATCCCTACGATCGCGGCTGATTGACAATTTTCTGCCGGATAGCGGTGTCTCTCAGGCGCCGCATCAATATCAGTCGCCAAACCCAGATTGCCACGATCAAGGCGGCTGCGACTGGCAGCGATGCGACAGGATGTTGTAACACCAGAAAATCATAGAGTCCGTGCAGCAGTGCGGCCAGGAAATAGCCCCGCAATAACGCTTTGAGCAGCGAGCGGCCTGCCAGCCACGCCTGCGTGATCCAGTGTGCCCAGATCGACGCAAACAAAATGTGCACCACCGGACTCGCGAAACCTCTGGCAATGGTCTCCAGCGGCGTTAAATAGTCCAGGTACAGGAAATTCTCGACCGCCGCGTATCCCAGCGCGATAAATGACGCGTAAATAATGCCGTCCAGTGGTTCGTCAAACTCTTTCAGGTGGATGATGACCAGCACGAACGGCAATAGCTTAGCGAGTTCCTCAATCGGGCCGATGGCAAGCAGTGCATACGCGAGCAGTCCAGGGCGATTATTCGCTGCCAGCTCGATCGCATCGAAACGTAGTCCGGCTGGCTCAAGGGCCAGGTACATCAGTTTCGCGCCACCGGCCGCGAGCAGGCCAAGCGCAAAGGCCAGCAACAGGTGCCCAGGCGGTTCCGGCAGGTGCCGGTCCTTGTGGTAGTGGTAAGCCGACCAGAACAAGACCGGCACCACGATAGGCAGAATCAATAAGCCATGTTGCATTGGCGCATTATCCCGTTATGCTGCCGGGCCATCCTCCGCACCGATCACAAAACGGAATACCCATGCTTCAGCTTGCGGCCAGCAAACATGCTCAGGCAGACAGGTCCTGAATAATTTTTTCCTCTACGCGGTGACCGTACTGATCTGGGGTTCGACCTGGTTCGCGATCGAATTTCAGCTCGGTCGGGTTGCGCCCGAAGTCTCGATTGTCTACCGCTATCTGGCGGCCGCCGCGGTCCTGTTTATTTGGTGTAAAATCCGTGACTTAGACCTCAAATTTAATCTTAAATCTCATCGGTGGTTCGCACTGATGGGTTTGTTCATGTTTTGTTTGAATTACATTCTTGCCTACCGGGCGCAGATCTATATCACGTCGGCACTGTCTGCTATCGCTTTCACCGCGATGTTGTGGATGAACATTATCAATGCGCGCATCTTTTTTAGGGTTCGGGTGGCGATGCGAGTTTACCTCGGTGCGGCGCTGGGGATTGTCGGTATCGTTGTGCTTTTCGGGCCGCAGGTTTCCAATGTGTCGCTGTCCGACGGTGTGTTGTTCGGCTCGATCCTTGCGGTTCTCGGTGCGTTGATGGCGTCATTTGGCAACATGGCGTCGCAGGCCGCGCAGAAATCGGCATTGCCGGTGGTGCAATCCAATGCCTGGAGCATGCTCTACGGCGGTTGCCTGACCGGGATACTGGCACTGGGGCAGGGGCATGAGTTCACTTTCGATCCGTCGCCGGGTTACGTGATTTCGCTGGCCTACCTGACGGTGTTCGGCTCTGTGCTGGCCTTCGGCGCGTACCTGACCTTACTGGGGCGCATCGGCGCCCATCGCGCGGGTTATGCCACGGTCATGTTTCCGGTGGTGGCGCTGGTGCTGTCCATGCTGTTCGAAGGACTGGCTTTGCAGGCTTATATCCTGACGGGTTTCGCGCTGGTTTTGCTGGGCAACCTGCTGGTCTTGTCCGACAAGTGAACCAATCCAGCGCGGCAGCGTCTGCTTTTGCAGGTCAAGCCAGCAAGATTCCCTGGACTTGCAGTGCGCGCTCGAATTTAGCGTGTCGGGCCGTGCTGCAGTGCGTTGCGCGTCAGCGAGACGATCAGGTCAACTTCGCGCGGCGTGATATCGAAAATTGGCGTGTAGCGCAGTGAATGTGCGCCACCGTGTATCACGCCCAGGCCATGCCGACGCAAGTAGTCTTCAGTACTGTTGGCGCCATAGGTCTTGTAACGCTCCGCCAGCTCACAGCTGGCCAACAATCCGGTGCCCTGTGCACCCGTGACGCCGCCGTCAGTTTCTTCAGCGAGGGCGTTCAGGCCGGCAACCAGTTCTTCGCCCCGGGCGCGGATATTTTCCCGCCGCTCGTCGGTAAACGAATCCAGAACCGCAATCGCGACGTCGAGTGCGCGGGGATTGGTGGTCATCGTATTGCCGTACAAACCCTGCTGGTACAGCGCCGCGGTTTCGGCCGACAATGCCAGTACAGACAATGGATATTGTCCAGCATTCAGCGCCTTCGAATAGGACTCCATATCGGGTGCGTCGAGGTCCCGGAATCCGGGGTAATCGACGATCGAGAGCACGCCACGCGCCCGCAGGCCTGCCTGGATCGAATCCACGACCAGCATGGTACCGTTCGCGCGCGTTAACTCGCGTGCCCGCGCATAGAAGGCCGGCTCAATCGGCATACCGGGATTGCCTTCCCCCATGACCGGTTCCATAAAGAACGCTTCAATAAAAATCTTGTCCTCAGCCGCCTGTTTAAACACGGCTTCCAGCGCTTCGACATTATTCGGTTCGACATCCAGCAGGTAATCGCGATCACGGTAAGACGCCAGGTGCTTCGCATATTGCTTGGCGCAGGAGTCGGAATAGCGGGCAGGCCGGTCAGTCCGGCCGTGGAAGCTGCCGGTCAGGCTCAGGCCCATCACACGATAGCCTTCGTAGCGCGCTCCCGGATCGGTTAGCCGTTTGGTATTGATGTCTGCGAAGCGCGACGCCAGCGACATCGCCTCCGAGCCACTGTTGAGGCACAGGAAGCTGGCATACGGCGTTCCGCCGCTGCGGGTATGGCCAATTTCACGCCGCAATCGCGCTACGAAATCGACCTGGTTGACGCTTGCCGTCATGATGTTCGCCATGACGTGTGGCTGGTTCATTGCGTCAAGAATGCCTTCGGGAACGTGGCCTAGCCCGAGCATGCCATAACCACCGCAGTCGTAAATCACAGCGCCTTTGAGCGTTACTATCCACGGTCCGGATGCGCTAACCGCAACGTAAGGGTTTACTGCGTCCTCGGCATAGAAATTGGTTAAGCCACCATGTGCCGTGCTGATCTGGTCAGCCTCGTCCAGTGCAACGAATTCGGCATGTGACTGCTGCAATTCGAGAAAACGGTCGTAGCCGCGTTCGATCGCTATCGCTAGCGCTTCATAGCCTGCGTCAAGAAACTCGCGAATGACGGCGTCTTCGAGGCCGGGGGTTTGCGCCGCGCCGCCGCCGCGCCGCATTTCGTCAAGGCGCCCCAGGTGTGCATTAGTGCGGTTAGAATCAAGAACTTGCGCCATCAGTTGCTTCCGAAACAGATACAGGCGCGGACTATATCAAAACTGTGCAGGCAAGGCATTTAAGCTCTACACTTAATGCTCGTTTTATGTGAAGAGACACCCATGCGGACAGCCGCTTATTTTGCCGCTCCGGTACCGGCTGGCGCTTGACCGACGCGGCTAACTCACTGCGAATCGACCGCTGGCTTTTTTACTGTCGGTTCTACAAGACACGCACGCTGGCGACGGCGGCGGTATCGGGCGGGCACGTCGAAATCAATGGCGAACGCGCAACTCCGGGACATCGCGTGCGATGTGGCGATCGTATCGATTTGATGCGTCAGCGCCTGCCTTATTCGATTGAGGTATTGGCTGTTCCGGCGCGGCGCGGGCCCGCAGCCGAGGCGCAGAAGTGTTTCCGGGAAGATGAGCAATCCATCGCCCGGCGAAAACAAATCTCCGCTGTTCTGCGCCGGGATCGAATGCTTATGCCGCGTACCGAAGGTCGTCCTGATAAGCGCACCCGGCGCAAACTTCGGGAACGCGGCAGAAGCTGAAGTCTCCGACTAATCCTTGAGCAGGAAGCTCACTTTCATCGTTACGCGATACTCGGTGACGTCGTCGCCCTTAACGACAACTTTCTGTTCTTTAACCCAGGCGCCTTCAATATTGTCGATCGTTTTTGCAAAACGCTTGATGCCTTTCTGGATGGCATCTTCGAAGCTTTTTGATGATGCCGCGCTGATTTCTGAGGTCTTCGCTATGCTCATTTCATGTCCTTGCTTGAGTGGAGTAGGTTGCTCAATGATTTAACACTTGCAAGCGGTGCAAGACAAGTCGCTGCCGAATTCGCGGCTGCAATGCAGGAAGGTCGCAGGCTACGCGCATGTATCAGTGTTTTGCGGACGTACAATTATTTAGATATCAGAGGCTTAAATTGGCATCCTCGCGTTACACTTTACATAAATGACAAGCGAGCATAGTATTGTGGGATAACAAGAGGGAATTCTAACAAGAGCCTTTGACGTCGCGTCGTTAAAAGGCCATCCGAGGTGACAGCAATGCGTCCCCAGCAGCTAATCCAGGCAACGTCCGAGTTACCTGCAGAACAAGAGCCCGTAAGGCCGGTATCCACCAGCAGTTATCGAGAAGCTCACCAACAGTTGTGCCGCATGTTTGCCGCAACGCGAACACTCGTTGCGTTGTCCGGAGAATCGAAATGTGGCACCAGCTACCTGGTCGACCACTTTCTGGCCGGCGTGCGCAATAACGCAACTGTAGTGCGCATAAACGCAGCGCAAGGCGATGAATCTGCGCTAATGAACGCGGTCATCCGCGGCATCGGTTTCGATCCGACGAATCTGGATCTTGCCGACCTCGAGAACGTTTTCTCGCTGTTTCTTTCGCATCAAAATAAGCATCGAACCCGGACGATATTGTGCCTGGAAGGAATTCAGGATTGTGGGTTGTGGCTGGTTAACTTCGTGCATCGGATATCCGAGAAAGAGGGCAGCGACAATCACGGTTTGATGTTGCTGCTCGCGGGGCAATCAGCGGTTGACGACACGCTGCTTGAATCGATGCTGGATGCGATTACATCCAGCCCCGAGCAAATCATTCATGTCGCTAATTTCACGCTGGCAGAGACGCGGGAATACCTGCGCTGGCGCATTGAGTCATCGGGTACAGCAAAGATTGTCGATGTCTTCGAATTCGATGCCGTCACATTGGTGCATGAACTGACCGGCGGCGATGCGGATGCTGTCAGCGCACTGGGCTTCAAGTGTTTGCAAATCGCCAGCAAAGCGAACTCAGTGCCGGTTACCGTCGGGTTGGTCAATGAGGCCTGGGAAGTATTTGATACTCCGCCCGAGTCGCTGCCGGATGTCGAAGCAATCGAACCAATCGTCGAAGATCAGGTGCTGCCGCGCGGCGGTCGACTGGTGGTTCGGCTCGGTGAGCACAATGTTAAAGAATATTCGTTGCAGCGAAGCCATGTACTGATTGGCCGTGGCAAATTGTGCGATGTACGAATCGCCAGCCCGTCAGTAAGTCGACACCATGCCTTGGTCATCAGCACGCCCGATGGGCCGATGCTGGTCGATCTCGAGAGCACCAACGGCACCATAGTCGACGGGCGCCAGATCAAGGAGCACCCACTGCAGTCGAGTGGTGTAATTACACTGGGCGACTGCAAGGTCGACTTTATTGCAGATGATGACCATGACTGCTGCGTGCTTGATGTTCACGGCGCCAGTCGGTCAAAGCCCTTTGATGCGGAATTCGAGACCCGGAAACTGGAGGCCTGGACGCAGGACGACAGCGACAATGACGCAGAGTCATTAGAGGGTTTTGCTATCAAAGGCAACATTAACAACAAAGGCGACAAGATCTACCACGTGCCGGGCAGCCCGAAGTACAGCGCGACCAAGATTGACGAGTCCAAGGGGGAGCGCTGGTTCCACAGCGAGGACGACGCGATTGCTGCCGGGTGGCGCGCGCCACGAATCGGTTAGATTAATAAGTCGACGTGTTGGTTTGCCGACGTGCAAACAACACCGCAAGCAAAGCGATTGTTGCCGGTGCGGCCTGCACCCAGAGGATTGACGGTTTCGCCGTCATGGCGCCAAAAATTCCGGCAACGATAATGCAGCCAAGGAAAAACACCTGCAGTGCGAAGGCGTCCGTTTTGCGCAACAAGCTCCAGATAAGCCCCGCTGCAAGAAAGCCGTTGTAAAGCCCCTGGTTCGCCGCAAGCGCAGCCGACTGCTGTGCGAATTCTGGTGTCAGGCCGAACGTTCGCAGCCCAACGGGTTCGGTCCAGAAGAACATCTCCAGCGCCAGGATGTACAGGTGCTCAATGGCGACGAGTGCTACCAGTGCTATTGCTGCTTTCTTCATGGAACCCTGTCCTTGCGAGCACACAACCGTGCCGGTCTGGAAACAGATTACGTTTGCGGTACGCATCCATGCAAGCAGGCCGTGATGCATGCAGGGGTAGCAGGTGCAACAATGGGGTATCTTTACGTTCCATGGGCCCGCTGAAATACCTGCATCGAGGAATGTACCTGCTGCCGCTTGCGCTGCTTTGCGCATGCGGTCTGTCAGACCCGCAGATTCCGCGAGCTTTCTATTATGACCCGCCGAACAAACAGATCGAGGGTGATCCGTCGGCGACATGGATTCGGTATCAGTCTGTCGCCCGCCTGACGCCGGGCGGATACGACACGACTGACCTTGAGTCGTATGACGGCGAATGGTTTTATTACAGAAACAGTGCCTGGAATCCGGCCGATCAGGTCATGTACGCCTACAAGGTCAACTACAAGCCAGGCCAAACCTGGTTGATGGCGGTGTCGGTACCAAAAATGGAACTGAAGCCGGTTTCCAGGATACCGGACCTCCCGCGCGGTGGTGGCTTCTCGCCATTATTCGCGTTCGATACAACGCGGGGAACTCTGATTGTTGCCGATGCGCAGCGGCCTTGCGGCAGTGCATTTGTCAACGCCTGGTATAGCTACGATGTGCATGGTGATACCTGGACGAAGAACACGCTGGACAAGTATGCATTCACAACACTCAATTACGATGGCCGGCATGCCGTGGATGGCCGGTACTGGGAGCGGCAACATTACACTGTGGATATTGCGACTGGCGCTGTCAGTCGGCAACGCTAAACTATGAAGAAGATTCCGCCCGTTCTGTTACTACTGATCAATGGCGCTCTGATGTGGCTGGTGGCGCAGACGAATTTTGCCTATCCGTTTGCTGGCGGGTATTCGCCGCTGGTTGCGAGTATTCTGGTCTTAGTCGGTCTCGGTATTGGATTATCCGCGGTGCGGGAATTCCGCCGCGTGCAGACTACTGTCAATCCCATGCGACCCGAAAATGCGACCACCCTGGTCGATTCAGGTGTGTTCGCGTTCAGCCGCAACCCGATGTACCTGGGGCTGGCACTGGTGCTTGCAGGCTGGGGCACCTGGCTCGGCAGCGCTGGCAGTTTTGCAGTGATCGTTCTGTTCGTTATTGCAATTACAGCGCTGCAAATACGGCCGGAAGAGGCCGCACTGGCGAAATGCTTCGGCGATGACTACGTGAAATATCGCCAGCGCGTGCGGCGCTGGATCTGACGAAACACGCCCAACATCGGTGATCTCTTGGCGGTGGCCCTTAAACCGTGCTTGATTTCTGCGATCTTTTATGTGACCGTTGGGTCACGTATGGTAACAAGCAAACAAAATCCTGCCAGCGCAGACGACGCTACATTAGAGATCGATGACAAGGTATGGCTTGCACTGAGTGACGCAAGCCGACGGCACATTCTCGATCTCTTGCGTCAGCGATCGATGATTACGCGTGACATCTGTGAGTACTTCGAGACATCGCGTTTTGCGATCATGAAGCATCTGAAAGTGCTGGTGGAGTCCGGTCTGGTCACGGTTGAAAGGCGCGGCAGGGAGCGGATCAATCACCTTAACCCGGTACCCTTGCAAATGGTCTACCGACGCTGGATCCGGCCGTTCGACCAATTGCCCGCCGATCGCTTGTTGCGCCTCAAAAAAATAGCAGAACAAGGAGCGCAGTAGCATGACAAATTCAACCGCTGAAATTTCGACAATCCAGATGGAAATTGACATCGATGCGAGCACCGACAAGGTCTGGCAGGCATTGGTGTCGAATATCGGAGAGTGGTGGCCGGCCGAGTTTTATACCGGTGGCGACGCAGACAGTCGACGATTTACGATCGAGGCGACCCCCGGTGGACGGATGTTCGAGGAGTGGGGAGATGGCGGCGGCACGTTGTGGGGAACAGTAATTGCGCTGGACCCGGGCAAGAAGCTTCAGATCATCGGTTACCTGTTCCCGGACTGGGGCGGACCGACGCAAAACTACGGCACCTGGACGCTCGACGAGAACGGCGGCAAGACCCGGATGACCTTTAGTGAAACGGGCCTGGGAAGAGTTACAGAGGAGGGTCTGAAAGAAAAAGACCATGGCTGGCGATTCGTGTGGGAAACGCTCAAGGCGCACGTTGAAGGCAAGCCCAAGCCGGTCTGGGCAGACTAAGGTTTTATGCGCCCAGATCTCTGTCGACGATGCCGTCAATCGCAGAATAGGCGGAGAGAATGGCGCCTTCCTGCCAGCCCGGCAGGAGGCTGAGATGCTCTCCTGCGAAAAATAGGTTGTCATCCGGTGTCAGCAATACCCCCGGGCTGGAAACGCCCCAGGCGCCCTCCTGGTAGCGCACTTTTCTCCAGGCGACGCTGACGCCGTTGCGGGCTTGAGTCGATAATTGCGGATGGACGCTGGATGCCTGCGTTAAGCTTGCGTCGAGGCGCGACTGGGGTGCCAGGTTGGTAAAATTGTCGCCGGCAGTACCGCCGAAAATGTAGGCCCCGAGTATGATGCCGTTTGCTTGCTGAAAACCGTGGTTCGGATACCAGATTTGCGTGATGTCCTGGTCAGTCCAGGTAATCCCGCCGTAGATGTTGTGCTCCTGCTCCCAAAAGCGGGGTGCCTGGAATGCAATACGGACAGCAGATGAATATTGAAACCCGGCAATTTCGTTCTGGTGTGCACTCGAAAAGTCGTTCGCAATATTTCTTAGCACCGTCGCAGGAATGGTGACGATGCAATAGTCTGCGTCGATTGCGACAGGCGAGCCGGATTGATCATTGTAAATAACGCGTGCCCCATTAGCTGTCTTACGGATTTCTGTGACTTCTGCCTGGAATATCAGGCTGCTCGAAACCTGTGCGGCCAGTGCGTCGGTAATCTTGTCCATGCCACCTACCGGTTGCAGCATGGCGGGTTGCTGGTCGAAGCCCTGCGAAAACGACGAACGCAATTCCCAGAAAAACTCGGCAACCAGCTGTTGCAACGACCGTGGTGACAAAAGATCACCGCGCTGCCGGCCGCCAGCGTTCTCTTGCCCGGGATACCCGGCGCGAAAACTGCCAGTGTAATTACCGCTTGCGTTGAGATCGCCAAATTGCCGGAGCATCGCCAGCAGATTGGCCTTGTCAGCCGCGGTAAGCTCTGCGTCCAGCGCGTTCTGGTTGACTGCGGTGGACAGCAGACGTGCTATGCCACCGCGCGTATCAGCGATTATCTGGCGCGCAACCTGCGGTTGACCGCCGAAAGCATTGGGCGAGTGCAACCAGGCGCCTCGATTGTCATTGGTGAACGACTCGAGTGATACACCGAATTCACGGCAGTAGCCAAGCAGGAATTCATGGTGCTGTGCGATGCGTGACGGCCCGGCATTGAAGTAGAGATTGTCATCAACCTCAAACTGGCAGGTCTGCGTTGAGTCGATCTCGTTGACTGTATCGCCAGCACGAATGGTGCGGACACGACCTCCCGCAGACGCTCGCGCTTCGAGTATCGAGCAGGTATAGCCGAGCCGCGTCATTTCAAGGGCGGCTGTCATGCCGGCAATGCCAGCCCCCAGGATAGCGACGGTTCTGCCGTTTCCAATACCAGCAGGCCAGTCTCCGGGTCGTGGAGAACGCAGTCCTGTAGCCGGTGGAGGGGGTGGTAGTTGGCTACCCGGTGCCGATGCTCCCGATGCCGAGCCACAGCCCGAGAGTGTTGTACCAATCCCCATCGCCGCAATAGCCCGTAACATGGCTGAGCCGCCGACCGCGTTTCCGACGAAGGTCAGAAATTCGCGCCGGTCAACCTCAGGGCTCTTGTCGGGCATGATTGGTTTCGCTTTCCCCTTATAGCTCAGATCGACAGTATCGGGCGCTCGTGGTTCCATTGGGCGCGGAATTGCAAGCTCCGACACCATCGCACCGCCCACCTACTGCAAGAAATCACCACTAAGTTTTTGCGGACAGCGGCCGATAACAGTCAGGATTCGAATCTTTATGGAGAACGGCTTAATGTCTGCGGAAGCGATGCAAACCGCTGCGGGTTTTGTAGGCCAGCTTGCCGGTGACCTGAACAAGGGCGACCTCGAGCTGCCGATGTTTTCCGGAACCGCTGTGCGCATCCAGCGAGCGTTCCAGGTAAACGAAGTGAATGTTGACGATATCGTTCGTCTGATCAGTTCCGACCCGGCGATAGCGGCACGCGTCCTTGAGCTCGCTAACTCCGCTGCGATCCGGGGCGCGAGAGAGATCAAAGACCTTCGCCAGGCCGTCATTCGCATGGGTGACAAGCTCGTACAAAGCTCTGTGCTGACGTTTGCGATGCGACAGGTTGAACGCAACGACAAGCTTCCGGATGGCGCCAAGACGGCACTACGCGAAATCTGGGTCGATAGTGTGGAGCTCGCAGCGCGATGCCACGTGATTGCCAAGGAATACACCAAACTGAACGCCAACGAAGCGCTCCTCGCGGGCCTCCTTAGTGTAGTGGGTCGTTTGTATATTTTGTTGAAATCGCACGAACAGGGCATCGAGAACAGTCCCGAGCTGGAACAGGTCTTTGCCGACTGGCACCCGGCCATCAGTAAAGCGATTGCGGAAAGCTGGAACATGTCGGGTGCATTGGTCGAAGCGCTTGAATCGCAACTTGATACAGATCCTCCGGTGCAGGAGAGGGCCACGCTCACGGAAGTCCTGTGTGCGGCACGCTTGTTCCTGGAGTACAAGCAGTCCGGCGAACCGTTGGTTGGTAGCGAATATCCGCTATTGCAGCGACTCGGCATTGGCGACCATGGTGACGACTCGGTGACACTCGCAGAGCACGCGGAAGCGCTCGATACTATTCGCAAGGGTCTGATCGCCTGAACGGATCACCGGGACTAATGCGATAAAGAGCGTTAAGCTGTCATTCGGGATACGGAGTGGCATTTGACAGTGCGTCGACTGGTTCTTGTTCTCATTGGCATAGCAATGGCTGGCTGCGCGAGCAGCAAGCCCGACAAGCTTCCGCTCCTTGACAGGACGCAACAGGCGGTCCATGGCATCACTGCCGGGACTGCTCGAAAGGTCGATAGTTTTTTCGGTTCGGCCGATGTCGAGGAAGAGGCGACTATTTCGCGCGGGCGCCTGTCGGTCGGCACGCAATATGACGAATACAATGACCTGAAGAAACGGGTCAGACTGAAAGCACGAGTCGCGCTTCCGGCAATTAATGATCGTACCAGCCTGATTTTTGGCAGTGGTGATGCCAATGAACTGGTGGACGGGTCAGGCGACGATGAAGTCGATTCACTACCCAGCCGATTCAAGGATTTCGATGACGAAGACTGGTTGCTGGGGATCGGCTATGCCCGTGATGCCAATTTGAAGCGCGGCTGGTCATTCGGAGCAGGCGTTGAACTCAAAACGCCCATGGAGCCGTATATTCGCGCAACTTACCGTTGGAACAAGCCTTTTGGTGATGACTGGCTTTGGCGGGTCCGACCGCGGATTTTCGCGCAAAGCCAGCGCGGTGCAGGTTTGTCGTTGACCAATACTCTGGATCATGCAATGAATGCCAACTGGTTGCTTCGCTCGCGCACCATTGCGGTTGTCGAAGAGGACGTCGAAGGCGTGGCGTGGACCAGCAAGTTGATTGCCTATCAAAATCTGTCCGATGAAAGTGCCATGTCATACGCGATCTACAGCACTGGAGAAACGGATTGCGAAGTGCCTGTCAGGGACTACGGTATTGAGTTGCGCTATCGCCGTCAGATATTGCGTGAGTGGTTCTTCGTTGAATTTCTGACTTACCTGAGCTGGCCACGTGAATTTCTGAGCGAAAAGCGTGAGCCTGTCGTCGGCGTGGGCATTGAGTTTGAGATGCAGTTCGGTCACTGGCCGGGAAGGGCAGGACAACAAAATTGATAATTTGCCTTCAGTCGCAGACTTGCTTGTTGAATGAGCGAGGGTTCTTGCCGTGCATCGCCGAAATCGTAGCGAACAGCTTGTCGCCGTCGCGTTTGTAAGCTATTTCCTGCGGATAGTCGTGCGACGGATTGGCAAAGGTCACTGCAAATCCAGCAGCGCTTTTTGACCTAAACGTCGCGCTGGACTGCCCGGACGGATGTGCTGTGTATGTGAGCGTACCATCGCTGGCTGTCGCTATACGCAGCACCTCGTAAAAGACCATGTCATTGTCCTGCAGGGTCACACTGAAACCGCTCAGTCCGCCGTCGGCTTCTTTGACCCAGACCTCCTTTGACGTGCCGTCTTTCGATTCCCAGCAACCGACCAGCCAGTCGAGCGGGTCAGCACTTGCAGGCTGTGAGAAAGTGAGCAAGAACGCTGCAAATGCCACGAATTTCATTGTCATTTTATTTCCGCGCTGCGGATTCCGGTAAAATGATGATACGACATGTCCTCGTTGGCTGTCTTTTGTAGGATTGTGAAGGTGGTTCGTATGACGAAAATCGCGCCTGTTGTGGTAGCCCTCCTGGTGATAGTGGCCTGCCAGGTAAACACAGAGCTACCAGCCGTGACGTACAGCGCTCACTGCAGCAAGATTCCGCGCCCGGGAAATTCGACGCTGCCGCTAAACGATGCATCCGACGGGTGGTTCCAGGTGTACGAAACGGCGCCGGATACCTATGCGATTGTAGAACCGTTTCACTATCAGGAAACCATCTCGCATTTAATCGTCGGTACAGAACGGGCGCTGCTGTTTGATACGGGTATGGGATTCTTCCCGATGCGTCCGCTAGTCGAGCGCATTACGAAATTGCCGGTAACGGTTCTGAACTCACATACTCACTACGACCATGTCGGCGGCAATGCAGAATTCCCAACGATCCTCGCGGTCGATACCCGGTACACACACGCGAATATGGCCGGCTTTAAACATGCAAGAATCGCCAGCGAGACGGCTGCGGCGGCATTTTGCCCGGAATTGCCGGATAACGCCGATCGTGACTCGTTTGCGACACAGGCGTGGCAAGCCAACGAGTATATCCAAGACGGTCAGGTGCTCGAGCTGGGCGGGCGGCAACTGCAGGTATTGCTTGTGCCCGGCCATACGCCGGACGCGATTGCTTTGCTCGATGCTGATAACGGCTTGCTGTTTACCGGCGACACGTATTACGACGCGCCGATCTGGTTATTCGCCGGTGAAACCAGTCTATCCGACTACGCGCAAAGTATCGGAAGACTTGCAGAAGTTGAGGGTCAGGTCCGTTATCTGCTGGGTGCGCACAATGAAGCCAGGGTCGATGCAGGCGCTATAGCACAGGTAGCCGCGGCATTTGAAAAGCTGCGATCGGGAAACATAACGCCCGTCGACGAGAGCGACGGAATCCTCAACTACGACATCGATGGCATCGAATTCGTGTCATCCATGCCGGTTCTGCAAGGTCAGCAGGGCGATCTCAGCACCGGTGGCAGCGGCATTGAAGGCCTGTAATCAATGACTGCGTTCGAGCAAGTAGTGCCGATCCAGTATAATTATTGTTCACCCGACGAATACTCACAATGCTCGCACACGCTAGAATAATAATTCTTTATGGACTGACCGCGGCCGTAATTGTCGCTTGCGGTGGGGGTTCGTCGAGTGGCGGGCCGACAACACAGGAGCGGATTACCTATAACTATTCGGTGCCGCCCGACATCGGCGATGGCTGGCAAGTCGGCGATATTGCTGACGAAGGTTTCAATACTTCGGCAATTCTTGACATGATGGACCGGGTCGTCAATGAGGACTACCCGGGCATCGATTCGGTCGTCATCGTGAAAAACAACAAGCTGCTGTTGTACTGGTTTGCCAACCGGGAACTCGATGACTTCGATGCATGGATCAGCAATTCCGACAGGGAACGTCATATCCTGCATTCGACCTCCAAGAGCTTCACATCTGCGCTGGCCGGCATTGCAATCGATCAGGGCTTTATCGCCTCGACAGAGGTCAGGTTTTACGACCTGTTCAGTTACCCAAGCTACGACAACTGGGACCCGCGCAAAGCGGATATGACACTCGAGGACGCACTTACGATGCGCCTGGGACTTGAGTGGGATGAATGGACCTTGCCGTACACGGACCCGGACAACGACCTGCTCACGCTCAACAATTCGTCACTTGATTGGGCCAAAGCACTGCTCGACCTGCCGATGATTGAAGACCCTGGCGCAGAATTCACCTATAACACAGCCGCGACGACGGCAATCGGCCAGGCAGTACAGAACGCCACGGGCATGCCGCTGGCTGAGTTTGCCAACCTCAATTTATTTTATCCCATGCAGATAACGACGGCCGAATGGGGTCGCACGCCGACCAATCTGCCGGTGGGTGGCAGTGGTTTGTTTATGACGCCAAGGGATCTCGCAAAGTTCGGGCAGCTCTACCTGGACAACGGCGCGTGGCAAGGGCAGCAATTGATCAGTGCAGACTGGATTGCCGATACGGTCGTCCGTCGCGTCGACATATCGTCGTGGTCGACTTACAGCGAAGCGTACGGCTTTCAGTGGTGGCTCGACGATCTTGAGTACAGGGGGCAGGCCCTTGAGACGTGGACGACGAGTGGCTACGGCGGGCAATATTTATTCGTCGTTCCGACGCACGACCTGGTGGTCGCATTTACCGGTCAAAACTACGAACCCGGCTCCGGCATATCGAATCTCTATCTGTTGATGCAGGTCTTTATACTCGAGGCCATTGATTAATTGCTCTCTAGTGGCCCTCGCCGAATCCGCGGTTGAGACCACCTTCAAGTACAGCCGTTTCGAAACCACGTTGATTCAGAATAAATGCGGCCGCAGAGCTGCGTCGTCCGGTATCGCAATACACGACGTAGGGCGTGCTGCGATCCAGCGCATTGAGCTTATGGCGCAACATGTACAAGGGCAGATTCATCGCACTCGGTTTACCACCTGTCTGGAATTCACTCGGCACTCGTACGTCGAGCCACTTGCCGCCCTGGCTGACGGCTTCGTCCGCCTGTTCGTGACTCAGCGACACGATCATAGGTTCATTCAGTAGCGACTGAAAGTCGTCCCGGCCCAACTGCATTAATATGCCGTCGGTCATCATGGTAACGGTTGCGTTACGGGCATCGTCGGAAATCAGTGCTTCCTCGCCGAATGACGCACCGACACCGAGATCGGCAAGATCGATGTTGTCCTTGCCCGCCGGCGTTTCTCGAGTGACCATGCAACGGCCCTCGCGAATCAGGTAGAAATGCTCACCTTTGCTGCCTTGCTGAATGACCACATGGCCCTTTTTGTAGTCGACGCGTTTCAGGCGCATGAATATCTGCTGAATATTCTGCGGCGGTATCATCTGGAAGGTCTTGGTGCGCAGCAGCGCGCTCATCCAGTCGCCCTCAGCACCGTTTAGCTGGTCACCGGCGTCGCCGACTTCGTAGACGCCCGTTTGGTCGAGCGTCAGTTTTACGTCGAGCAATTCGCTGTCGATGCTGAAGTAGCGAACTTCGTCGTTTGCAATTGCCGAGTGCTGGCGTGGCTGTGCGGCGGAGACGGCGTTACGCGCTTCATCGCTGCCAGCGGTAAGCGTGCCGACAACCTGGTCGCCGTCCTGCAAAGAGATCGTGCCGGATAGCAGGTAGATTGCCCGCTGGTCCGTGTCGCCGGCATTGAATAACACCTGGCCACGGGATGCTTCCAGAACCTCAATGTCATTGAGCAATTCTTCCAGATTGGTCTTTTTAAACGCATTGAACGGCGAGAATTCGCCGAGCTGCGTGACGTCCATGCCTGTATTCATTGGTTCGCACTCTATATACACCAGCGAAATCATTTCGCGACATATGTAACATTAGCAAGCACTGCAGCATGCTAACTGGACGCAATTCTCAAATTCGGCAATCGTGGGCTTAAAATGCGCCCATTTTGCTGTCTTCGGGCAGGTTACGGGCTGAAAATCAGGAATACGTAGGCAAGGAATAACACCAGGTGGACGGCGCCTTGCAGCACCCCGGTACGGACCCCACCGAAGGTGATCGTGCTCATTACCAGCGTCAGCAGCAGCAGGGCGGCGGACGCGTCGTCGAGACCCAGCGTAACCGGACTGCCGATCAGCAGGCTGATGATAAGGACCGCCGGAACCGTTAAACCGATGGTGGCCAGCGCCGAACCCAAAAGCAGATTGACCGAGCGTTGCAGTTGGTTGTGGCGGGCTGCTCTGAGGGCTGCGAGGCCTTCCGGCGTCAGCACCATCAGCGCGATGACTACACCACCGAGGGCGATGGGTGCACCAGCGTGGACCATGCCGAAATCCACGACGGTTGCCATGCGCTTTGACAGCAGTAAAACGGGGAGCAACGTTGCGAGCAGGAAAATCGCATGATAGATGCGAGAGTCCGGGGGCTTGTAGCCGGTACTAACCACAGCAATTTCCGCCAGGTTCGAACGTGGCTCTTGAAAATATCCGCTATGACTTACCGTCTGAACGCCAAGAAATATTGCGTACAGCAGTAACGACATCAGCGCAAAAAATCCCTCCTGGAGCGGCGAGAACGTCGGGGCATCCGTCGACACGGTAAATTTGGGCAACAGCAAAGTGATGACGGCTAATGGCAAAAGAACAGCGATAAATGACCTTGCACCTTGCAGGTTGTAGTCCTGCTCCCGGTGGAGGAGGCCGCCAAGCAACATGGCAAGGCCAACCAGGCCATTAAGCGTCAGCATCAGCACGGCGTGCATCGTATCGCGCGCCAGTGTTGGCGCTGCTTCGCCGGACAACATGATGGCCGAGATTAAAGCCACTTCAATGCCAGTCACTGATAGCGTAAGAATTAGCGTGCCGTAAGGTTCGCCGAGAGACTTTGCGAGCGCATCGGCATGGTGAACGACACCAAACGAACCCCAGAGAATAGCGACGAACAGCCACGTGAATAGCACCCCAGCAACGAATGGATCGTCCAGGTTTGTCAGCCACACGTCGCCGCGGAACAAGAAAGCGCACAGCGTCACAAGCCCCACAAAAAAAGGAATTTCCGCGCGAATCCGATTGACGTATCTAATTGGCATCTAACGAATTCTAACACTGCTTATTGTTTCGTTGGCGTGGAACGCGCTCGTCTACTGGCAGTCCAGACGTTAATGGTTCGTTTGACGTCCGTTTGAGCACCATTCGTCGCAGGTGCTCTGGCATGCAACTGATGACTTGGCTAGAGTTACGGGCTGTTCAATTTCCGGAAGCGCCCAATATGCGAAAACTACTGCCAATCATGATCTCGGTCCTTGCGATAAGTTGTGCACACGGCCAGGACAAGCTGCCGTTCGAGGTAACTCCCGTGGCGACATTTGACGAGCCGTGGGCCATGGCCTTTCTGCCCGACGGGCGCATGCTGGTCGCGGAACAAAAGGGCCGCCTGGCGATAATTGCTGAGGACGGACAATCACTAGGATCCGTGCAGGGTTTGCCGGACGTAGATTACGGTGGACAAGGTGGCTTCGGCGACGTGGTGCTGCATCCGGATTTCGAGAGCAACGGCCTGGTCTACCTGAGCTACGCAGAGCGCGGCATCGGCGGGACGCGCGGTGCGGCGGTAGCCCGCGGCGTACTCTCTATTGCGGATCGCAATACACGCCTGACTGACCTCGAGGTCATCTGGCGGCAATACCCGAAGGTTGTTGGCTTCGGGCACTACGGTCACCGTATTGCTTTCGACGACGACGGCTATCTGTGGATTTCCTCCGGTGATCGCCAGAAATTCACGCCGTCGCAGGACATGCAAAGCACGATGGGCAAGATCGTACGACTGCACGATGATGGTTCGGTCCCCGACGACAATCCTTTCGTTGACTACTATAGTATCGATGCGTTTGTTGATGACGAAGGAGTGTATCCGCAAATCTGGTCGCTGGGACATCGCAACCCATTGGGTATGACATTCGACCTCGATGGGCAGTTGTGGGTCGCCGAAATGGGCCCGCGGGGCGGCGACGAGCTGAACCTTATCAAGCGCGGTGCTAACTACGGCTATCCGCTGGTATCGAATGGCGAGCACTACGACGGTCGGCCGATACCCGATCACGACACGAGGCCGGAATTCAATGCACCGGCCGCATGGTGGACACCCACAATATCGCCCGGCAATGTCATGACCTACAGCGGCAACGATTTTCCCGATTGGCACGGCAACCTGTTAATCGCCGGACTCTCGTCCCGAGCCATTATTCGCATCGAAATCGATGGTGACGACGCTGACGAAGCTGAGCGCTTCGAGATGGGTGCGAGAATTCGTGGCGTCTACCAGGGTCCGGATGGTGCGCTTTGGGCACTTGAGGATGAAACCAGTGTATCGCAAGGGCGACTGCTGAAATTGACGCCCAGGTAGTGAACGCGGCTTTTTCAAAGCTTGCGCTCGTCAGTCTGCTGGGCGCGGCTTGTTGCGATGCGCTGGCCGACAACAACGCGCAACCTGAGCAAGCGGGCGATGTCAGCGAGATCATCGTCACGGCCACGCGCCTGGAACGGGCCGCGCGCAGCGTGCCGGCGGCGATCAGCATCGTATCTGGCGACGAGATTCAGCAAGCACGTCAGCAGCTGGCGCTCGATGAGGCCCTGGTGCGCGTGCCGGGTGTGTACTTTCAGAATCGCTACAACTTTGCGCAGGATCTTCGCATTGCGATTCGTGGCTTTGGCGCTCGGTCAAGCTTCGGTGTACGCGGAATCAAGATACTGGTGGACGGTATTCCGGAGACGCTGGCTGACGGTCAAAGCCAGGTCGACAGCATCGATCTCGCATCCGTGCGCCAGGTTGAAGTTTTGCGTGGACCGGCATCGGCGTTGTACGGCAATGCCGCCGGTGGCGTTATTAATATCGTGTCGGAGCGCAGTTCTGCTGAGCCGTATACGGATGCGCGTGTTGCGAGCGGCGATTATGGCTACCGCAAGTACCAGCTAAAGACGGCCGGATCAGCAGGGCGGCTGGACTACCTGGTTAGTCTTTCCGATTTGCAGAGTGATGGCTATCGCGAGCACAGCGAAGCCGAAAACACGCAGTTGAACAGCCGCTTTCTTTTTCGGCTGAGTGATAGCACGGAAATAGGGTGGGTGATCAGTGCTACGGATCAGCCGCTATCGAATGATCCGGGCGGCGTAACGCGGGCCGATGCAATAGCGAATCCACGCAGCGCTCGCGATGCGAATATTGCCTTCGATGCAGGCGAGGCACTCGATCAGCAGAAGCTGGGCGTCAGTCTCAGACACAGGTTTCCAGATGGCAGTGAACTTCGGGCGCGTAGCTACTACCTCGCGCGGGATTTCACCAGTCGTCTGCCGTTTACAAGTGGCGGCATTGTGACGTTTGATCGTGCATTTGCAGGCGGTGGCCTCAATTACACGCGGGGCTTCAGGCTCGGCGGTTTTACGCACCGGCTTGTCGCGGGCATTGACCACGACCGGCAACGGGATGACCGGCAACGGTACGACAATAACAATGGAATACAGGGTGCGCTTGCTCTCGATCAACTGGAGCGCGTCACGAGCACAGGTGTCTTTGTGCAGGATGAGCTCAGCGTGACAGGTCGGCTCAACGTGACCCTGGGATTACGCTATGACGATATCGAGTTTGACGTTGCGGACGCATTTCTCACAGACGGCGATGATTCCGGCGCACGTTCGGTCGACGATGTAAGTCCGAGTGTCGGTTTCCTCTATACCGCGGCTGCGCGCTACTCAGTCTATGGCAATATCGCAACCGCGTTTGAAACTCCGACGACAACCGAGTTTGCCAAACCCGATGGTAGTGGTGGATTAAATCCCGGTCTCGAGCCGCAAAAGAGCACCAGCTTCGAGTTGGGTCTGCGTGGTGAGTTGTTCGAGCATACCCGCTATGAACTGGCGGTTTTCACGATCGACGTGGACGATGAACTTATACCGTTTGAAATTGCATCCAGCCCGGATCGCGAGTTCTTCGCCAATGCAGGTCAGTCTGAACGGCGCGGCATCGAACTGTCACTGCGCACTACGCCGTTGCCTGGTCTGGATGCAGGACTTGCTTACACCCGGTCACAATTTGAATTCGACACCTTCGTTGACGGCGATGGCAATGACTTTTCCGGCAAAACAATCCCGGGTATTCCCGAGACGTTTGTGCACGCCGATATTTCCTACAAACACGAGACAGGATTTTTTGCAGCGATTGATGCCTTGTATACCGGCGAACTGTTCGCCGATAACGCTAATTCTGAAACGATAAACAGTGCCACCGTTGCAAACCTGCGGTTCGGTCTGAAGAGGACTTTCGACAAGTTCATCATCGAGCCGTTCGTCGGAATCAACAATCTGTTCGACGCGGACTACACAGCGAATGTGCGTATCAATGCATTCGGAGGCCGTTACTTCGAACCGGGGCCCGCTCGAAATGTATACGGTGGTTTATCCGTTCGAATTCAGTATGCGGACTAGTAGTAGCGGGCTAGAGGTGTTGCGGAGTGCTAGCTAGTCGCTATTCGAGCGGTTGCTTGATGCTTACGGCCCCACGTAGCTCACCGACAGCGTAATTGATTGCCTTGTCGTGCGGATATTGTTGCTCGAGAACGGCCTGTATTGCCGGTGACAGGGCGTCAGCAGGACCGTGGCAACTCAAACACAATGGCTGGGTGACAATCGGTTTCATAAAGCGAAAATACCGTTGTCCGCCCTCGGCAACAACGTCCTGGTAACTAAGATCAGCCGGTGCGGTGCCTGCTTCGATTTGTTCGCTAAAGTATTTTAGACCGATTTGCTCCCATTCGTCGGGGATCCCCATCATCGAATTGCGCACACGAGTACCTACTCGAGTGACTTTCCAGCCGTTTTTCAGGGACAGGTCATTGGCGATACCGGGCGCAATATCGCGGCAAACTTCGATAGCCCCTTCGGGCCCGCTGTTGGCCATACTTGTTTTTAGCGCGCGACCCAGCTCCTGAATAAGCGTCGATGACGCAGTTTCCGCTGCAGATTTCCGCTCTTCTAAATCCTCTTGAGCCATTGCCACAGCTGCTGTCATCGCAAATAACAATGTGGCGATGATTGTCACAGCTCTTCTGTTAGTGCCAGTACGCATGGGATTGAATGTCCTTTGCTGTTTCGTGAATAGGGCAGTCAACTGCAATAAATCTCGTACAAGCACGAGATCAACAATTCAACTTCGTTGCTTTGCAGCGAATAGAAAATGGTTTGCGCCTCCCTGCGCGTTTTTACGACGCCTTCGCGCCTTAGCACGGCCAGGTGTTGGGACAGGCTGGATTGGGACATGTCTATGCGTTCATTCAGTTCACCAACCGTGAACTCGCCTTGCAGAAGTGCGCACAGGATCATCAGCCGGGTCGGGTTGCCAATCGTTTTTAATAACGTAGCGGCTGCCTCGGCATGCTGCTGCAACTCGTCGCTGCTCATTTTTTCCGTTTTTGTATTCACCACTGGCTTCCCTGCGGGTAGTACGTATATGACAAAACGCTAATTTAGATAGTATGCATATTATTAGTGCGCTGCAAGCGAGGTTGTCAGCGCAGCAAGCCGCCTTCGAGTTGCAACGCGGAGAACGTAAACGATGAATAAGAGTCCCCGCATGTCAATCATCTGGATTCGAGGCGCAGCTGTGATAGGCACACTATTCGGCTTGATGACCATCCGTGAGGGCGGTGCTGTTCTGTTCTTTGACGGCCCGGCGCGCGAGGCAGCGGGTAACTACGTGCCGTTTGTCCTCTGGTTCAATTTCCTGGCTGGATTTGCGTATGTGTTAGCAGGGATCGGGCTTTGGCGTCGTCGGCGGTGGGCTACCTGGGCCGCATTTGGAATTGCGGCTGCAACGCTGTTTGTGTTTGCGGTATTCATCTGGCACGTCTTGAATGGCGGCGCCTACGAGTTTCGAACAGTAATCGCAATGTCATTACGCAGCACGATTTGGGTCTTTATCGCAGCAATTGCGTGGCTGGATTCCCGATCACGAAGCGCTGATCCGATGTCATCCGCCGAACCAGTCTTGTCTCCGAACAATAGTGAGGAATAGATCATGAGAACATTAAAACATTCCGGTCGATTTGCAGCGTATTGCACGATTCTGCTCCTTGGAATCGCGCTGAGCGGCTGCGCCTCGATCAGAGCCGGTTCGCATTACGATGAATCAGCGAGCTTCGACCACTACAAAACCTTCAGCTGGATTGCCGATCAGCCACTTATTACCGGCAACGGTGCCGAACCGTCGATCAGCCCGCTAACGCAGAAAAAGATCGTCGATGCGATTTCGGGAGAGTTGGCGCGCAAGGGCTTCACCTATACGCCAACACGTGATGCAGCAGATTTCGTTGTGTCCTATTCAGTGGGTACGCGCGAGCGCATTGAGGCCACTTCGTATCCGGTTAGCTATCGCGGTGCCTGGGGATGGCACCTGTATGGACGCTACTACTATCAAACAGAAGTCGTGCACCGAACGTACACCGAAGGCACTTTGAGTGTGGATGTTTTCGACGGCAAGTCAAAGCAACCTGTCTGGCATGGCTGGGCAAGCAAATCCATATCAACGGCAGATCGAAACAACCCAGCACCATCCATCGCAAAGGCCGTGTCCGCAATATTTGAAGATTTTCCACCAGGTTCTGGTAGCGAGTAGGGCACCACAATGAGAACTAAATCGGTAGCAAGGAGCAATTGCATGTCACGTACTTTATTTGCAGGCACAAATCTGTTTCTGGCACTGCTGGTCATAAGCAGTGCCTACACACCGGCTAACGCCATGCCGGCATTTGCACGTGAGTACGGAGTAAGTTGCAGCGTGTGCCACGCAGCTTATCCGCGGCTGAACAGTTTCGGCGAGTCGTTTGCGGACGATATGAATTTTCGATTGCCGACCTGGGAGCAGTTAACCGTTGCGACCGGTGACGAGAATCTTGCGCTGCAAAAGTCGCTGCCGGTAGCCATGCGGATGCAGGCCTTTGTCCAGGGACGAGACGGTGAGTCGATTGATCCTGTGAGTGGCGATATTGAGGCGGATGCCGGTCTTGATTTTCAGTCTCCCTATCTTGTCAAACTGCTCTCCAGCGCACCGCTCAGCGACCATATCAGTTACTACTTTTACGCGATCTTTGCGGAGAAAGGCGGTAACGGCGAGGTGGTCGTTGAGGACGCCTGGTTCAGCTACGACGACCTGTTCGATACAGGCATTGATGCAATGCTCGGCCAGTTCCAGGTATCCGATGTCATGTTCCCCCGTGAGGTCCGCATGACTTTCCAGGACTTCATGCTGTATCGCGCGGCCGGCATCACTTACGAGCGCGGCATACTGTTTGGCAAAGGCCTGGGAGGGCTTGATGTCTCGCTCGGTTTTGTAAACGGCAGCGGCATTTCACAGAACTTCAGCATCAACAGCCCGGGATATCGGCGCCCGGACAAGATGTTCGACAATGACTCGCAGAAAAGTGTCTTTGGTCGTCTCGGTGGCGATATTGGACCTGTTTCCGTCGGCCTGTTTGGTCTCTCGGGCCGTCAAAAGAACGTGACCGGACCGGCCGGCACGGAATCCGGCGACCGCCGCACGGACAAACTGGTCGCGGGTATCGATGTGTCTGGCAATATCAACGGAAAATGGTACTGGTTCGGCCAGTACCTGTGGAATCGCTGGGATGGATTCATTGACCCGGGCACGAAATATGACTGGTCCGGCATGTTTGCCGGCGTGGACTATTTGCACAATGACAAGTGGGTTTTCTCCGGCTTGATCAACCAAATTGACGCCGGTGATTTGGAAAATTCGGACACAATATACGAGGGTCTGGAGATGCGGACGGTCTCGGTTGCTGCTGCGTATTACTTCATGCGCAATGTCAAAGGCGTCATTGAAGCGAACATCGATCTGCTCGATGACGTACCTCAGACCGGCCAGTATTTCACCGGTCACCTGAGCAAGGAGAACTACGTCCTCATTGGCATTGACGCGGCGTTCTAGTGTCATGACAGGTATCACTCACAGTGTTAAAAGCCGCGTTGCCGCTCCCGTCTGGGACCGGACGACGCGGTGGTTTCACTGGATCAATGTTCTCTGCGTGCTGGCACTCAGCGTTCTCGGTCTGGCGATACTGAATGAAAAGTCATTCGGCGTGAGTGCGGAGGGCAAAGTACTGTTGAAGACGCTGCATGTCTATGTGGGCTATGTCTTCGCGATAAATATTGCCTGGCGCATTGTGTGGGCATTCATTGGTAACCGCCACGCGCGGTGGCGAGCGATTCTGCCGCTTGGTCGGGGCTACGGAAGCGCACTGCGCGAATATGTACGTAGCTTCGTGCGCGGTAAACCGCCAAGCTATCTCGGCCACAACCCGTTAGGGCGCATTATGGTCTCCTTGTTGTTGATATTCCTGGCGACACAGGCGATCACCGGTTTGGTGCTGGCTGGAACCGATTTGTACAAGGCGCCCTTTGGTGGGGTGTTCGCGGAATGGGTAACCGCTGGCGATCCCGACAAACTTGCGCAGCTGGCGCCGGGTTCGAAAGAATTTGTCGACCCGGCCGCTTATGCTGAAATGCGCAGCTTTCGCGGCCCATTTATAAAGACCCATCTGTATGTATTCTATGCGCTCATGACTGCGGTCTTGCTGCACATTGTTGGTGTGGTCGTAACCGAAGTACGGGAAAAGAACGCGCTGGTGTCTGCAATGTTCAGCGGCGAAAAAATGCTATCCGATGCCGCGGTAGACGCAGTCGGTGAAACTACTGAAATAAGGAAAGATACGTGACCTACTATTTTTCGACTACGCTCGAGCTCCCGTTTGATGCTGCTGTGGACAAAGTCACGGCTGCGTTGCAGGAGCAGCAGTTCGGGGTTTTGACAACAATTGACGTTAGCGAAACCTTGAAGAAAAAGCTCGATGTCGATTTCCCACGCTACGTTATTCTCGGTGCTTGCAATCCTGCCATGGCTCACAGTGCGCTACTGGCCGAGAACAAGATCGGTACAATGTTGCCGTGTAACGTCATCGTGCGCGACGTTGGCGATGACAGGACCGAGGTCGCGGCCGTCGATCCAGTCAGTTCGATGCAGGCCGTCGGCAACAAGGACCTCGAAGACGTAGCCACTAACGTGCAGGCAAAACTCAGGAATGTTATTCAGTCCCTGGGGCAATGACATTTTAAGTCAAAGAAACAGCCGGTAAGCGTCAGCTATTCGCACGCACCCAGCAGGCGCGCCAGGACATTTAGACATCGGATAGACCAATCATATTACCACCCGGATCGCGGATCCACGCGAAGTTTCCGCCTGTCGGCAATGGCAAGGGTCCGATCACGGACTCGCCACCGTTCCTGGTCACACTATCGATCGTTTCGGATACATTTTCGACAGTTATGTAGATCATTACGAACTGCTGGGGCTCATGCCCAAGTGCTGTGACGGATCCCTCGGCGCCACCCTCAGCGCCACCTACGATCGATCGCGAGTAGGGTCCGTTCTCGTCAAACTGCCAACCAAAGACATCAGTGTAGAAAGCTTCCGTCAGATCGCGGTCTTCGCATCCTATATCAAAACGTAATACTGGATTAGGCATCATCTTGTCCTTCATTCAGCAAGGTGTATTAGTGCTCAAGAGTTTCAATAAAGCGTTTTCGGCCATTGATAAAACTGGTTGTCTTTCGCTTTTCGCAGTGCGTCTCGCGGCGCTGATTGATAAATAGCACGCCATTAGAGTTGCATGCAAACATGACCTTTTCAGTGTCTGGGTGTTACAAGAGGTCGTATTCAGTCTTTGGGAAAAGGGGAGGGAAATTCACGCCGTAACACGATAAAGTTTCCGGATGCCGAAACCACGCGGACGCCCGCCCCACGATGACTGCCTGACGCCCGCGGAATGGGGTGTGGTCAACTTTGTTCGCCACGGGCTTACAAATCAACAAATTGCGGACCGTCGCAACGTAAGCCTGGATGCGATCAAATACCACGTTGCAAACGCGATCGCTAAACTCGGTCTCAAGAATCGCAAGGCATTAAAGACGTGGGTAGGTTGGCCCAAGAACAGCCATGCAGACAAGGGAGATATAATTATGAATGACGTTGCTGAAGATGCGATTGTCGGACATGGTTATTACATATCCGTCGGTCAAATTTCGCGTTCCGTTAAGGACATTACTTTATCGGAGCAATGGTACAAAGACGTCTTGAACCTCGATCATCTATATTCATTTGGTGACTTGAGCTTTTTTGACTGTGGTGGCACTCGGCTGATGCTTTGCCAGGCTGAGGAAGAGCTTCAAAGTGAATCGATTATTTACATTCGAGTGCCAAACATAAATTCTGCTTACCAGCGATTGCTAGGCAGGGGCGTTGAATTTATTAATGCTCCTCACATGGTCCACAAGCATGATGACGGAACGGAAGAATGGATGGCATTCTTTATGGACCCGGACGGTCGGCCGCTATCTGTCATGTCAATTGTTGGGCAATCCGAAGGTCATTCGACCTAAGTATCGTCGTAGCCCCACGGTGCAGGAGGCGCATCGACCGGATCGGTCAGATCGAAGTCTACCCTGAACTCTCGGCCCTGGCGGATCAACCGGTAGGTAAATCGCTCCGGGTAGATATAAATCTGCCAGGTATTGCCTATGGATTGCGGAATCGCATTGTCAACGAACAGTTCTTTCGAATACTGATCGGCAGGGAAGGATTGGACCTGTGCCCACCCGGCATCCACCGTATGTCCCCCGTACTGAGTCAGGGCATCCTCTGTGCCGTCGCTGTGGCGATGGTCGTGCTTGAGCGACAATCCGGAACCGGTCTTTGTTATTACCCAGGTCCGCGATGCATCGTCACCCACGTGAAAAGGAATCTGCAGTTGCTTATCGTTGCATCGCCGCACGTGCATGATGAGTGTTTTGCCCGCGAAACTGCCGCTGCTGTCGTTATCTACGGTCACTGTTCCGGAAAAGGCCTTGCCGCAAAGTGCGCTGATGGCGTCAAAAAAAGCGTCCTGTGTCGGGATTGATGCGACTTCCGATTGCGCAAGCGGCGACAGGAGCAAGAGGCTGGACAGTGCAACGAGAACAGGTGATTTCATGATTTGTAATCAAGCCGAGCAGTAAAGTGGTGTTGAGGATACCTCAAGTATCAATTGGGAGAAGGGCAATCATGGCACCGTCTGCGCTAGAATGCGCCCAAACAATACACACGAGCGACCGCTATGATCCGACATTCCCTCCTGTTTGCCTGCATGTCCCTGGTTGCTGCAACCGCTGCGGCGGATATAAGAGAGCTGATTCCCGAAGACGTGCTGTACCAGATTGCCGAGGAAACCTCGGGCGAAGCCGCGAAACGCAATCTCGACACGATCACATTGCAACATCGCATGCGTGCCAGTACGCAGTTCGAATCCGCAACACAACATATCCTTGAGCAGCTAAAGGCGTATGGCCTGGATGAGGTTGATGTAGTTGAGTATGAGGCCGACGGCGAAACGATGTACGGTACGCAAAAATCGCGCCCGGTTTGGGACGTGCAGTCTGCACAGTTGTGGGAGGTACGACAGGAAGCGGGTAAGACTGTACGCGTTCGTAAACTGGGTGATTGGGACTCCGTGCCACTCAGTCTCGCGCAGGACAGTCTCTCCGGCGATGTAACGACGACGTTGGTGGATATAGGCGCAGGAACTGACGATGCCGATTTCGCAGGTAAAGATCTCGAAGGAAAGCTCGTCCTGACATCCAGCCAGCCGGAGGTCGTTGTCGAACGGGCAGTTGGCGAGCTTGGCGCCGCGGGCATAATTTCGTATGCGCCGAACCAGAAGTCGGCTTGGTGGAAAGAAGACGAGCGGCTGGTTCGCTGGGGACATATGAGTTCGTTTCCCAAAACTCGCTCGTTTGGCTTCATGATATCGCTCGGCGAGGCGCGGGCGCTGCAACAACGGCTGCAGGCAGGTGAAGACATCCTGTTTCATGCTCACGTTGACGCACAACACAGGCGCGGAAGATACCGTTTCGCGACGGCTGCGATCACAGGGAGCGACAAGGCCGGCGAGGACATTAACCTCACTTGCCACCTGGACCACCCGCGACCGGGAGCAAATGATAACGCGTCCGGGTGTGTAGCCATTCTCGAAGTCGCACGAACGCTGGCATCGCTCATTGACGATGGGATACTGCCTCGACCATCACGAACGATCCGTTTCCTGTGGCCGGCTGAAATTGAGGGCAGCATCATGTACCTCTCGGAACATGACGATGCATCGCGTATCAAGGCGAACATCCATATGGACATGGTCGGCGGTGCACCGGTGACCAAGTCAGTCTTCCGGATCTCCGGTGGGCCTTACAGCGTGCCGTCATTCATCGCGGATTTTGGTCACGAGATCGGGCATTTTGTGAACGATCAAACCAAACGCTATGCCGATGGCGAAGACGTTGCGTTTCCGCTGATAGCACCGGAGGGCGGCAAGGAACCGCAGATGGCGCTGATGGAAGGCCTCGATATGGGCAGTGATCACGATGTATTTTTCGAGGGCACATGGCGGATTCCAGGTCTCTACCTGCACGACTGGCCAGACCGTTACATTCATACGAACTACGATCTCGCGGCGAACGTCGATCCAACCAAACTCAAGCGTGCGGCCTTCATTGGCGCCGTGACCGCGTGGTACCTCGCCGACTTTTCGGACGACGACGTGGCGGGTGTGATGAAGCTGCTTAAACGCAACGCTTTATCCCGCAGCGCAGATCTGGTTGAACGTCGCAGCAAGCTGCCGGCGATCGATGCCGCAATAACGACACGGATCCACTTCACGTTGGAGCGACGCAAGGTGCACAGTGTTGAGGCGTTTGCAGAATTGCCCGAGAACCTGCACCAGGGTGCGGTCGCCTATCTTGAAAAGCTTGAGAACCTGATGGCAACGCCGGAGCCGAGGATCATGCAACGGCGTGATGAAACCGTTTACGTGCGCAACGCCGATATAGAAGGCCCCATGCATGCCTTCGGATACTCATTTATTGAAGACAAGCTGGGTAAGGAAAAACTGACAGCATTAAAACTGCCCGGCCATAGTACCGTGTACGGGAGTGGTCGCATGTTCACCTACGAAGCACTGAACTTTGTCGATGGCAAACGCACAGTGAGTGATATTCGCGACTGGCTGGTCGCCGAACTGGGTGAGGTTTCGGTCGAGGATGTGGCCGAGTATTTGGCTGCGCTGGAGTCAATTGGCGTCGTCAATCGCCAGTGACTCTAGTAACCACGTAGTTATTAACAACGGCGTACATCAATCAGCGGCCGGCAGCAGCCAGGGTTCATTTTGAACTCGGAGCATCGCTTCCATGCGGTTCGCGACATTCAATTTCGATAGCACCGACGAAACGTGATGCTCGACAGTTCTTTGTGAACGCGCGAGAACCTCCGCGATATCACGATTGGTGGCACCGCTGGCGACCAGTTTCAAAATATCCTGCTCTCGTTTTGTAAGGCCGAGCGGATGATTTTTTGCCGCACCGTAGTGTCCACGACGAGACCGCGGCATCTGCTTGGCGAGACCATGAGACCGCGCCATAGCCCGCGCCTTGGTCGCGGCAGATCTTGCCCCAATGCGGTCAAGGAGCTTGATACCTCGGGCGATTACCGGCGCCACCAACTGTTTTTCACCCTGCATCAAACAAAGTGCTGCGGAATAAGGTGCGCCTAACGCCTCCCAGCTTTCGGCCGCTTGTTCGTAATTGCCGGCAAGTTCTTCCGCGCACGGACCTGGTAATTGAATATCGAAATCGGGCGGAAGCGTTAATCCGATACGTTGCGCCCAGACAGCTGCTTCGCCGATATTCCAGGTGTGCATTTGTTGGGCGCCGATGTTTGTCAGGCGCTGCAGATGTTCTGCTGCAGAGTTCGGCTTGTCCTCAAGCCACGCAAGTTCAATCAGGTTGAACAACGCCGGTACCAGGTATTGCGACTCATCGGTGGCCAATGCATCTTGCAATGCCTTGTCTGCAAGTTCATGCGCATCCGGTTCACCCAATCGTATCCGTACCCGCGCTAGCACGATGAGTGCTGGCAGTTTCATCAGTAGTGTCAGACGATCAAGCTTCAATACACCGGTGGCAATAGTTTCGGCGTCGCGGAGCCGACCTTGCTCCATGCGTAACTGAGCTAAACGACCGACGAGATAGTGGGTCCATGAATCGAGATCGTGTTGCGTATCGAAAGCGATGCCATCGCTGATGACCCGTTCTGCCAGCTCGAAATTCTTATAGTCAACGCCATACTCTGCGAGGTTGGTATAAACCCGGGCCGCGTGTTCATCATGTCCAACCTTCATGGCAAGCGCGAGGCTTTCCTCGAGCAATGCGATACCTTCCGGCTTGTCCCTGAAAATGAGTGCGGTTCCCACGTTATTCAGGGCATGTATTCTCACTTCTTCGTTATCGTAGTCTGCGGCGAGTTTCAGTGCCCGGTTGCCCCAGTCGACCGCTTCATCCATACGGTCATTCAGCATATGCAGTTGTGAGCGCAGGCTATAAGCCATTGCACGCTCGGACGAGGGCGGCGTATTTTCGAGCACACGAACGGCTTCGTCTGCAAAATGTGAGGCCTCGGCCGCCTCGCCACGATACCAGTGCAGTCGTGACAGCCAGCGCAAGTTTTCGCCAACCTTGTCCATACGTCCAA
This sequence comes from uncultured Woeseiaceae bacterium, assembly GCA_963976215.1. Lineage (GTDB taxonomy): Bacteria > Pseudomonadota > Gammaproteobacteria > Steroidobacterales > Woeseiaceae > UBA1847. The sequence continues at coordinate 36,945 of CAXBJV010000010.1, read as the reverse complement.
TAGCGCGCCAGAGCGTAATCGCATGGCGTCTTGCCTCCAGGACATCGTCATTGATGTGCAGCGCGAGGCCAGCTTCATATGCCCAGTCCTCATACAATTGTGCCGCTGTCTCAGGTTCTGCTTCGTCGATGAATCTTAATGCAGTGGCCAGGTGTGCCGCCGCTTCACGATGGGCCCCGACGGCTGCAGCATTAGCAGCGGCACGCGGTGCAAAGCGCAGCACACGCCCGGAATCCAGTGCGCCGGCAGCGTGGTGCACCAGCTGATCCAGAGGCGGCTCCGGCTCCGCCGCCATTAACGCGCTTAAGACGCGTGCGTGGATGACGCGTTGTTCACTACCCGAAAGTCGGGCCAGGGTTGCAAGGCGAGCCAGTTCATGGCGAAAGCGCAGCGAATGATTCACGTCTTGCATTAACAGGTTTCGTCCGACACATGCCATGGCCAGGGTGTCGCCACCATCCCCAAACAACGGCTTGAGTACAAATCGTGGCACCGAGCCCGGGATAACGCTAATCGTCTCAAGGAACTCCCGCTCGACCGGAGCCAGGCGATTGAGTCTCGATCCCACCGCGTCTTTGACAGACGCGGGAATAGACTCATGAGTGTCATACCGGCACGCGAGCAATTCCGTGACGAAGAACGGGTTGCCGCCCGTTATCTCAAAAATATCGTCATCGACTTTACCCAGTGAGGCGCCGAGTGCATTAACTCCATCGCGGGTCAGTGGCAAAAGTTGGATGCGGTGGGTGCAGGATGACGGTAGCTCGCCTAACACCTGGGTTAGAGGATGATCGGCGGCAATTTCATCGTCCCTGAAGCTCATTACCAGTAACGTGCGCAGCATGGAGATGCGCCGGCCGATAAATTTCAAGAAATCCAGCGTGGCATGGTCGGCCCAGTGCACGTCCTCAAAAACCAGAACCATGGGTTCTCGAGCGGATTCCATGTGTTTCAGTACAGCGGCAAATAATCGCGAGGATTGCCCACTATCTGCCAGAAGCTGTTTGACTTCGTCCCCAAGCGAATCGGCCATATCATGAATTGGACCCAGCGCGCGCGGTGTAAATAGAGCGTCGCAACCACCCCAGACCACGGTGCAATCGGCACTTGCCCGTACCCGCATTTCCTCGAGCGCTGAAGTCTTTCCAATGCCCGCCTCGCCGCTGACCAATGCGATGGCACCGCGACCGTCACCGGCACGTTTTGCGAGGTCGAGGAGTGCTTGAACGGGTTGTTCGCGTTCAACCAGCATGGGGCAATACTCCTTGAAAACTTGCGCTAGAAAGTTGTGCTTTGTACATGGTTATCACTCGCGAACCAAGTGAGCAAGTGCCCGAGAACAGGTCGAAAAAGGCCACATCTTCGCGAAAAATAGGCAAAAGCGTCGTCAAACACCTGCTATTTCGGGAGCATCCCGTCGACGAGGGCAAGACACCGCGCGACAAATTGTCGCGAAAAATAGGTATAGCACCACCAAAATTGGGGGTACTTACCGAAGTGTCAGAGGCGCGACCGCTCTAATCTGTTGGCGGCACCAGTGAGAAGACCGAAACGCGACATTTGAGGGCCCGAATTCAGATGGGGTCGTGGCAGGCGCCATCAGGCGATGGCACTAAGGAAGAATAAGGATTTAGGGGACACTGCTTGCTTGCTTTCCGAGTGACACCGCAACACCGCTTCCGGCCGATAACGCGGTTGGCAGGGCTTACTTTGGCAATGTGTTGCTTTGCATTGACAAGCTGCGGCGGTGGTTCTGGCGGACCCGGCGACTCCGATGAAATCTCGATTGCCGGGTCGCCGCAGAAAGGACTGTTCACGTTTCTTCAGATGAATGCTTATCCGGTCGACTTGTCGGACGGGTCGCTTGGTGATCGCATTGAAGTTGACGTGTCCGGACAAAACTTTTCAGTCAGCGTCGCCAATAATCAACTGACGCTGTTCGAAGCAAAAGGTGAATTCACCAGTGAGATTACTGGTAATCCCGTGTTCGCCGAAAAACCTCTGAAGCTGATGCTTGCGCCAGGGTCAACCGACGTTAACGCGAACATCAATATTGCGACGACTTTGATTGCGGAATTAGTCCTTCGCGACCTGCGTGCCGGTGGTGTGAGCGACGTCAATGCACTTTTGCAGCAACACACCGAATTTATAAATCGTGCGTTGGGTTTTCCTGCTGGTACAGATCCGTCGCAACTGGATTTCAACGACATTACCGAGAGTTCGGATATGTCCGATCCGAACCTGCAGCTGCTGGTGTTGAGCGGTGGCCTGGTTGAAATGCTGCTTAATAACAAGCTCTATTCCGGGGGCTTTCAGAATATTGTTGATGGCATTGTCGCAGCAGAGAACGATGCCGAGGCTGCAGCGGTGCTTGGCGTGCTTGAGGGTGTTTCAGCAACCGCAATTTACGCGCTTGCGCGGGAATACTCCGGGTTCGAACTTCCGACCGCGATTATCGGCGGCAATCTTTATGTGTGGGTTTGCGAACTGGATGGTCCCTGTCAGTGGATCGAAGAAACTGAGCCGCGCATCAGTGTCTCCAGCATTTCCGCGTTCGAAGCCGAGGGCACGATCAACGCCATGATCAGGCTTAATGAGAAAGCCGATGCCAACATGGAGGTCCACGTCACGGTAACGTCCGGTACCGCAACCGCCGGTGAAGATTTTATTGCGATCAAGAAGACCGTGCTGATACCCGTAACGAATACATTTGTTAGAGTTCCGATTGAACTCATCATCGATGCATTGCCCGAATCCACCGAGCGCTTCGAAGTCAGCATCGAAGCAGGCAACAATGCATACCCGGTATTTCAGCGCTCGGCCACATTGACGGTCTACGACGGGGTACGGGGCAGCCAGGACTCTGCGGCAGCCAGGGACCCGGCCGGCCTGGCGCTAACGCTTGATGTGCAGGCGATTTGTAATCCCGTGCTGAATATGGGCGACGAGGACTGTCTAGCGCTGACGGGCAACGTGCCGGTGTTCGGTGTTGCGCACCAACGCGCAAATGTTGCGAAAACGTTGATTGATATCGTTTCGGATTGTGCAGGTGAAGTGTGCGATAGCGATCGCATCATCGACTTTTTCCTGGTTGCCGACGATACCGTTGGTATAACCGGGGAGACGGCGCTGGGCTCCTACCTGTTCGACAGGGGCAACATTCGAGGGCCTGCAGACAGCTTCGGTATGCCCGTTCCGGTGGTGCGCCTGACCGACCCGGATTCCATGGCGCTGGCCGCTGCAGCTGCCCTGAATGACTGGGATCTGAGGGTCGAGGGCCGTATCGGCACGTCCGGCAATGCCGTCGCGAGAACGGCAATACCGCAACTTATCGAGGCACCCGACACAGTATTGGTCGGTGATACTTTGTTCGACCTTGGTTTGATCTACGATGTGATGCCAGGCACCGACCATGGATGTACGTTGGGGCAATACGCCATTGACGCACAGTACATTCAGCCGCAATCAGGCTCAATCGTCGGGTCCGGGATCATGTGCGTTAATTATGACACGGCGGGTGTTGGTGCCGGTCCGGCCATCATGACAGACGGTCAATTGGACCTTGTCCTGAATGGCCGTTCTACAATGGCTGGCCAGATCGATTTCGCCTTGCCGCCGGGCCTCTATGCTGAAATTACGCTCGAAAGAAGCAGCGGTGAAATCGAGACCAGTACCGAACCCGGTCTTCGTTTCATTTCGGTATCCGCATTCAGCGCAATTACCAGCCGGCTGCATTCCGAGGGCTGGCCGTTCAAACTGGTCATCAGCAGGCTGTCGCTGACGCCCGATGGCGTGAACTTGAGCTTCTCGGATATGGACTATGTCATGGATCCGGGTTATTCCAGCCAGGATCCTCGCTCACAAGGTGTACTTTACAGTAACGATATTTTCTACCGCGGCGTTAAGGGCCAGTCGGGCTCACTTGCTCTCACCCAGCAGGGCGTAAGCGGGAGCATTGCGGTGCAGGGTGGTCCGTTGCAAGCGGATCACACAGCCTTCCCACGAGCGCGTGTGGAATGGCAAAGCTTCAATCAGTCAATCATCGATAACGAATTGCAGGCCACGTCCATTGACCTCGATGAATTCCGCCTCGGGCAAAGCACCGCGTGTGATGGCCCGCAATGCTTGCAGGGTCACAAGGACTGGTATACCGCCAATGCGAACATGTTGCTGGATAACAAGGGTTTTGCGTTGGGAAATGCGACGATTGCGGCGGGGCATCGGGAGCCGCGCTGGGGCGCGCGGGAAGCGGGCGATTTTGCCTGGTCCCGTCCTGACGATTTGAACGCGCAAACACAGCTTAAGCTGGCATTGCCAGGCTACCGGCTGACGGGTGAGCGCGTTGCAGACGTATTATTGGCGCATCTTGATGAGCCGACTAGCGGTGATCAGGTCGTCGTTTATCCAGCAGGAAGCCCGGCATTTCGTGACGGCAACTACCACCCGGTCGGCCTGTCCGTGGGTCCGGAGATCTATCGCGGCGTCGGTGGCACGCCGCAGGTCGGTGACGGTCAGGACCTCGGTGGATTGTTTGCGACCTTGCGTATCGATAATGGCCAGGATCCGGCATTTGATCTGATTTCTGCACCCGCCGTTAAGTATGTCATTCGAAATGCAGGCATCACGGGAACCTTTAATGTTGCCAGCGGTTCACTGGCAGGTTCTGCACCGCAATTCTACGGCTACCCGATCGAGTTGACTCGTTTCGCCGTGCGCAGCGTGGACAATACTCTGGATACCGTCACCTGGATTGACGGCAGCCTTGCCTTAAAGGGCGCGGCAGGTGGCGATAGCGGTGAAGGGCTCAATATTCATTTCACAAATATGCAAATTGACTGCAGTGCCCGGCTGGGTAACATCGACCTGTTGTATGAAAGCTGTGACGCGGTGGACAACAACGGTAATTCCATCACCGATGAAAACTGCAATGCAGTTCTCCATGCCTGGCAAGCGGAGACCGATATTTTTGCCGCGGGCTTTACCGGGAATGATGCGGGACAATCATGTTCGGTAGAGCCGCAGCAATTCAGCCTGCAACACCAGCTGCACTTCAAGGCACTTGACGAACCGGTGGCCTTCGAAACGGTGTGGGATGCGGCCGGCAATCTCAGCCAGTATGACAGCGGACAGCTACCAAGTTACCGATTCGATCGCAGCATGGAAGGCAATGGCTTTCCTGTTAAGACAAGCAATGAAAGCCCGCAGGACGTGGTCCTCGCAGCGGCTGATGTCGACGGGGCGCCATACGGTTGGCTGGAATTCCGAAAATCCGAGGTGGGTGTGCCATTTTGGAATTCACTGCAAACGGACTTGCGTGTTGCCAACACACAATACGCTGGTGCCATTGCTGCAGAACCGACTGTTGTTGTGAAAGAGGGTGTGCTTGACGGGCTGGACGAGGCGCAACGCAACAAGAATGTATTGCAGGAAGGAAACGCCTTATATGAAGCGGACAATCAATCGGCTGTCAGGGCCAGGTACCAGTGGGGCGGGACAGGCTTCGGATTCGAGTTACCGGTTTATTATCAGCCTTGGCAACTCGACAATGGCCGTTCCGATATTGACGCTGAAGGGCGTCAATCACGCTTCCTTGGCCGACAACTGAAAAAAGACCTGTTCGTTCTCGATGCTAATGCTGGCATCAATTTCATTGAGCCCGATCGGACCAAACTGAGCTTCGGTGCCAGCGCTGATTTTACGCGGCTGGAGGGTATCGAGTTCCAACTGGATATCGCGGACCCGCGAAGTGCTGCGGCCGTGGATCGAGTGTTGCTGGATTTACGGGTCATCAGTCAGCCGTTACTCGAACCTGCCGTCACCGAGCTTTTGGATACTCTGGATATCGCTAATCGCTTTGCCAATCGTGGCATGGATGAGCTGTTGCGCGAGTCCCTTGAACTCGCCGTACTGAAAGCCGGCGAGGCGGCAGCACCGCTGACACCCAACAATCAAGATCCATTTGTTACTGCCAGCGAAGTGTTGACGCAGATTCAGAGCATGCCGCAACAAATGGTTGCGGTGATCGAAGAAGACCTGGAGGCACCGTTGAACAACCAGCTGGCCGGGCTGAAAAGTCAGCTTCGGGCTGCGTTGCTGGACATGGAAGGCGTGATCATTAATTTAAACAACGTGCAGTCGCCAGCAGATCGCATTCAAATTTTCCAGGACATCAAGGACAAAGAGCAACAGGTTCGCGATATTGTCGAGCAGGTTGAACGTGAAGTCAGGAAGGTCGACACACAGTTGACCCTGAATATCAGCTTCTCGCTGGACCTGCTCCAGGAAGCATCGGCAGCCTTGGCACAGGTGACCGACGCGATAAATCGTGTCAATGACGTCATTGACGAAGCAACCATGGTTTCCGCGTCCGCCTGCAGCAATGGACTCGTAGTAAATCCAAATGGCGCCGGTTTTATCCAGGCGGCAGCAAGCCGGGTCGCCAAGATTCGCGAAGTAGCCAACATTATTCGCGGCACCAATGCCTGGCTAAGCAGCGTCGAGGCACTGGCGCAAAACGAGGCAGACAAGCGGCGCCTGGCTGTTGCTCGGGAGCGGATTCAGGACGCGACTGAAGAACTGCTTGAGTTTGTGAACAACGCCGACCTGGCGGTAAGCGGAGTCATTTGCGTGGAATCCGAGCTGAATGCGGTCGCGGACAAGGCGAAAGAGTTCACCGCCAGGATTCTGGGCGAGTTGCAAGCGGCCAACGACGCGGTCGGTGCGGCCTACGTCGCAATGCAGAACCTGAATGCCCTCAAGGACTTGTTCGCGCAGCGCGTTTACGAACCGATCGCTGCAGTGCGCGCGGCGTTGGAGCCATCAACGAATGACGCGCAACCTGGAAATGGGACGAAGCTGAATCGCGGGATTGGCTGCATGCTGTACAACGCATCGCACGATGCGCCTTTGCATTGTGACCTGTTGGCGACCGACCCGGTACCTTTCGCGCAGGCACCATTGGGAATGAATGCACTGGCGAATAACCAACCCGGTGAACGCGATATTGCTGACGTCCTGTTCGATGCCATTGACGATGAAGTGGAGAGTTTTTTCCATGACGTTAAGCAGGACGTTCGTGATGCCACGAGTGACTTGATGCCCGGTGCATACATGACGCCGGAACAGTTGCGCCGCACGCTGGTGACCGAAATTTTGCGCAGTGCACCGGTGCAAACACTGCGCGAAGAAATGGACCGGCATTTCGGTGAAGTTGCCTACGCGGTAAACAACATCGGTTTGCAGATTGTCGATCAGATTAATTTTGCGGTTGAAGGCGCGGTTGCGAGCGTCACGGGCCCGATCAATGACGCGCTCAGCGATGCGACATCGGCAGTGCGCGGTATTCCATTGCAGTCGGCTGGTATTAATGGATTCGCGACCATTGCAGGTAATGAACTCGAACGAGCGCACCTGAGTGCCGGGTGGACGATGCGCGGTGGCGAAGACAATGACAAGACGGGATTCAAGGCGGCACTGGATGCGGAAAGCTGGTCGGCCAAACACACCAACCCCGATGTGAATACGCCGAGTGCCTGCGCAGTGGGTGCTGAAGAGAGCCTGCTGGACGTCAAGATTTCGGCCTATGGATTGCCAATCAACGTATTGGCGGCCGATATCGATATTGAAAAACTGTATCTCGGATTTACCCTCAAGAACGGCGCGCCGAATGGCCCGGCACTGATCCCCATTGGAATATTCGGCGGAATAAACACGGTAGGTGAGATTGGTTTTTCGGAAGCGATTGTTTTCGATCCGGCGTTTGCGGCAGGACTTGGTACCAAGCAGACCTATATTGGTGCCTCAGCCGGCGCTATTTTCTCCAGCCTGACGGCGGACGTCGCGTTTCTCGTTGGCCGGGTTTGTCCGGGCAATACAGCGATCACAGACCTCGATCCTGAAGTCGAGAAATTCCTGCCCAATTTGCCGGCAAGTGGCTTCACCGGGGCGTATTTGCGCGGTGGTGCGACCATCCCGGTCATCCCTGGCGGATGCGCTTTAAATGTGGGCGTAGTTGCGGATTTTGGTAGCTGGATATTCGTAGGACAGCCCACAACCTTCGGTGGTCTGGTCGGTGGCGGTGCGTCCGGGCAGGTCGCCTGCATTGCTGCACTCAAGGGCAAGGTTACGGTCGGTGGTAGCGCTTCCACAGATGGCGAACTGAAACTGGTTGGCGAGGGCTGGGGTGTTGCCGGGATCGGACTCGATTGCGATCCGGGAACTTGGACCAGCGTTGCGCGCAGCCGTGAAGACGGAATGTGCGGTACCGGCGATGCACAATTTGGTGCCTCATTTGACAATGGAAAGTGGAAGGTCAACCCACCTAAACCGAGTGCGATCCACTGATGCGCAGACTAAGCCTTTTATCGATCATCCTGTTGGCGACGCTGATCGCGCCTTGCGGGGCGATGGCCCAGGAAGGGCAGTTCTACTTTGTTGGCAAAAGTGTTATCAGCGATGGCCCGGTTGCGGGTGCTACGCATGTGTATCTGCGTTGGGATACGCTCGAAGGAGACCTTGCGGCGGACGTGCAGTCGATTCGCTTGTTGAGAAACGGCGAGCAATTGGGGCAATGGCCGGTCAGTGCGGTAATGACAGCGGCGCAAATTAACGCGATCTACCAGGAAGTCGACCAGCAACAGTTGAAGCTCGAGACCATTACCCGCCTGAATGAGCTTGCGTCCGATTCAGGAAATCCATTCTCAGCGGCGTCCTTTGCACAGTCGCTGCACCAACGCATTAATCCGGCGTTGCTCGACTCCTACAACCCGCTTTGGGCGTTTCTTGGCTCGCGCACCGACATCAATATTGCTCGGGCTCGTTATCGTGCGTGGATCGACACGACCCCTGTTGTTGCTGATGGCAGAAGCGTTGTCGAATATGAATTACTTGCGGTGGCCGCCGACGCGAGTACGGCACGGCTCGGTTACCTGGAAATCGACCCGAATCAGCAGCAATTTGCCTTGCCTGCGACTCAGTTCGAACAGATTCGGGTGTCGGATTGGCGCTGCGATCTGCCGGACACCGCCAAAGATCATTACACGGTCATGCTGGACTGGAGCGCAACGGGTGCCGCGCGGGTCAGCGATCGGGTAGCGGCACAAGCTTATGTTTCGGGCTACGACCTGTATCGAACCACCGAAAATCTTGATCCTGCGGAAGCGGATGCTCCGGTGCGGAATATTGCCGCGCTGGCAGCGGCAGCACCGATTGACGATCGGGGTCGACCGCTTATTGACGGGCTGGAAAAGGTAAACGTTTCCCTGGTCATTGACTCGGGGGCACCGTCGACGGACCCGGAATGGCTCCAGGCAAGAGCGCGTTTAGTCGAAGCAGGCATTTCCGTTCCCACCATTCCCGCCGAACGTATTCCAAGGCAAGGCAAGTGGGTCGAAGCCCAGGATCAACTGGCGCGGGCAGGCTTGCGGCCCGGTGACCGACGCGCCTACTACCTGGTGCCTCGGGATTTTGCCGGTGACTATGGGCCAACCGTAGCGACTGTAGTCACAGTGCCGTTGATGACGCGACCGCCGGCACCTTGGAACCTGCGCAGTTTTGCCGACCAGACCAGCGCCCAGCTCGACCTCCGCAGCAACGCGCTGACCTTTACGTGGGACGAAGTGAATGTCGACAACTACGTCAAGATGTACGGTCACTCACGCCAGTTCTGTAATGAATCGCAAGCGCGCAATACCGGCATCCTTGAGTATGTACCGATTGGCGGTAAGTGTGGCATCGATCCGCATCGGGCAATACGCCTCGACGTGCGCGACTATCGCATTTACCGCTTCGAAAACTTCGACATTGCCGGGCGCTTTAAGGACAGTGATGGCGACGGTGTCGAGGATTCCTTCGAAACACCGGACTTTGACGGCAACGGCAAGACCGATGCTTTTGAGCGCAGTGCGGGCCTGCAATGCGATTCATCTACGTACCCTCCGGACACCGAACAGAATTACCTTGTTTACCCCAGTGCCGATGACAGTGTTGACCTGCAACGCCCAAGTCTGCAGGACTCTTCTGCACCGGATTTTGCGCGTATGCACGACACGGTTCCCGCAGGCAACAGGGATACCGTGTACTGGTATCGAATCGTTTCTGAAGCAAATTCACCGCTACCGGTCGGCCGACTGAGTCATATGAGCGCCCCTCAGCGCGGTCTGTTTCCCGACCGGGAGTTACCGGACCCGCCCACTGTGAGTCTCATGAAACCTGGCCAGAAGCCGCAAGGCTGCAATATAGAGCTGGGTACTGTTGACGACGGCAGTTGGAGTTTTGCAGAACAAATACTCGAAGACGAATCGCAGCGAATCTCAGTATCTTGTACCGGCTACGACGCAGCACACTTGGTCGAAGCACTTCGCAACAAGGATTCCAAGGACTGCATCAATATTGCGAATGCGTGTCAGAACAGAATTGTAACGCTGGATTTTCCACCGAGTGCCGCGACCGGAGATGTCGCATGTTCCGCGCCGGTGCCATTTAACGCGCTTAATCAATTTTGTTCGGCCGGTAGTGTCAATGTGGTGCCACAACTGGTCGATACCCTGGTGCCAGCTGCAGCGGGCGACCTGGTTGCCGGTGGCGCGCGGGGTAATGCTTCGCCACCACCGCCGGACGAGCGCGGCAGTTATTGCGTGTCAGTATTCGAGACCATTGATGGCACGTCGTCACGCATTGGCAGTACTTGCGATGCCGGTGGTCTCGACTTCCGGGCACGTGCCGGTCTCTTTTGCGGTTACGCAGTCGCAACGGACCAGAACAACAATATTTCAACCACTGTACAGTTTCCCTGTACGGTGACGCCGGAGCACCCCAAGACCCCGAGCCCGCCGCAAATACTGAGCTTCGATGTCACCAGCTCGGAAGCGCAATTTTCAATTCGATTACCGGCAGAGCGTATCGCAATAGCCTTGGCGCGGCTTGACCATGAACCAGCATCGGGCGAACCGACCAGTGCGATGGAGAGCATTCCGGTTATCGACAATGTCACCAGTGATGCGATCAACGTGACGATGCCGGTAACCGCGCTGCAGGGCGAGCAGGATCGTTTCTGCCTGAAGGTCATGTCAGTAGGCGGGGATGACGGTACTGGCAATGCACCCAGTTCTGACTGGAGCGCGGAGAAGTGTTTCGTGCGCACTCCAGCCGGCGAAGACACGCCGACGTACTTGACGTGGCCGAGAGTTCAGGGCGCAACTGAAGGCGCACCACTGATTGCCAGCCTGGTAACAGATCATAAATCCTTGCAGCCGTTCCTGAGTTTAAACATGGCAGTCTTGCCGGAGATTGTCGGCGATGGCTCGGAGTTGTCACATTGCTGGGTTGAAGCCCGTGCTGCGACAGAGTTCGACGCTTTCGGGTGTTGGGATGGCGGGCTGGCAAAATTTCATGCAGCGCTGGACCCCGAACTGCGTTTCATTTTGTACCGGCAGCAACGGCTGGTAGGCGATGTTATTTCCACACGTGACTGGATTCAGGTTTCGCCGTTGATTGATTACGTGCACCTGGACAGCGAAGTGATTCCGAATGGTGACAGCAGTTTGTTGATGCACACCCTGAATGACCCGTATTTCAAAGTAGGTCTCGGTTACATGGGTGCGGGAGGCTCGCAGGACCCGCAGAGTCTGACCGTCTGGTTTGTCGATCAGTACCCGTTTCTGCAAGCGCGTGATGCCGCAGGCAATGAACCCTTTGAGTGGCGTTATCAGGCAGTTTACTTCGACCGGCAACATCGGCCCGTCAGTTATCGCGTAAGCGACTGGTTTTCCGGGAGCGCCCCGTGATACATCGAATCGCGGCAATGATATTTCTTGCATCGGCATTTTCGTCGGCTGACGTGGGCGCGCAAGACAGCCCGCTCATGACCGGCGATACGGCGGATATGTGGATCGTGGATTCCGAAACGGGCCAGGTGACGGGGTATGACACCGGCAGATGGATGGAACAGGTAAACCCGGCGGAATTTTCGTTGATCGATTTTGGCGACAGCGACGTGTTCCTTATCAACCTGTTGAAAAACAGCTCTGAGCAAATGATTGCCGGCCAACCGGAAATTTCACTGGTGGGCCTGGGTGACGCGGCGCTGAAGGCAGGTGAAGGCGGCGAAGGTGGTCACCGCGATTTAAGGATTACGCCAACACCCGGGAGCTACCGCGATACGATCGCGGTCAATATTGGTGTCAGCAGTTCGTTGCTTGCCGACGGACCGCACACGCTGAGTTGGACAGCGATTGAGAGGGGCTCGGCACAAACGGTGACGAACGCCAGCGTTGCGCTGCCGCAGAATGCGGGTGGGCTGGGTGAAAACGGGTATCACACAGAGACCTTTTTCCTGGTGAATAGCGGCGTCTACGAGCTGTCGGTGCAGCTACAGGGTGCGGGCATCAATCAGACCGTTGTCGTTGAGTATGACCTTGCGATTGCAGCGGGTCGCGAGCGTCGCGATACGGACGGAGATGGCATCCCCGATGCGGTCGAAATCGACATGGGCCTCAATCCCCTGGAGGACGACTGGCTGGCCGACAAGGACGGCAACGGGTGGTCAGAATTTGATGAGTGGTTGCGGCGCTTTTGTCTCGACCCGGTGACACAATTGCCCTTGGACGCCGACGCGCCGTGCCTGGACGCGGACGGCCTCCCTCTCGATACCGATGCAGATAATTGGAGTGACTTCGACGAAATTATTCGCGGCACCAACTACCGTGATCCGGAGCCGCAAATACCACCACAGCAAGATGCGCCCGATTCCGAGGAATACGTGGCGTTACAGCGTCTGCGATTCAAGGATTTTCCAGCTGCGAATCGACTTTACGAAGTAGAACACCTGCTCGGTACAGACGCTGGTGTGCTGAATGTCCCCGGGCTTGCAAACCTCCTTCCGGACCAACAGACCAGCGGTTCTGCCGATAGCGGCGGAATACAGGTGCATTCCTACGCGCCCGGTCAGGACAATATTGCCGGTATTGATCTGTTTGTGGCTGCGAGTGGCGACGAACTGGACGGCGTTGAAGACATTTACTTGAATATCTGGGCCGATGCAGTCGGGGACGGTGAGCTATTGCTCGCACAGAAAATCGATGATGTTGTCATCGACGGCGATCCGACCAATCCAATATACGTACGCTTCGAACCAGTTGCGGTGCAGCCAGGACAGAGCATCTTTTTCGAGTTTCGCAAGAAAGACCTTGCACTCGCGGGCGCGAGTTTCGAGGTGTTTTACGATGCCACTTTTGCGAATGGCATCGGTGGGACACGGGCCGGATTTCAATGGTGGACCGTCGGCGGAATCGGCCTCGACGGCGCTCTGGCTTATGACGCAACGCTGCTGCTGCATGATGCCGAGATCACAGCCGCAGGATTGGTGCCGAATGAGATTGCCCCCCGGCGTCGAATGACAACACTCGGTAACGCACTTGCCACAAGCCGTCTGCCGGAAATGCGTTTGCCTGCCGGCAATAGCCTGGTTCTGGATGCCGTGCATCGTCACAGTGTCCCAGCGCAAACCGGTTGGCGGGTACCGGCCGACTACAGTCGCCTTTACAAAAAATGGTTGCCCCGCACCGACGATGTCACACCAAGGGCGATGCTGGATGAGATGGGAGAGGGTAGCTGGACAACACCGGAGGAATGGCGCCGGGAGTTTATTAGTTATCTGCTGCCGCGACTGGTCGTGCCGCTGACGGTCGAACTCGATATCCAAAGCACGCTGGAAGTTTCAATTATTGAAGCGGCGCTTAGTGAGGAAGCTCGGCTCGACGGCAGCGGCGGTGTGCAGGTTATCGACGGCATCTTCCAGCCGAGTCAGCCAATTTACAGTTTTCAGCCGGAACAGCCGCTGTTTGGTGACCTGGGCGCTGGCCAATCGCCCTTTGTTGCGGACTGGGAGGACAATTTGGAACGGCTGTCGGTAACCGACTTTAATCTTGACCATAGTATCGTGGAAGTTCGCAGTGCCCTTGCCGCAGGGCAGCCGCTAGAGCCTCTCGGCAACTGGCTGCGCGAGAAGTTCTATGCCGGCGTGCCCGGGAGTTCGTCCGACTCGTACATGGTTAGTGAGCTGATGATCGCGTTTCCGGACGTTTGCAAAGTCCCGACGGTAGAGATCGCCGCCAGGCAGGCGGATATCGACGCATGGAACGATTTCCTGGATCAATGCCCGGTCTGGGTCGATGATGCAGGTTACGCCACCGCGGTTGCTGAAATGCAGGAGCGATGCTACCTGGTCCGTTTGAATTTACTACCCGGTGCACTGCCTGCGATCGGTGACGACGCAACGCTGGCGGACCGCCAGGCCGATTCGGATACGGATGGAGTTATCAATCTCGACGAAATAGAAGTACCGGTTCGGCAAGTGACTTTGCCTTGGGAGTTTGACACCGATGGCGACGGCCTAGCTGACCTGGTGGATGACTGCCCGAACGATCCGTTTAACCAGTGCAGCGACAATCCTATACTGCCAGTTGTAACGCTCGATGCCGATTTCGAGGCCGCCGAGCCGGCCTCCGGCAGTGGCTTTGCGCTGGTTAGCGTTCAGCTCGGTCGACTTTATGATGAGGCGGTCACCGTCTGCTACGAGGCCGTGATGGACGTGGATGACACTGCAACGCCTGACGTGGATTTTGGCGCGGTCAGTGCTTGCGTCACAATTGCGCCGGGACAGCTGAGCGCCTTGATCCGTGTACCGATTAACGCAGACAGCGATATGGACGCGGGTGAAACGTTTACAGTTCGAATTACCACCACCGAGAACGCGGTTATCGGTGATGATGGGCAGGTTGTCGTTACACTCCTCGACACCGCACCAGCGGCGAATAATGTGCCTGTTTTCACCTCGGGAAACACAGCGACGGTGGCCGAAGGTACAACGGCTACAGGCTATTTCGCTGCGGCTTCGGATGCCGACGGCGATACACTGAGCTTTAGCATCAGCGGTGGCACGGATGCGGCATTGTTCGTGATTGATGGAGTCACTGGCGAACTTCGCTTTATTGAGGCGCCCGCGTTCGACTTACCGGCCGATGCCAATGCTGACAATAACTACGAATTGCAACTTAGCGCCGACGACGGCAGAACGGGCATAGCGACGCTGGATCTCGTCGTGACGGTCACGGCATCGCAGCCCGTTGTCCGAATAACGTTCCCGACGCCAAATGCGAATCTCGGCGGCGGTATTACCAGCACCCGCGTCACAGGCAGCGTGACAGATTCGACTGGCGCCGATTTGCCGGTCGATGCAGTCAGCTCCATAACGGTAAACGGCGTAGCCGCGCTCATCGACAGGCCCACCGCCTCGCATTGGCGCTGGGACGTTGAAGTTGCCGTTGCTGAAGGTAGCAACACGCTGAGTGTTTCCTACCAACTCGCAGACAACAGTACCGCGAGTTTTGATGTCGCCATAGATAACACCCCGTTTTACTCCTACGGCAACATGGAGGTCGACACGGGCAACAATCGTGTGATCGCGTTGGAGGGAATTACCAATTCGCTGGTGGCCATTGACCTTGCTTCCAAATCTCAGTCTGTTGTGTCCGGAGGGAACGGCTCGGTCGGCTCAGGCATTGTGTTCAACTCGCCGCGAGACGTTGCACTGGACCTCGCGCGTAATCGTGCACTGGTGGCTGACTGGAACCGAGACGCCGTTATTGCGGTAAATCTGACCAATGGCGACCGAAGCTATCTCTCCGATTCAAGCACGGGTACCGGACCATTACTCGATGGGGCGCAATCGCTGGCTCTGGATGCCGCGAATAATCGCGTGCTGGTCGCCGGCACCATCGAACCGCTGTTATTTGCTGTCGATATCCTATCCGGCGACCGCAGTATTCTATCGGGTGGTAGCGCCGGTTCCGGCCCTGCCTTGACGGACTTGCGTGATGTGGTTGTTGATGCGGCCAATGGAAGGGCTTTTGTATTCGACGGCGATCTGGATGCCGTTTTCGAAATCGACCTGGCAAACGGGGATCGCACAATAGTCTCGGACGCAGTGACAGGCAGCGGACCGGACTTCGGCAACACAGACAATATGGCGCTGGACGCTGCCAATAACAGGCTCATGCTCGCGGGTATAGGAGGCTATGTGATCTCGGTGGACCTTGCGAGCGGCGACAGAGAAGTATTCGTCGATGCCAGGCCCGCGTTTGAAGTCAACAAGAATGACTTCAGAGGCATTGCTATTGATGCAGCAAATAACGATCTTCTCGTCGCTGACTCACGTCTCGATCAAATATTTGCTTACAATTTAACGAACCCGGCACGCACTGTGCTGGTTCAAAATAGCGCTGGCAGTGGTCCTGAATCGACGGTGCTGTACAGCATACAGGGCCTCGCGTATGACCCTGCAAGTGACAGGTTGGTGATGACCCGAAGCGGTGTTGCTGACAGCGTGATTACCGTCGACATGGCCGATGCCGGTCGCCAGACGTTCAGTGATGATTTCAATGGCGCTGGTCCGACTTTTAATTTCCCGCAACGACCGGACATCGACACAAGCAACAATCGTGCGCTGTTTGCCGCGAATAGCGATGACGCGATCTATTCGGTTGATCTAACAACTGGGGATCGGGCGCGACTATCCGACAATCAGGGTATCGGCAGTGGCACATTGTTTGGCGACCCCTGGGACGTATCGGTGGTTGCTGGTGGCGACGAAGCGCTGGTGCTTGACAACACTGCCGGAGTGATGCGTGTGGACCTGGTGTCGGGCGATCGGCAGGTAGAGTCCGGCCCGGCTCAGGGCAACGGCCCAATCTGGAGCTACGCCCTTTCGATCGAGGTAAACGAGGCAAGCAACGAGGCTTACGTGCTTGATTACACGACAGACGCCCTGTATTCGGTCGATCTGGCCAATAACGGTGATCGAACTATCGTGTCGGACAATACGGGCATCGGCACGGGTATCAATTTCAATATTCCATACAATATGGATCTCGACGCGGCGAATAACCGTCTCTGGTACGCGGACTACGGTGCCGATGTCATCGCAACGATTGACCTCGTGACTGGTGACCGGACTGTGATAGCGGATAATAGCAGCGCCTCGAGCGTGCCACTTTCAAATCCATACTACATCGCCCTTGACCTCGCGAACGATCGCATCTTTGTCTATGACATCATAGTCACCGGCGTAATAGTGATTGATTTGAGCAGCGGCCAGCGCGCAATCGCGTCCAAATACTAGGGAAGGGCGAAAGATTCAGCCCATGCCCCGGGGCTTGGTGCTAGAGTGCCGCCTTGAGTCACAATGCGGCGAAGTATTTAGTCTTGTCTTCCTCCAGGAATTTTAGCGATCTCAAGCTGAAGCCCGAATTACTTGGCAACCTTGCTGATCTTGGCTATGCCGAGATGACACTGGTGCAGGCCGAGTCGCTGCCGTTGCTGCTTTCTGGCGTAGATGTGCTGGCACGTGCGAAAACGGGTAGCGGTAAGACAGCCGCTTTTGGTCTCGGCATTCTCAACAGGCTGGATGCATCAACGTTCAGCGTACAAGCGCTGGTGTTGTGTCCCACTCGAGAGTTAGCGGACCAGGTCGCCCGCGAAATTCGCCGACTGGCGCGCTCGATTCCCAATATAAAGGTCATGAGTCTTTGCGGCGGCATGCCGTTACGGGATCAAACAGCGTCACTAAAGCGCAGTCCGCACATCATTGTGGGTACACCGGGACGCGTGCATAAACACTTGCGTAGCGGCAATATCGAACTCGGATCACTCCATACCTTCGTACTGGATGAAGCGGACCGAATGCTCGATATGGGATTCATGGATGAGATTGATGCGATCCTGACTTACGTTCCTGCCAAGCGGCAAACACTGCTATTTAGCGCAACCTATCCCGAGGCGATGGCAGATATCAGCGCCCGAGTGCAGTCCGAGCCACGAACGATTGACGTTACCGAAGATGAACAGCCTGCACAGATCGTACAGACATGGTGTGCGGTAACTCGCGAAAATCGAAATGTTGAACTGGTGCGGACGCTGCGAGCGTGGGGTGGGGCGCTCAACCTGGTGTTTTGTAATACCAAGGCCGATTGCGCTGAAGTTGCCAGGCATTTGCAGTCGGAGAGGATTACTGCAATTGCCCTGCACGGCGATCTTGACCAGGTGCAGAGAAATCAGGTGCTGGTGCGGTTCGCGAATCGTAGCGCAAGTGTGCTTATTGCCACTGACGTTGCAGCTCGCGGTCTGGACGTGAAAGATATCGATGTTGTTTTCAATTACGAACTGCCGCAACAAACTGAAGTGTATGTTCACCGCATCGGTAGAACCGGGCGTGCCGGAAAAACCGGCATAGCGGTCAGTCTTGTTGAGGAACGCGAGATGTGGCGACTAGAAGAGATTGAAAAGTTGCTTCCGGACGCGCTCATTCAGCAACGCGGTATTCCGGACGCAAAACGAGACGACGAAACGCTCGTGCCGCTCATGACCACCATCCAGATCAGTGGCGGCCGTAAAAACAAATTGCGTCCCGGTGATCTACTCGGGGCGTTGACGGCGCAAGACGGCATTCCCGGAAACGCAGTTGGCAAGATCGATCTGTTTGATACTGTCAGCTATGTCGCCGTACAGAACAAACACGTGTCGAGGGCCTTACGGCAGCTTAGTGATATGCCGATTAAAGGCCGGAAATACCGTGCACGTGTCAGAGGCTAGCCTGGAGTAGGGCGGTAACCTCGCGTATGTCCGGATGCTTGTCCTTTATTGCCCTCTCGAACAGCGGCATAGCTTGTTTTGTTGACTGTCTGCTCAACGAGGTAACAAGATAGTAGTTGGTATAGCCGTGCGAATCGTACTGCGCAATGAGCTCGTCGATGTAATTTCGCGTGACCGGTGGAAGCAGACCCGAGGCATCTTCGAATTCGTCACGTCCTACAGCCTTATCCATCTGATGCAAGACCTCATCGATAGCAGCAATGCCGGTTTTTTGTATCATCAGATATGCGCAAGCCTCAATGCTGTCGAGTCACATTCCAATCACCGTCACTATAACAAAGAGTCGGGACACACTTTTGCCCACTGCTGGCAATGTTCGGCTCCAAAGATGCATTGACAGGAAGCATCAGCCACAACTAATATCAGGTCTTCATTAGCCGCGCTCGTCGCGGCTTTTTGCGTTTCTCGTCGCCGCAACGTCCAGTTTGGGTGGCGTCGTTCTTTTTGTCGGCTCAAATACCGGGCCTTTTCAACAAGAGGAACGCAGCATGTTATTAGACGCAAAACTCCAATTTGTAATCTGCACGTCGCGAATCGTCGAAGCCGAATTGTTCTATAGCGACATCCTTGGCCTCCGGCTGCGCACAAAATCCGACGGCGCGCTGCTGTATGTTGTCGGGGGCGGCGAACTTCGGGTATCGCCGGTTCCGACCATGACGGCTTCTGAGCACACATTGCTCGGGTTCGTTGTCGAGGACGTCGACCGTGTCATAGCCCAGCTCGGTGCCCGGGGCGTAGCATTTGAACGTTTTGATAGGTTCCCTCATGAAGAGAACGGGGCGTTCGTAACGCCCGACGGTGCCAGGGTTGCGTGGTTTCGGGATCCGGATGGGAATCTACTGTCTGTGTTTGAGGAGGCTGCCAACGAAGAATGAGGTCCGGCAAACACAGGAATCAGGCCAGGGAAGGCCTGCGATGTAGTGGAGGGTGATCGAGCCTGGCACGGCAGAAGTGCAAAGCGACCGGCTGCAAAGTGAAATTTTCAGAAGAATGTGGTGTTATTGTTAGCGGGTGACCACCTATAGCATTCTAATATAGGAACTGGCATGGGTCGCAGAATCAATCTTGGAAGCAATCGTGTCATGCCGCTTAAGGAGCGGATTCGCAAGCGGGATGACGAGGAAAGGGGTCATGTTCTTGAGAGAATCCCATCCTCGCTTGTGGCAAAACAATGCTCTCTGCGTCCGACATCCGCGAAGACGGTCGCTAAAGTCATTCGTATGGATAACGGATATTCTTTTACCGAATACAAGTCATTGGCCAAACTTTCAATTGCTCTCGATCGTGGCCGAGGTCGTTGCAAAAGGGTGACCCTCTCCAACATCTACGAGGTAACTGAGATTGTTTACTCGGGAGTTGAGCCTGATGATCTGGAATACGACTAGTAGTAGATTGATCGGCTGCTTTCGCTGACTTCGCTCAATTGACTGATATCACCGGATGTCGCGTTCGATCCGATTAAGCGTATTGTTGGTCTCTCGAAGCGACTCTTGCAGCGGATTCACTTCCCACATCACGTATCGTAGTCAGCTTTGGCTTCGTCATTGTTCTGCCCCTCTCTCCAGTGACCAGAACCAGCGTTGTGCACAGCCAAACAGAATCGGCGCCAGTAGAAGAAGGGCTACGACTCGGACCGGGAGCGATGCATCGGGCATGTATTTCGCCACAATACCGACCGGGATAGCACAAATAAACACAAGCATCCCCGCGCCCCAACATTTTGCTATTAGTTTCAGGTTATTCATTTCTTCTTCCTATAAAGCTTCTTGGGATCGCTCTCGATGGACGCAAGCTACCAGAATCAGAACGATTTTGAAGTGCCTTGCGTCACAACTGCCAGATCAAGCACGGAGAAAAATCACGAGCGGACAAGTTTCGCTCAAATTCAATGTAGTTCTGAATTGACGATGACCATTTTCCGCAATGACGGAGTACGTGTAGATATCGACGAGCAGGGCGAGCACACGACGCTAGTTTGCACAGTCCCGCTTCGCTGCTTCTATCGATGGCTGCAGCCGTTTCCATCGCATCGCGGTTCGCAACTCCTGTGGTACCGATCTCAAGCCATCGTCGAACATCGACAGTGCACCGGCACAATCGCCGATACGCGCCAGGATTACTCCGGTAAGAAACTCACCATAAGATTTATTTTCAGCTCCTCCTGAAACACCGAGCTCGAGCGATCGATTGATGGCTAGAAGCGCGTCTTCGGCCATGCCGCTTTGAAATAGCGCCTCAGCATAGGTTGCGTATGCGGCTGCTAGCGATGCCCTGTACAGCTCCGCGTCGCCTTCATAAAAACCGATTGCAGAGCGGATGGTAGTCTCGGCGCGTACTACATCCCGCGCTCCCAGCAACGCCTCGGAGAATAGCCTCTGCATGTCGGCAATAGCGAGTTTGCTCGGAATTTCTGTGGACCGGGCCGCAAGCAAAGCGGCCTCGAATTCCTGTATCGCGGTGCCGGTGTCGCCCGCGTGGTAGTAGGCCGTCGCAAGGTTTCCGCGCACGACGAGTGTCCATCTGTGGGCGTCGCCGACTTGGTTTGCGAAGTTGCTGTGTGATTGGCGAAACATTGCGATCGCCTCTTGGTAGCGCGCTTCGTCCTGAAGAAATCGTGCGAAACTGTTCTGCATCCAGGCCAAAGCAGGCGATTGCTCTTCAGCCATTTCGGCCTTGCGAATGGCCTGCCGGTAGAGCGGCTCCGCACGTTCGGGTTCACCTTGCTCAGCATAGAAATTTGCCAATATTTGCTCGGCTCTCGCTACGAGCATGTGGTCGGGACCGAGAACCTCGCGGCGAATTGCCAACGAGCGGTTGAATAACGCCTCGCTTTCGGCCGGGTCCGACTCGACGTGTGCCAGGTTGCTCAATACGATTGCGGTTCTGATGTTGCGTTTGCCGTAGGTTTCCTCAGCTTGCTCGGCCGCGGCACGATGAAACTTCTCTGCCTCGTCCAGCATGCCCTGTGAGTAGTACAACGATCCTAACGTCGTCAGTATATCGGTGATCAGTTCATGCCGATCTCCCAACTGCTCCTGGCGTTTGTCCAATACGTGTTGAAATAGCGTTTCCGCTTTTGCGATGTCACCGTCGCGCCATAGTTCGTGTGCGCGCATGGATTGGCTATTGACAGTATCGAGATCCCCGTCACCAAACAGTTCCTGTCGGCGGGCCAGAATCTCGGCGTGCAGAGCCTCGGCAGCATCAAGGTCGCCTTGTTGAGACAGCGTGTCCGCTAGCTGATAGCGAATCTCCAGCTGTTCGCGCTCTGTTAGTGCCTGGAGAACTTCCGCTTCTTCGCTTGCCTGCCGCAATAGTGCTTCAGCATCGCTGAATAGACCGATGCCTTTGTAGGCACGTGCGATAATCGCTCGCAGTCGCGTTCGAAGACCATCTTGCTCCAGAAGACCGGACTCGAGCCGCCCACTGGCCTGATCGAGCATTCGTTTCGCAGTCAGTTGGCCGCCAGTGGATTCCGAGGGATCGGCCGAGTTGAAAATGTCGAGAAGAAAGTCAGCCGTCTCGGTCGCAGCGCGCGTCTCGCGTTCGGCAACGGCGCGCTGCTCCAGAGCTGCGTTTTTTTGCTCCACTGCTTGCCATGCGAGCCCGGCAGACGCGATGGTTAGAACAACCAGTGCAATGATCCCAACCCTCTCAACCCACTGGCGCCGATTTGCCCGCCGAGTCGACTTAACTATGTAGGCTTGTTCGTCGGTATTAAGGTCTATCGCAGGTGCGGCCAACAGGGCTTTCGCTTCGTCAAGTAACTTGCCGCGGGGCAGCAGCAAGTCGTCGCTTTGGGACTCGTCGGACCATCGCTTGCAGGCCACTGCGACACGCTGACGATTTCGAATCAGGTTTCGATTGTCTTCTATCCAGTGGTGGATCCGCGGCCATCCGGTTAACAGGGTTTCGTGGGCCAAAGTGACACGCGGAGATCCCTCGCCGCCGAGTTCGATACTGAACAACCGCGCGTCCACGAAAGCCTGCACGAGCTCGCGTGCCGCCTGTGTTGGCAACTCGTCCAGTGCACAGGAACCAGCCGTGGCGCCGTCATCGTGCATCCGAACCAGCCGCGCCATCGCGTGCGGAAGCGAATCCTGCTGAGCCGACGACAATTGACCGTACACGCCTTCGGCACGGCGAGCGAGGCTGCCTTCCACGCCGCCAAGTTTCTCGTATGCATCAAATGTAAGCACCCTGGACCGAGCTCGGGATTCATACAGCGCCTGCAGCGTGAACTCGAGCATGGGCAATATCTTCGGGTGATTAGCGCACGCTTCGTAGATTGTGTCATCGAGCCTTCGGCCTGTTACAGGGTCGCGCTCGAACTCAAGACCGGCGGCGATCGCCGGGAGTCGAATCGACTGCTGTATGTCCGCGGGTCCCAACGGCCGTACATCGTAGTGACCTCCGCCTTTCTTCAGGCGCATAAGCGCTGGATAGTGAACACAGTGCGGGTAAAAATCGCTGCGCAGCGTTGAGACAATCCAGCAATACCCACTGGATGCAAGACGCTCCAGGGCATCAAAGAAGTCGTGGCGTTGCTCCTCGTTGATGTGCGAGCCGGAGAAGACCTCTTCGAGCTGGTCAGCAACGAGGATAATGCGCTCCTCGCTGCCCAGGAGACTTTTGAGTTTCTCACCGACGCCAGCACCGCCAATGTCTGATTTATCGGTGATGGTTCGCGTCAGTTCGCTCTCACTACCCGGGCCCAATTCGAGGGCACGCGACAGGGAATCGACTAGTGCTTTAATCGGGCCCTCGCGCGTGCTGCCGGGAAGAAAAACATCGTGATACCAGCGTTGCGCATCCCGGGATTGCAGCAGGTTTTGAAGAATTCCGGCGCGTGCCAGCGAGGACTTGCCAATGCCGCTTGCGCCGATCAGGAGTAAGAACGACTTTCCTGTTGCTGCCTGTTGGCGCAGTGCTGTTATCGCTTCATAGGTAGCCCGGGTTCGACCAAAGAAGACAGGTGCGTGCTCTGTATCGAACGCCTGCAAACCACGAAACGGCGAGCCATGCTGCCAGGATTCAGCGTGCACAGTGCCTCGAACATCTTCAAGGTCCGCAACCCGGGCATTCAGGCGATAACCGCGCTTGGGCACAGTCTGGATGAAATGTGGATCGCGACTGTTTTCGCCCAGGGCCCGGCGCACCTGGTAAATGCAGCGCGAAAGCACTTCATCCCCCACGACAGCGCCACCCCAGACAGCGTCGATCAGTTCGTGTCGAGAAACGACCTCGCCGCTATGGGTGGCGAGATGCACCAGCACGTCCATCACACGGGGTTCGAGGCGCGTCTCGCCATACGGACCGGAGACGATACTGTCCGCGGGCGTTACCACCCATTGTTCGAATGTAAATCCCTGTTCGGACATAGGCACCTGATTGTAGACCGACAAGCGACTGATAGTTCTGGGACTTTTTTGCGATCTGCTTACCCCGGAACTTTTCATCAGGTATTCGCATACCCGAATTCCGATAGTTATATCAGGAGGATAGCAGTGCGCATCATTCAATTTGGCATCATCGCCTTATCCATGTTGTCAGCCAGAGGTTCCAGCCCCGGCGCTGAGCTCTATTTGCTCGCCTTGAGCGGTGACCGCCAAATCGGTGCTGCCGGACAGCTATTGCCGGAGCCGATCGTTGCTCGACTGACTGATGACGCCGGCAACGGGGTCATGGATCAGTCCCTTGTATTTGCCACTGACGACAAAGGCGGCTGGCTGATCGATGCCTCCGGCGCAGAACGCTCCCAACTCATCTTGCAAACAGACGCACGTGGCGATGCCGCTGCTGAATTCCGGCTGGGGCCCGGAACAGACAAGACCAATATTTTAGTTCGCGTCTCATCCCCCGGCGCGGCCAGTCAAACAACGTTTTCATTCCAGCGCCAATGTGTCGCCGACGTTGCTTGCGAGGACTTTCCACCGTGAGCGCTCGCAGCCAAATCCATAAATTCGATTCGCAAGGAGCAAGAAAATGCGCATGAAATTTTCTCTGGAAGTCGGAATTCTGCTCGGATTCCTGTTACTGAGTGCATGCGGTGGAGGCGGCGGCGATGATGACGACCCGGGACCATCGTTACCGCCAGTCACGAGCAACTACGAAACACGCTTCTCACCTGACCACGTCATTGGCAGTACGCCTGCGCCAGATACGGTCACCGCTTCCGCGAATCTCTCCGCGACCAGCGGTGATGACATCATTGCAAGCGGCAGCGTGACGGTGAATGGTGCAACTGCCACTTTGGTCACGATCAACGTTGGATATGCCGGCGAAAATGGGCCAGTAGCCGTCACGCTTAGCGATGGTGGCGGTGGAGTATGGAATATTCCAGCCGGCGTCGAGATTGATCAAGATGAATTTGATCAGCTGAATTCGACCGGATACTACGTCTGGATCGAAACACCTGCTGGAAACCTGCGCGGCCAGATAACACCGGCGGAAGTCGTGGCCGTGTCGCTTGATCTCAACGTGGACAGCGTTGTTCCCGCGTCGACCTCAACGGGCTCCGGGAAAGCAGGCTTTGCGTTCAACGCTCAAACCGGGTTTATGCGAGCCCGGATTACTTTGGAAGGGGTCGATGATGCCACGTCTGCAGGAATCCACGTCGCTATTGCCGGTGCGCGCGGTGACGTAGAAATCGTTATGGAGGCTTCTGCGACTGACCCTAATGTCTGGGGAACTATCGACATTAATAACCCCAACGCCAGTACCCGACTTGGCCCGGCTGGCATCGAACTTCTATTGAACGGCGAAATGTACTTCAGCGTGGAGTCCATCTCGAACCCCGACGGCGACCTGCGCGCACAAATCATCGACAAGGACACCATGAATGTATTTGACAGGGCCCTGACACCGGCCGAAGTGGTTACGGGCGGTGCGCCGGTCAGTTCGAATGCACAGGGTGTCGCAACAGTGACATGGATAGAGCTGACGTCGAAATTTGCTGTCGCTGTTAACACGGACGCCAGCAATGTGGTGAGCGTGGGCGTTTACCAGGGTGCGCCGGGCGTCAACGGCACTTTATTGTTCTCCCTTACCCGCGACAACACCTTGACCGGAAACTGGGTTATGCCCTTGTCGGAACTCGATACCGACATGCGAGCGGCGCTGGAGAGTGATGAATTCTACATTAGTATCGTAACGGCAGCGCACGCTGGCGGCGAGCTTCGAGGACAGGTTTATCTGCAAAACCCGAATTTCCAACCGGGTCTCATTGAGTTTGTCACTGAGCGCACTGGCCTGTTAACGGAGGCTGGTCAGAGCCATGAGTTTGCGGTCCAGGTGCTGGACGAGAATGGAACGCCTGTCCCGGGCTCGAGCATCGATTGGGAGCTGGACGACGACAGCGGATTGCTCCTCGAAGTGACCGGGCCATTGAGTGCGAGGGTGACTGTACAGGACTGGTCATTGGGTAGCCGCATGTTGCGAGTCAGTAGTGCCGGTGTCAGCAGGTCCGCCCAGGGCCAGATCTTGATGGCAATTCTGGAAAGTAATGCCTTTCTTTTCGACGACGGCCTGTTACTGAGTGCCGACCGGGATCCGGTCAGCGATGTCGCAACTGTGGTACTGGACAGGACGACGGCAACCGAATCCTTGCAGGTTGGCGATATATTGTTGATCGGGCGCCTGACCCCCATTCAGGATGAGATTCTCTCGATGTCTCTCGGTGCTGACACGGTTATGTTGACCTCTCAGCCCGCCAGCTTGCGGCAGGTGTTTGCCGAGCTGGACTACGAATGGATTAGTGAAGGCGAAATTTACACCGGCTACCAGGCCCCGACGCAATCCAAGTTCGCAGCGACGGGGTTGGCGAGCGCTGACGATGACCCAGCCTGTGAGATGGGCGGCGAATTAGTACCCATCAGCTCCGTGTCGGGAAGCCTCCCAATTCCTCGAATCAAACCAACGTTAACGACGCGCATCCGACTCACACTGCTGGGCGACGCGGAAGACTTTGTGTCCATCGTGGCCCGGTTTGCCGGGAGCATTGAGCAGCCGCCCTGGGAATTCCAGTTGGGTGGTTCGCTGGTAGGTACGCTGGAATGCAGTTTTGATTTACCGCGGCTTGTGTCGCCACCTGTGTCGGTTTTCAAGATACCCATGCGCCTGGGATTCCAGCCCCGTACCGGATTTGCCGGCACAGCAAGCCTCAGTCAGGAATTGATCGTCACCGGCCCCAGCGGAAAGGTCACCGGCTACAGTGACTTCGGGCTGGTCTATGCCAACAATACCTGGGCACCTTTCGAAGTGAGCCAGTGGCATACCGTTCAAGACAGCGACTTCCAACTCAACGAGATACCCGGCGCCACGATCGACGTTGGCATTGCACCTTTCCTCTCTATGGATACCCAATTGATTGTCGGGGGAAGTCCGTTGCCATCCGCAGGAATCCCCGTCAACTCGATTGCGGAGGTCGACTTTTTGGAGATTAAAGCCGCGCTGCCCGCAGATCTGACTATTCAACTACCGCTTTCGCCGATGGATCGAGACTACACCGGCCCGCGCTGGAGCGTGGCGGCCACGCTGGAGGCACAGCTGAAGGCAGCGCTCAGTGGCGGAGCTGCCGCGGAGCTTTTCGACTTGCTGGGCGTTTCCACATCGGTGCCAGGTAACCTTGAATTGCTGCCCGAAGTGACACTGGAGCAGTTCAACTCACCGGTCATAAACTTGCAACCTGATTGCACCTCACCCTGTGCGGTCGAACCCGGTACCGAGATATTCGTGCAGGCTATTACGGACCATATTGGCGAAGGAGAGCTGTCCATGATGGCTGCAGACGGAGACGATCCCACTGTGCAGTTACTTGAAGCGTCGCCCTTGCTGTTGGGCCAGGCCAGCTTTAATATTTTAGCCGCGCCGGATGGTCGAGACCGCAGCCTGTTGCCGCGCCTGAGGACTAACGAACTGACGCAGATACTGCCATACGCTGAACTGGCGTCGCCTGTGGTGATCTCTGCGCCGGGTGCATTATCTCCGGTCTCCAATGAGATTTACGCCTATGCTGATAGCAGCGGTACGAGGCAAACGCAGGCATATGACCTTTGTCCAGGCGCTCTTGATGAAGAAAGTAGCGAGCCAGCAGTCGCATTTGATGGTTCAGTGGATACGACAGCGACTGCTTCCCACAGCGTGGAGGGGACGAGCGGCGAGTCATCATCGGACGTGATTTCCGGGTTTGTGGAGGGTGATGATGTTGTAATGACCATGAATACGAGCGCCAACAGTAGCGCCAATGCCAACATCGTACCGGACGGTTTTGGAGGCGACTTGTGTCGATACGGCACAACGACCAGCTCAAGTTCCAGCGCTATTCGCAAATTTATCGTCTCCGTTCCTATGGAATACCAGATCGAAGCGAGCTGCACTGCTTCTTCTACGCCGAGCAATCTGTTGGCGTCGTACGCTCAGGGTAGAGCGACCATTCATATTGTCGATGGCGAACAATCGGGCCTTCTATACAGCTACACCTGCAGCGAGACTGGGGCCGACGGGTCACCTTCGGGTAACGGCATCCTGTTCCCGGGCGCAGAAGTTCAACTGAGTTCGGAAGCCTTGAGTGGTGCAATCGTGAGTGAGCCCGGTGCGGATTCGTCTAGTAGTGCAGTGTCGGTGACGCTCACGCTGTCACCGCAGTAACGGATCGTTTCCCTATCCTGAGATAGTCAGAGCGATAAAGAACAGCGTTGCGGCGCAGATAGCTGCGCCGGCGCGCTGTGAGTTTAAACGGGTCCAGCGTTCAAGGTAGTCAGCCCAAGCCTTCTGCGATTCCGGTTTGTCGCGGTCGAGTGCAGCCAGTTCGTTGTTCAATGGAACGTTACCCAGGACCGTTACTAACCATGTTCCTCCGATGTAGGCTACCGCTCCACCCAGCAAGTAGGGCGAACGCGCAAGGTCCCATTCGGCGATGGAGATGACCGCAAGGATCAAACAGATCAATGCGGTGCCCATGAAAACACCGAGGAACCCACGATTTAATACGGTGACATTGATGGTTTGCATCGCCAATAATCCTTCAGGCGATGGAACGCGTTGCAGCGCCTTCATTATGAAATTGGAAAATGCGAAAAATATGCCGCTGATCAATGCGCTGCCGACAATTGCCGCGAAAACCGCGATCGTCATTGGTGTGTTCATGAATACTTTCTCCGTACTATGCTGCTGCACTCTCGCGAACTTGGCCGACCAGGATTGACCAGTCCATTCCAAGCGCCGTATAGACCGCTTCGGCTTTGGGTGAAGCGTTGTCGCCGAGAATTTCGATCATCAGGCTGGCTGCATCCGCTGCGACGACACCGCTTTGTATCAGCCGGGCAAGCCCGGTTTCCCGTTTGGTGCTATCAAATGTTCCGCTCGCATCGACCGCTACGTAAGCCTCGAATCCCTCTCGAACCGCGCGCATAGCAGGAAACGCCGCGCAGACTTCGAGGGAAAGTCCGGCAAAGATCAGTTTACTCCGACCGGTTGCCCGAATCGCGGCCTCTACACGCGGATCGTCCCAGGCATTGACAGTCGTTCGATCTATGAAGCTTTGGTCAGGAAGAGCCGCTTGCAATTCCGGGATCGCCGGACCCCATAGTGTTTCCGCGGACGTGGTTGTGGTCACGATTGGCAGCTCGAGCGCACGCGCTGCTTTCGCCAGGGCTACTATGTTGTGCTTGAGCTGAGCGATAGGGTAGTCGCGGATGCCCGTCATTAGACCGACCTGGTTATCGACAAAAATGACAGCGGTATTGCTCGCTGTGAGTGGCTCGGGATTGTATGTGTTGGTAGGCATCATTTTCTCCTTGGTGAACGTTGGGCTGTTACGCGGTACGGCCATCGATCCGCTTAGTCGAGCGACCCGAACTGGCCCTCGGAAAAAGCTTTGTTTATCGATTCAATCTCGTCTGTCGAGCCCATGACAAACGGGCCCTGTTGGACGTACGCTTCTTTTACGGCCTGACCGTCGAACAAAGCAAATTGAGCTTGAGGATGATTTCTGGCGGTAACGCAGACGGCGATTGTTTCCGCGTTTCCCGAGTTATTGATTGCGAGCGCCTGGCCCTTTTGTAGCCGCGTGCTGTTCGCCGATACGGTAACCTCAATCTCCCCGTCGATCGCATGAACCCAGGCGTTGCGGCCGCAGCTGAGTTCATGCTCGAAGCTGCCGTTGTGGGCCAATTGGCCGTCGAGAATCGTCATAGGTAACCCGGGAGATCGGGCACCTGCAATGCCATTGGACTCGCCCAGGGCTACGCGAACGCTGTGCTGATTGTTACGAATCTCCGGCATGTCATGCCGCCGCACCAGCAGCGAAGAAGGTTCTTCGTAGCGAAATTCCTGCGGGACATTGATGAAAACCTGGAGCCCGTGAGTTCGCGAGCCTTCTCTTGGCGATTCATTGTGAAGGGCACCACGACCCGCCTTCAGCCAATAGAGATCACCCGGCAAAAGATCGAAATTGTTGCCAAGTGAATCGCGGTTGTGGAAGCGTCCTTCGCTGTCCGGGAAAATCATGGAAACCGCCGAAAGGCCGGCATGAGGATGTGTGCCAAACGTGGGCTCGGTCATAACATAATGATCAACCAGGACCAGGGGGTCCATTGCCGGGCCAATGTCACGTGCGCGAAAACTCTGGGCTGAAAAACCGTTTCCAATTGAGACGGAGTCACCGTCGACCGGTCGGGTTACGGTCGATTCCATGCCTGCCTGTTGGGTCATTACAAGATCCGTTGCGCTGCTCATGTTGTGCCTCGTTATGCTTGCCGTAATGGGTGTGCGAAGTATAAGAACGGAACAATAGGCAGCAGAAGGCCCAAAATTTGAATTGATAGTTACAAGAATGGAACAATAAGCCAGAAGGGCCGCCGCTATTGGAAATTGCCAGATGCCAAAACCGGATCTAAATGATTACTTCTACTTCGTGCACGTGGTCGAGAAACAAGGTTTTTCAGCCGCCGCGGAGGCCTTGGGGCTGCCTAAGTCCCGCTTAAGCCGGCACATCCGACAGCTCGAGGAGAGAGTGGATGCGCGACTGATTCAGCGGACGACAAGGCAATTCAATGTCACGGAGCTCGGGGAGGCCTTCTACACTCACGCGCGCACCGTCGTCGATGAAATGGAAAGAGCCGAGAGTGCTGTCAGGCGAAAAAAGAACCGCCTCTCAGGGAACGTCTCGATCAGTTGTTCCGTCGGCGTGGCCCAGTTTGCATTAAAGGATCTACTTGCGCGGTTTCTTGCGGAGAATCCATTGGTCACGATCTCTCAGCAAGTCACCAATCAGACCGTCGACCTGGTCGCTGCAGGAATTGATCTTTCGATTCGTGGTCATTCAGGGCCATTGCCCGATTCGTCACTCATTCAACGACCGCTTGCACACGTTGAGTGGCAGCTCTTCGCGGCGAGCAGTTACGAGGATGAGAATGGAACATTGCTTGATCCCGCCGATATCGACAACCATCAGACGCTCGCACTTGGCTGGCAATCACCGCATGGGAAATGGAACCTGGAGGGGCAGTCCGGCGAAAAAACATCTGCGCCGATCTCGCCCAGATTAAAGAGCGATGACATGTCCACTCTTAAGCACGCGGCGGCGAATGGGGCTGGAATCGTCGCTCTACCGGCTTATACCTGTCGCGCAGAACTGGAGAGCGGGCAACTAACTCGCATCTTGCCGAACTGGCATGCCGGTGTTGCTCAACTTAGCCTGGTTACACCGGTGCGAAAAGGTCAACGGCAGTCGGTCGTTGCACTGCAGGAATTCTTGTTAACCGCGTTTGCCAGTGCGGTAGCTGCGCCATGACTATGAACTGTTCGCCAGAATTGCCTCAATCTCTTGGACAAGACTATTGGATTTTGTCATGTCCAGGGCATCGGGGTACGGAGGCGCGAACTGACCTTGATCGTTATCGAAATACTTTCCTGTGGCTGATGCGAAACTCTTGTCCGTAGCGGCACGAACCAGTATCTCTGCACCAATGCCTATATCAGAACCGGCGACGCCGTACGCGTCTTTAACCATTTTGGTGGCGAGCAGCGACCCGGGATTAACGGCGATGATAACCGGGCCTTTGTCCTTGAGCGATTGCGCCAGGCTGCGAGACCACATGGTCAACGCCAGTTTGCTTTGTGCATAGGCCGCATTGTCACTCAGGCGGCGTCCCTGTCCGGCTAAGGCCTTGAGGTTAACCGAAGATTGCGCAGCGGAAGACAAGTTAATTACTCGACCCGTTGTACCCAGCAAAGGCAAGAGCCGCTGCGTGAGCAGATACGGCGCGATAGTGTTGACGGCGAAACGTACGTCGAGCCCATCTTGCGTGACCGTTTCCGGCGCAGCAAATACGCCAGCATTGTTGATCAAAACATCGAGGCTCTTGTGCTTTTTTGCGACAGCCTCGGCCAGTGCCTCAACTTCGGACATCCGGGACAAGTCGGCAAGATACCCTTCAGTGCGACTCTTATCAGCACCGGCAGAGATTTCCTGCTCCGCTTTTCTGAGCTTTGCCCCGCTGCGACCGTGCAACAGCACGCGATGCCCGTTATTGACGAGCATCCTCGCCGTCGCCAACCCGATGCCATCGGTTGAGCCAGTGATCAGAATGGTCTTTGACATGTTGGTTTCTCCTTCATGCTGCGAATTCTGGCAGCACGTCCTTGGCCAGCCGCTTGAGCGTGGTTTCGACATTCGCTTTGTTGAAGCGCAGATTGAGCGCCACGTGATTGATGCCGATTTCCTCGAGCGATTTCAGATGATCGACAAGATGACGACTACCCAGTCGAAATCCGAGGTGGATCGGTTGCGGTGCTGTCTCGGGGTCATCGGCCAGGTCGATGTAAAGCGGTTGCATCACTGGCTTGGACACGCTGCCGGCAGCGTCAATCCGTGCACGCCAGTCGTCAATAATTTGTAATTGTACGTCTGGCTCGCGCGGATAGGTCATCCAGCCATCCCCGTTCTCCGCAATCCAGTCGGGATCTTGCTGGCTGCCACCGGTGATGAGCAGCGGCAGTTTGCCGGACGGCGGTTTGGGCAGCATGTCCATCCCACCACCTGGGCTGCCGAACGTACTCTCGAATGACGGCGCATGGTCGCTCATGCGCCGGATGTAATCGTAGCTTGCACGGAAACGTGCGCCGCGATTAGAGAACGGCAGGTTGAGCGCCGGGTACTCGTCTGGCCGATCACCGGAAGCCACACCCAGAATGAGCCGCCCACCGGATAGCACATCGGCACTGGCCGCGGCTTTTGCGACGTGCGCCGGATGCCGCACTGGCAAAACAATACTGGCAACGCCCAGCGCGATTCGCTCGGTCTTGCCCGCCAGCAGTCCCAGGTACACGAACGGGTCGTAGAGCTGACCGGCATCGCCGAACGATGGCACGTTGAACGGCACATCTCGCAGCCAGACGGCGGAGTAACCCAAATCTTCTGCCATTTGCACGCGTTCAACGTGCTGCGCCATGGTCGGCACCGGGCTGCTTGCGTAGTTCTCCAGCGGCACGACCAGGCCGATACTCAAGTGGTAGGGGCGAAACACGGCATTGTACGCGCGATTAATTCGCTCAAATTCTGCAGGGTCAACTTTCTTCAGCATGGTCGTTACTAACTTACTGAACGTCGACGACGACTTTGCCGATGGCTTGCCCGCTAACGAGACGATCGTAAGCTTTGGCAACATCTTCGAGTCCGAACTGCATTGCATCGAGCCATGGCTTCAAAGCGCCGGCATCAACAATCTCAGCCAACGCCGCAAGTATCGCTCCATGAGCTTCTCGTTTGTGGTCGTAAAGCATCGGGATCAACATGAATACAATGTGCAGCGACAAGCCTTTGAAGTGTGCCGGTGTCAGGTCCAGCTCCAGCAACGACACCGTGGTTGCAACCTGTCCGTTCAGCGCAGCCGCTTCGAATGAATTGGCCAGATTGGTGCCACCGACAGAATCAAAAACGACGTCGAACCCGGCACCGCCGGTGTGTTGCGCGACGTAGTCGGCGACTTTCTCGGTCTTGAAATCAATGGCTGTGGCATCGAACTCGTTGATGACTTTCATCTGCTGTTCGCCGGTGCCCGTAGCATAGACGTCAGCGCCGAAGTGCCGGGCCAATTGTATGGCGATGTGTCCCACACCCCCTGCGCCGCCATGGACCAGGACTTTCTGTCCCGCTTTCGTTCCGGCTCTTTGCAAGCCTTCATGGGCAGTAATGCCGACCAACGGCAGCGCTGCTGCCTCGCGCATCGACAGCGACTTCGGTTTGTGGGCAATCAGCCTGGCATCGGCGAGCATGTGTTCTGCCAGCGCGCCTTGTAGATCCGCAAGGCCGCCCGCGCAACCGTAGACCTCATCGCCCGGGGCAAATCCCGTCACGCCTTCGCCGACCTGTTCAACAGTGCCGGCGAAATCCATGCCCAGCACCGCAGGCAGGTCAGGGGAGAGCGACAAGTCTTTTCCCATGCTGCGAATCATCGTATCGATGGTATTCACGCTGGTTGCAGCCAGACGCACCACCACGTGACCGGCCTTGACGGAAGGCTGAGGTAATTCTTCTGCGTGAAATACGGCATCGTCGCCGTATTGATTGAGTAGCATTGCTTTCATTGAGCGTCTCCCTGATTGATGCCATACAGGCTACGTTCTTCTGAAACGATAGAGAATGCAGCTTGTTACGAATTGATAATTCGTATAATTTTGATAAATGGACATTTTGTCATTGCGTTTGTTTCTCAGGGTCGCCGATCTGGGTGGAGTTGCCGCGGCCGCGCGAGACCTGTCCCTTTCGCCGGCGAGCGCCAGTGCGCGGCTCGCAAAGCTTGAAGAGACCATAGGTTTTCGGCTCTTCAACCGCACGACCCGAGCGGTCTCGTTGACCACGGATGGCGCGGAGTTTTTACCCTACGCACAGCAAACGATAGAGACACTGGAGGCGGGTTTAGGCGCGGTCAGTGGGCAAGGGGAGGAGGCGAAGGGACTGCTGCGCATGACCATGCCCGGCTCGTTCGGACGGATGCATATCATTCCGGCGTTGGGTGATTTTCAGGCACGGTATCCGTTGGTCACCCTCGACATTCGTTTGTCGGACGAAGTCCTCGACGTCGTCGAAGGCGCCTATGACCTGATTATCCGAAACGCCCAGTTGGCCGACAGCAGTCTCATCGCTCGAAAGCTGGCCGCCGATCATCGGTTGCTGGTTGCCGCTCCGAGTTACCTTGAAAGGCACGGCGTACCGGAGACACCTGAGAACCTCTCCGACCATCAATGTGTCGTATTTCCAGGTACCAATCGCTGGAAGTTTGAGAACGGTCAGACCATAGAGCCACCGCGTACCTTCGTCGTGAACGATGGCGAAGCGATGCGCGGCATGATTGAGCGCGGCCTGGGGGTTGGCATGAAGTCGCTCTGGAATGCCGGCGAGAGTCTTAAGGCGGGGCGGCTCGTCGAGGTATTGCCGGATTATCCGCTCATAACCGAGACGGACATCTGGGCGCTCTATCCGAGTGGACGAATCGTTGCACCGAAAGTCCGGGCAATGATCGACTTCTTACTCGAACAGTTCTCGCCGGTCCCGGGCTGGGAGCGATAGTGAGTATCATTGACGAGTTTGCGAAACGCCTTCCAGCTGCTTACCATCTTCCGCTCCCGCGCTTTGTTCATGCCCATCTAATTCTCTACAGGAGCATCATCTCTTGGCAGGATCTACCCTTTTAACTCTGCTTGATGACATCGCAACGCTGCTTGACGATGTTGCTGTCTTAAGCAAAGTAGCTGCAAAGAAAACGGCCGGTGTACTTGGCGACGATCTCGCGCTTAATGCCGAGCAGGTTTCAGGTATCCGGGCAAAGCGCGAGCTCCCCGTCGTCTGGGCTGTTTTCAAGGGTTCGTCACTCAACAAGGCAATCATGGTGCCTATAGCGTTGCTTCTGAGCGCCTTCGTCCCCTGGATTATTACGCCCTTGCTCATGCTCGGTGGCGCGTTTCTCTGCTTTGAAGGGTTCGAAAAGGTGTCGCATCGCTACTTGCATGCCGCGGAAGAGAAGGAAGAACACAAGCAGCGCCTTGAGGCGGTCGCGGACAAGAAAGTTGACATGGTCGCTTTTGAGAAGACCCGAATTCGTGGCGCGATTCGCACCGACGCTATTTTGTCCGCTGAGATTATTGTCATTGTTTTGGGCACGGTGCAGGACGCCGACCTGATGACGAGAATTGTCGTGCTGTCCTTCCTCGCTGCTGTAATTACTATCGGCGTGTACGGCCTCGTCGCGGGTATCGTCAAGCTGGACGATGTCGGCATGCACCTGATGGACAAGCCCGGTGATACCCGCCTTGTAAGCATTCAGCGCTGGTTGGGTAAGTGGATTTTGCGTATGGCGCCGAAATTCATGAGAACTTTATCCATCGTTGGCACTGCCGCCATGTTCCTGGTCGGTGGTGGCATCCTTGTGCATGGCGTGCCGATACTGGCAGACGGTTTGCACATCGTTGAGGCCTGGGCACACAGCCTGCCAGCAGCCAGCGGATTTATGGGTATTGTTGCGTCGTTGATCTACAACGGCCTGGTTGGCCTGATCGCAGGCGGCTTACTTGTGAGCATCTATCTCGGCATCAAACGAGTGTTGCCGAATCGAGCGCCGGCGCATTAGGGGAGGGCAATGGCCTTAGCACGCGACGCTTCAGCCATATGCGACGCAATCCACTGTAGTTACACTCATCGAATGGTCATCCGATACTGGCCCATGCCAATCTGCATGCGGAACATCTGCTTTCCCTCTAGCTTAATACGGCCATTCAGAGACAAATCATGATCTGGAAGCCAACGGCAAGTCCTGGTCCTCCGGTGGATGCAGTGTGGTCAAAGTGCGCAGGCACTCGGGAGAACCCGACAACTGAGGACAAATGTCAGACGTAGTGGCCCAAATATGGTGTAGTACTGAAAAGAAAACCACTTACGGGAATGGTTACGGCATTCATAAATGCGGCGCGTATAAGGAGGGCTAGTTGCCCTTTATCCTATTCGGGAGACATTAGCTATGTCGAATAAGAGGATATCAGTCGAGACATTGAGGCTTGGAGTGGCGTACTTGCTCTTTGCATTGATTGCTGGCTGTGGAGGTGGCGGGGGCGGCCAAGGTACTGATGGTTCAACTGGCGGGCCAGGTTCAGGTCCAAGCACGCCACCAGCCGATCCATACGACCCCCGAAATGTTCAGTGGCGTCGCGTCTACGTTGAAGACTTTGACTTCACGATTCTATATC
>CAXBJV010000009.1:0-103530 GCA_963976215.1 uncultured Woeseiaceae bacterium | reverse complement strand
TAATCATAACCCATAAGCAGCCGCTCGATCGGCGGCTTATGAGGGTAGAGCGGACTTGCTGGTCATGAGTTCACGACAACATTTTGTCCTGAATTAGCCGATTAGTGGCTTTGCAGTCGTCTGTCTTATGAATTCAGACTAACGCATGAGTGAAACCAAGGCGGAAAACCTGTTTCGCCGGCAGGCGATACAGGCGCTGCGGCAAAAGCGTCCGGGGCGGCCAATTTGCCTGATGCCAAAACCGTGGATGTGGCTGAACGGCCTGTTGCTTGCTTTGTTTATCGCGGCGGCCGTTTTCCTGGGCAACATTGAATATGCGCGCAAGGAAACGGTACGCGGCTGGCTGGTCTCGCGGCCCGCCGCCATTCGCATCACTCACAATGTTTCCGCGAGCATCGATAAAATCGTGCGCGGGCCCGGAGAACACGTTGTAGCCGGTGAAGTTCTCGTTTACCTGTCAAACAATTCGATTGGCGCCGATGGAACCAGCAAGGATGAACAACTACTGCGCCAGCTTCGGCAAGATGTCGTGGAACTCGAAGCACAGCTGCAGCTCTCGCAACAGCGCCTGCATATAAATGACAACAGTCTGAAAACGCAGATGCACGACATCGACCGTGAAATCGCATCGATCGAGCAACAGATTCAGGAGCAGCAGCGCAGTATGGGTGTCGGCAACGATCAATTGTCGCGCATAGCGAGCGCAGCGCAAAAAGGGGCGGTAAGCGACTGGTCACTGATGCAGCAACGCCGCGACCAGCTCGGGTTGCAACAGGAACTCAGTACGCTGCAGCAGAAACTCGCCGGTCTGCGGCGTAGTCGTGAATCGATGTACGGCCGGCAGGCAGCGCTGCCGCTGGAGTTCCGTATCGAGCAGTCCGATCTGCGCGTGCAGCGCTCGCGGTTAACACAGCAGATTGCCGAACTCGAAACACGGCGATTATCCGTTCTCACGTCGCCGGTGTCCGGAACGGTGACCTCGATCGACGCACATACCGGCAACCGGGTAGCGGCCGGGCAGCTACTGCTCACGGTGCTTCCCGACGATGTCGAGCTGGATGCAGAGCTCTATGTGCCGTCGAGGGCCGCTGGTCTGATTCGCACAGGCCAGCAGGTGCGACTGCAATACGACGCGTTTCCGTATCAGGAATTCGGTGCGTTTCCGGGCCGGATCGCACACATTTCCGAAATCATATCCTTGCCAGCCGATTTGCCGCATCCCTTTCCCCTGCAGGAGGTTAGCTACAAGGTCCGGGTGCAGATCAGCAATACGCGCATCAGGACCGAGCTCGGCAA
The DNA here is from genome assembly GCA_963976215.1 of uncultured Woeseiaceae bacterium. Lineage (GTDB taxonomy): Bacteria > Pseudomonadota > Gammaproteobacteria > Steroidobacterales > Woeseiaceae > UBA1847. Next base: position 102,234 of record CAXBJV010000009.1, on the reverse strand, counting down.
TGCCAGCCTGCGGCCGGGCATGTTGTTAGTCGCCGAAATCGTGCTTGAAAACAGACGATTGATTGACTGGTTGCTGGATTCGTTGCGGTGGCGCCGCCGCGTACCCACCTAGGTGAGGGCGCTTCCGGAAACCTCCCCCTGGTTGAGTTTTGGTGGGCGCCGTCGCCTCAGACTGGTGCGCCAGGCCACGGCAACCGAATGCGGGCTCGCATGCGTCGCGATGCTGGCAAACTTTCATGGTATTGCGACGGACCTCGATGCTTTGCGGCGGCGCTACGGGGTGTCGTTGAAGGGCGCTTCACTGCTCAATATCGACAGCGTTTGTACCGAGCTCGGCCTGGCAACCCGCGCGGTCCGCTGTAGCGCTGATGAGCTGCAGCAGCTCGATACGCCCTGTGTGCTCCACTGGCGATTCAATCACTTCGTCGTGCTGGCTTGCGTTCGCAAGCAGGGCATCGTTATTTTCGACCCAGCGCGCGGCATAGTCTGCGAAAGCAGGGCCACTGCAAGCGACGCATTCACCGGCATCGCGCTCGAGGCGAAACCGCGATCGGCCATTCGCAGTATTGCTCGACCGTTGCAACTCAAACTCACCAGTCTCCTGTCCGGCAGCAACAAACTGCTCGGCAAATTTGTAGCGGGGCTGCTGCTCGCATTCGTCTGCGAACTATTGTTGCTGGCGACACCGTTTTACCTGCAGGTCGTCATCGATCACGTAATTTCAACAGGGGATGTGTCGCTGCTCAATGCACTGGCGGCAGCCTTTGCTGTTTTGCTCGTGTTCCAGGTCGCCGCAAATATCATGCGCCAGCTAACGTTCATGTTCCTAGGCTATGTGACCGCCTTCGATATGACCGCGCGTGTCTTGCATCGCCTGGTCTCGTTGCCGGTGCGATTTTTCCGCAGCCGCGAACTCGGTGACATTCAGCACCGAGTACAGTCGCTGCGGCATATTCAGGAATTCATCGTTCATGGCGTACCGGCGTTGCTGCTGGATGCGGTATTTATCGTCATGCTCAGCATAATTCTGCTGGTCTACGAGCCAGTACTGACCTTGCTGCTGTTCGGCAGTCTGCTGTTATGGTGTGTCTGGCGCATCCTGATTTTCCGCCACAGCCTGCGGTTCGCTAACGATATTGCGCAGGCGGAGTCCGCAGTTCAGACACACTTCCTCGAAACCTTGCGGGCGATGCAGACAATCAAGGTCTGCAACGGTGAGGCACAACGCGAAATCGAGTGGTGCAACCTGTTTGCCAGCGCGACCAATGCGCGCATCCGCGCCGGCAAGTTGCAGCTTGCCGATGGAGCGGTCAGGCGCACTCTGTTTCAGGGATCCCGGGTTGTCGTCATTTATTTTCTGGCGCGTGCCGGATTGTCGCAAGCCGTCACGGTGGGAGCTATCTCGGCCTACGTTGCCTACATGGGGATGTTTACGACACGCGGTGCCGGCATTGTCGATCGGGTGATGGAGTACAAGCTCCTCGATGTTCCACTGAGCCGGCTGGCAGATATTGTCTTTAGTGACGAGGAGCGCGTGGGCCGGAAAGTGCTCCGGAACGAAGCGTTGCAAGTGACGCTGAAGGATATTTCATTCGCATATGCGCGCGGGGAGGCAGCTGTTCTGCAGCATTGCAGCGGCTGTTTCCCGGGCGGGGCGCTGAGTGTCATTGGCGGAGTCTCCGGCATCGGCAAGTCGACGCTGTTGCAGATCATAGCGGGCAACGAATTACCCAACGACGGTGATGTATTTTGGAACGACTGCCCGGCGCAACACCTGGACATCAAGGCACTGCGCTCGCAAATGGCTACCGTGTTTCAAGACGACGGGTTGCTGCGAGGGTCGGTCGCCGAAAACATCGCTTTGTTCGACCGCGAGATCAACATGCCGGATGTTCGGCTCGCCGCGAACGCCGCTTGTGTCGCAGCGGAGGTCGAAGCGCTGCCGATGGCATACGAAACACGTATCGGTGATCTCGGCTCGTCGTTATCCTGCGGGCAAGTGCAGCGCATCCTGCTCGCACGAGCTTACTACCGCCGGCCGCGACTGCTACTGCTCGATGAGCCGACCAGTGGGCTGGACGGCACGCTGGAGCGGGATGTTATCGCGACGCTTAAACGATTTCCGGCGACGAAGATTGTTGTATCGCACAGCGACCTGATGCTTGAATCCGCAGACGAGCGCTATTGGCTGCAGAATGGCAAACTGGAGCGCTCGCCACCGGCTCTCGGCAATTGACGCGCGCCTATATCCCCATTCTCGATAGTGCTGCGACTATTTCATTGAGAATACGCACTGTCGTCGGATGCTCGGATGCAATATCCGCTTCGAAGGCGCGGATTCGATCCAGCGCTGGCTCGGATTCCGCGTCGTCCGAATCGAGCAGGCCGTCGATATCGGCATCGAGTTCCTCGAGTGACGCCCGTGTCTGCTCGTCGAGGTCTGTATTTTGAATTTCGTTGCGTAGCTGACCGAGCAGCTTGCGAATTTCGTCGTTACTCATAATTCCATTTCCGGGAAAAGGGTCCGTTGCCGATAGACTACTAGTTGCGCCAAGCCGGCGGAGTTTTATTGCTCGTGTCCAGGTATCGGTCGCGTAGCAGGGTTTGCCGGCTCTCCATGGAGATCGCGACACCATTGATGAATACCTGGTCGGGGTACGTCGTAAGTTCAAGCGGGTCGCCCGGCCAGATCACCAGGTCGGCGGCCTTGCCCGCCTCGATACTGCCCACGGCGTCAGCAACACCGTACATTTCTGCCGGCGTTAACGTAATCGCACGCAGGGCCGCATCCCACGACAGCCCGTCGGCGACGGCATTGCCGGCAGACTGGGTGGCGTTACGTGCGTTATGGCTGGCACTGGAGCTGTCCGTCAACGCATAAGCAACGCCGGCCGCATGCAGCACGTTCACGGCACCGCGCCGCGCATTGAGACGATCAAAATTACCCGGCAGGTTGTCTGTGACCGAGAGTATTACCGCAATGTCGGCCGCGGCCAGTTCGTCTGCCAGCATCCACGCCTCGGCGCCACCGGCAATGATCGCGCGCAGATTGTATTCCTCGGTCAGGTCGATCAGTACCTCGATATCAGCAGCGCGGTGAACATTGACGAGTAACGGGATATCACCCGCAATGACCCCTTGCAGGGCTTCCAGGTCGGCCATGCTGTGGCGATACTCGCGGCGCAGGCCGCGCTCAAAATCGCCTTTGTGGTCACGGTAATCAATGGCCTCCTCTAGCGCATTGCGCAGGATCAGCCACGCATTGCTGCGAGACCCGGCGGCGTAATAGCTGCCGCTTTCACCGAGCGTCACAACCATTGCCGCGCGACGCTTGTCGAGCACATCTTCATCGCCGAGATTAACAATCGCCGCAAGCCCGGATAACACGTGTCCCATGTTGCCGAAGTCATCGGGTGAACCCGGCGACGGTGCTATGGCCGCGCGTGTAATGCCTTCAATGCGCTGCACAGGAATCAGTGTTGAGCGCCGATTGTATGCATCGGCAATATCGAATCCGGCGGTAAACTGGTCGCCTGCTTGCGATGAATCAACAGGTCCAGCCGAATTGCCGACTTCCACGAGCCCCAGCCGACCGAGTGGGCTGAACAAACCGGGTGTGACGATCTTGCCGCTCGCATCAATCCGTTCGGCATTGCCGGGTACGGTCAATCCGGCACCAACAGCCTGGATGCGGCCGTCGACAATAATAATCGTTGCATCATCAATCGTGCCGCGTGGCCCGACGGTATGTACTTTGGCGCCGACGATGGCAGTCGTCTCTGCCATCGCTGGCAGCGTGCAGCAGCATGCTGCGACAAGAATAATCAGGCGCTTCATTTGACACCTCCTGCGGCGGCCGCAGTACCAAGACTGAAGTCTGTCACCGGGTTGACCGCCGGGTTGCCACGCTCATAGGTGAGGGCGCCGTCGATGTAGACACGATCGGCTTTGCTGTAGACGCTGAACGGGTTGCCGCTCCAGACCACGACGTCAGCCATCTTGCCAGCCTCCAGCGTGCCGGTTGCATCGGCAATTCCCAGTGACCTGGCAGGGTTGCGGGTGATCCATTGAATGGCATGTTCCGGTGCGATGTCGATGCCGACTCGTGCCGCGGCGCCCATGACTTTTGCTGTTTCCTGGTTTAGCCGCTGAATGCCGAGGTCATCGTCCGAATGGATGATGGCACAGGCACCGGCCTGATCGACGATCGCGGCGTTTTCGCGTATGCCGTCGTACGCCTCCATCTTGAATCCCCACCAGTCGGCCCACATCGCGGCGCAGGTGTCGGCTTCCGCCAGCAGGTCGGCAATTTTGTAAGCTTCGACCGCATGGTGGAAAGCGGTGATCTTGTAGCCGAACTCGCGGGCGATATCGAGCATCACCGACATTTCGTCGCCCCGGTAGCAATGATTGTGGACGAGGATTTCGCCGTTCAGTACGCCGGCCAGGGTCTCGAGCCGGAGGTCGCGAAGCGGTGCTTCACCCTTGCTTTCACTGGCCGCCTCAACCTGGTCGCGATAATCAGCGGCTTCGATCCAGGCAGCGCGATAGCCCGCGACGTTACCCATGCGGGTGCTGGGCGGCTGGCCACGACCACCGTAAACGCGTTTCGGGTTTTCGCCGCATGCCATCTTCAACCCGTAGGGCGCGCCGGGAAATTTCATTTCCATCACGTTGCGGCCGGGCAGGTTCTTTAAAGTGACGCTGCGGCCGCCAACCAGGTTCGCCGACCCCGGCAGGATCTGTAGCGATGTAATGCCGCCTGCCAGTGCGGTAACGAACCCCGGGTCGTGAGGCCAGACACTGTGCTCGGCCCAAACTTCCGCCGTCACTGGCGCGGTTGCCTCGTTACCATCGGAATGTGAAGCGGTGCTGGGTGACGGGTAAACACCGAGATGGGAATGCACATCGATGATGCCGGGCGTAATCCACTTGCCGGTGGCGTCTACCACCTCGGCATCGGCGCTGTCGAGCTCCTGTCCGACGGCAACAATCCGGCCGTCGGCAATCAGCACATCCGCATTATCGATGCGCTCACCGGTACCGGTCAGGACGATGGCGCCTGTAAGTAAAGTCGATTCGCCAGCCATCGGCTGGTAGCGACTTGCATACGGGACAGCTTCGTCAGAATCGGTTTCCCGCTCGCATCCAGCCAGCAATATCGCGAGCGTCGCAGCAGCGACAAGTGTCTTATTCACTGAAAATCCCCCAATGGGTGTTTGTATTTGTTTATCCTCACTATATTACAGCAGTGCGTTGAAGGGGATGGGTTTGGCCAGGCAAAGTATTTGCGCAACCCTGGGGGTCTTGCTGGCAGCAGTCTTTCTTCCGGCGTGTACGCCAGAGCCCGGGTCGCCTGTTGTGAGCGTCGAACCGATGACCCGGCACATAATCCAGCATGGGGGACTTGAACGAGAATATTACGTTTTTCGTCCATCGGCTTACCGCGAGACGGCGAACTCTCCGGTCGTGTTTTTTCTGCATGGCTACGGCGGCACAGCGACAGGTGTGGAGGCCGAAGTAGCGCAGGGCCTGAATTTTTATGCGGAGCAGCATGGCTACGTCATGGTTTATCCGCAGGGTACCTGGTTCATATCGGAAGAGTCCGCAGCGGGCCGCCAGGTAGTGACATCCTGGAACCATATTTCCGACGGTTTCGACTCCGGCCCGGCCGGGCCGATCTGCACCGCCGATGCCACACGGTATCCGTGCCCACCGGAATGCGGTACCTGTGGCGACTGTGGCTGGTCAGCCTGTCATGATGACGTTGGTTTTCTGAAATCGCTGGTGCAAACGGTAACGGCTGAATTCGCGGTTGACCAGGCCAGGGTGTTTATCGGCGGTTTCAGCAATGGCGCAATGATGGCCAATCGCATCGCCTGTGAAGCAGCGGAGCTGTTTGCCGGTGTCGCGTTACTTGGCGGACGCCTTGAGCCGGGGTTTGAGTGCACACCAACCCGAAAAATTCCGCTGTTGCAGGTTAACGGGGGTGCGGATACGACGGTGCCGCACGACGGGTCAGTGAGTTCCGCGGGTTATTACTATGCCAGCACGCAGGCGGTATCCGACCACTGGAATGACGGCGCAGCGTGCAGCGCAGAGCGAGCCGACTGGCGGCACCCGGTGATTGCAAATGCAGACGTTCAGTGTGCGGCATCCTGTGCTGACACTGCGCACGCTTCGATCGATTGCCTGTGGCCCGACGGCGATCATCGCTGGCCCGGTACACCGGGGATTCGTGGCAGCAATGGCTACTGCGTAAGCGAACAGCAATCGCCAGGCATGCCGGAGCAGGCGCTATGCATTGCGCCGGATCATGCCGTTGAGAACTGGGGTTCAGCGCTGTTATTTGCGTTCTTCGACGAATACCGAGGCAACTGACATGGGATTTTTGTTCGCTTTGATCGGCGCCATCGGAGGGGCATACCTGGCGTCAGGCAGTCGCGGTGCATTCGGTTTTTTCGCAGGCGCCGTTTTCGGCTTTGTGCTGCACCGCGTGATTCGCATGCGAGAAGAAGTCCTGAAGCTCAGGGATCGCGTTGACATACTGGAGCAACGCAATGCGGCGCTGGCGCCGCCGGACAAGACCGCGCAAAAACCCATTGTTGCCCCGCAGCGTGTGTCGATCTATGAACCGGCCCCCCCGGCACAGCCCGATGTCGTCGCGGATGCTGACAAGGTAGCGCCCGCGCAAACGCCGCTACCGGCATCGCGGGCTGAGATAGTTGCGGATGACGACGAAGAAGCCCGTGCGCGAACGCCGCTACCGCCGGCGCGGCCCAGTATGGGGGCGCACACTCTCGCGGTTGCGAAGCGCTGGCTGACGACCGGCAACGTGCCGGTGAAGATGGGCGTCATCCTGTCCTTTTTCGGTGTCGCGTTTCTGCTCAAGTATGCGATTGAAAATGAAATATTCACGATCCCGATCGGTGTTCGCTACCTCGTTGTAGCTGCTTTCGCTGCGGCGCTGCTGGCGCTGGGCTGGCGCAAGCGAGATGAGAACCGTGTATTTGCGCTGAGCATTCAGGGCGGTGGATTCGGCGTGTTGTTTCTTACCGTATATGCGGCCTACCGGCTGCATGCGTTGCTGTCGCCGGGTATCGCGTTTGCCTTGCTGGTGCTGGTTACGATCGCGGCCGGGGTGCTCGCCATCCGGCAGGAGTCGCGAGCGCTCGCTATCCTCGGCACGACAGGCGGTTTTCTGGCACCGGTACTGGCGTCGACGGGTAGCGGCAATCATGTTGCGTTGTTCAGTTATTACCTGGTGCTTAATTGCGCCATTCTCGGCGTTGCCTGGTATCGGCCGTGGCGCGAACTCAACATCATCGGCTTCTTTTTTACCTTCGGCATCGGCACGATCTGGGGTTACCAGTATTACGTTCCCGAGTTGTTCTCGACGACCGAACCGTTCCTGGTTCTGTATTTTCTGTTCTACACGATCATCGCCGTGCTGTACGCGTTCCGGCAGCGCCCGGAACTTCGCGGCTATGTCGACGGCACACTGCTGTTTGGTACACCGACGATAGCGTTCGCCCTGCAATCGCAGCTGTTGGATCATACCGAGTACGGCCTGGCCATCAGCGCAGCAACAGTCGCTGCATTCTACGCAGCACTGGCACTGTGGCTGCGGCAAAAACACGAGCGTGACTTTGGGTTGCTGACACAGGCCTTAATAGCGCTCGGCGTGGCATTTGCCACCATTGCGATTCCGCTGGCACTGGACGATCGCTGGACTGCCATTGCCTGGGCGCTCGAGGGTGCGGCACTGGTCTGGATCGGTGTGCGTCAAAACACGACATTGGCGCGTATCACCGGCAGCGCATTGTCCTTCGCGGCCGGTTCCGAGTTCATCAGCTACGGCTGGAAATACAAGCTCGGGATGCCGGTCCTGAATGGTAATTATATTGGCGCCGTGCTCATTGCCGCCGCGGCTATCTACTCTGCCTATCGCTTGTTCTCGGACAAGCAGGGGAGGGACTGGCAGAAGCTTGCATCATTGGGCTTGCTGGTTTGGGGGCTGGGCTGGTGGTTCGGCGCAGGCGGTGCGGAAATTTCGGACCGGGCCTCGCAGAGCAGCGAATTGTTGCTCGCACTCTTGTATTTCGCTGGCAGCTACGCGGCAATGCACTATGCCGCGAATCGCCTCGACTGGCTGGCGTTGTGGGCAATCACCGTTGCCTTGCTGCCCCTGACTGGCGGTACGGCGCTGGTCGGTTACGGCTGGAGTGACGACCTGGCGTGGCCGGTGCTGAATGCCAATGTGCTGGGTGGCGCACTGATTGCCTGGATGTCGCTGTACGGATCGCGCAAGCTGGCAACCGATAAACGCGCACAGGACGCGCCACTCGTTGCGGCAATCGTATTGCTGGGCTGGGGGCTCGCATTCTGGTTTGGCACCGGCACCCTGGAGATCTTCGACCGCGCGCCGCCATCTCAGCGTGCACATTTCATGCTGCTGTTCGTGTCCCTGAGCCTGGCAGCGATTGCGTATGCGGGAAAGCGGTTTGGCTGGATTGCGTACCGCCGTGTATCGCTGGCGTTGTTGCCGGCGCTGGCCATTTTTGCAGTGGTCTACCTGGGCGAGCACAAGCATTTCTTCCTGGGTCTCGGCACGCTGGCCTGGCTGGTGGCGCTGGCATCGCATGTGTGGGTGCTGTACTGCCTTGATAAGCAAGCGCGCTATATCGAGCGACTCTGGCACGGCGCAGGTGCCGTGTTGTTCGCGCTGCTCATCGCCTTCGAGACCTGGTGGCAACTGGACCGGGTATTAGACAATCCAGTCTGGCCGGGAACTGCCGGGCTCCTGGTGCTGGCGCTCGCAGTCGCTGTACTGCTGCTGGAGCGCAAGAGTTCTCGCTGGCCGTTCAATTCGCTGTTCGAGGGCTATTTCTTCGCGGCAATATCATTGCTTGCGTTGTATATGTTGCTGCTGATTTCCGTGTGCCTGCAGAATCCTGGCGACCCGGCACCACTGGCTTATATTCCATTACTGAATCCTTTCGATGTTCTGTCGATCGTCGGCATGACACTGATGTGGTTTGCCATGCAGGTTGAGAACGAGAATCCGCACTTCGTGTTGGACAAGGACTCGCGAGCACCGCAGATTACTTTTCTCGCTGTTGCGTTCCTGCTGTCGACCTTGTCAGTTGTGCGTATGGTGCATCACACGACAGGGGTCGCGTGGGACTCGGCGGCGCTGATGAACTCGGTTGGCGTGCAAAGCACATTATCGATTTACTGGGCCATTCTCGGTCTCAGCGGCATGGTCACAGGGACCCGCCGTGCCAGCCGCATGACATGGATGATTGGTGCAGTATTGATGATTGTTGTCGTTCTCAAGCTGTTTGTCATTGATCTTGGCAATACCGGCACGGTCGCTCGGATCGTCTCCTTCCTGGGCGTCGGCGTCATGCTGCTGGTCGTCGGTTATTTCTCGCCGGTGCCGCCACGATCCGGAAAGGCCAGCGCCGAATGACTGACATCGATCGCCTTGATGCACTGCGCATCGTGCTCGACCCGCTGGGGCAGGCGGGCGTTGTCATTGCGCTGATGCTGGTGATGTTCAGTGTTGCTCTGGGGCTGCGCGTCGGGGATTTCCGCAAGCTGCTGAACATGCCACGCGTGTATTTCGGTGGCGTCGTAGCGCAAGTCATCCTGTTGCCGCTGGTGACGTTCGGCTTGATACACCTGCTATCACCACCGCCGTCCATCGCTCTCGGCATGATCGTCGTCGCATGTTGTCCGGGTGGCGCGATGTCAAATTTGCTCACCTACCTGGCGCGCGGTGACGTTGCAATATCGGTCGCTTTGACAGCGACGTCGAGCCTGCTGGCAGCGCTGCTGACTCCGGCGTTGACACTGTTCTGGTCGCAGGCGTACGCGCCAACCGGCGCGCTGTTGCAGTCGCTCGATGTTAATCCCTGGCTTTTCGTGGGCCAGACGACGGTGCTGCTCGCTATTCCACTGATTGTCGGCATGACGGTTGCAGCCCGGGCACCGGACTGGGCAGAAAGCATCCGGCGTCGCACGACCATCGCCGGGTCTGCGGTGCTCGGTGGCACAATTATCTACGGCATCATTTATTTCTTCCCGGTGCTCTGGCCAGCAGTCGGTTTGCTCGCCGGTGTAACGATCATGCACAATAGCGCGGCGTTCGCGACGGGTGCGCTGGTGTCTCGGGTCCTGACCCGAAAGGCGGCGGTGCAGCGGGCACTCACGTTCGAAGTCGGCATCCAGAATTCCGGACTTGCGCTGGTTATCCTGCTCGGTCAGCTCAAAGGTGTCGGCGGCGCAGCAGCGATTGCGGCAGTGTGGGGCGTCTGGCACCTTCTCGCAGGTGGGCTGTTGGCGGCATTTTTTAATTTTGTGGATAAACGAAGGGTAGCTCTTGTCATCGAATGAAATAGACCTCGGCGAATTTCGACGTGCGCTGGGTTGTTTTGCCACCGGTGTCGCCGTTGTTACGGCACTCGATGCCAACGGTGAAAAAATCGGTATTACGGTCAACAGTTTCAATTCTGTATCGCTCGATCCGCCGCTGGTGCTATGGAGTGTGGGTGAGGAGTCGTTAAGCTACGCGGCCTTCGTCGAGGCCGAGCACTTCGCCGTCAACGTACTGGCAACGCATCAACAGGATGTCTGTAGCCGGTTCGCGAGCAAGGGTGCGGATAAATTTGATGGCATAGAGTGCGCGGTCGGTGTTGCCGGCATCCCGGTCCTGCCGGAATTTTCCGCTGTATTCGAGTGTCGCACCGAGCATTGTTACGATGGCGGTGATCACAAGATCATGGTTGGGCGCGTATTGCGGTTTGAAGACCGAAAGACAGACCCGCTCATCTTTTATCGCGGGCACTTTCTAAAATAGCCGGACTCAGTCGTGGTGGTGCTTGACGCCAAACAGGACGACGTGAATCAGCGAACCTGATACGAATGCCTGGAACATAGCCAACAACTGTATGTCCGCGGCCGCGACGACGGATTCTCCGAGGAAAAAGCCGCTCGCGGTCGCCAGGATGACCAATGCAAACGCGGCGGACGCGAGTGTCTCGCCGAAATTCGGTTTGATAGCCCACCACAGCGCCATGCCAACCGGCAGGCGATGCAATATGACCGCAAGCGCGAGACCGTCGCCGCTGCCCGGCAACAGTGCCAATCCGTCAACCACAGCGTGTACCAGCAAGCCTATGGCCGCGATACCGACTATGACCAGGTGTGCGGTGTCGGTTGCTTTACGAAACAATCGTTCGAGCAGCATCGGAAAGAGAATCCCGATCGCGATGACGAAAATTGCCAGTTTGCCACCATGCGATATCGCCTCGGGAATGATATGCACGCCGATTATGAACGCGATTGTCAGTACGATCAGCGCATCGAGAAGCCGTCTGAGCACGCGATTGTTGCGCGCGACTGCATAAATAACCGGTCCGAGCAACAAGGCAACGGTGCTGAGGAAAAAATTCATTCTGTTGAGGCGCTGGTGAGAGTGGTTAGAATAGGGCGATGATTGTGCACTCTATCGCGCGTCTTTGCCTGCTTTTCTGTGCTGTGGTCGTTTTCCTGCCGACGAATGCGCTGGCGCACGGTGGCGTCGTGGAAGAGGATGACCTGTGCGTCATCAAGGTCAATTTTCTGCGCGCACACTTCAAAATCTATCAGCCGGAAGTCAGCGGTCTGGAACAGTATTGTGAGGACCTGCCGACGGCGGCTGACAGTATCTTCGTTATGGAATACCAGCACGATGCATTGGCGGAAATGGCGGTGGACTTTCGCATCATTCGTGACGTGACCGGCAAGGGCCGATTTGCTCGCCTCGAGGACGTGCAACAAATTGCAGACATCGATGATGCAACGGTCTACTACCAGGCGCCTGTCGTTGAGCCGGATGTTTACCTGGTACGGCATGCGTTCGCGGAGGAAGGCGAGTTCGTCGGTATCGTTTCCGCACGTCATCTTGAAACCGGCAAGCTGTACACCGCGGTGTTTCCGTTCGAGGTTGGCTTCACGGGCCTCGGGTACTGGCCGTTCATTGTCGGGTTGCTGTTGTTGTTGCAGGTCCAATACCTGTTCATGAGCGGGCGCATCAGGAAATGGCTTGGCAGACCTGCGGCAGCAGCACAGATACTGCTGCTCTGTTGTCTGTTTGTGCCGCTACCGGGGTTTGCCGCCGATCTTAAGGTGACGTACACGACACCGGACGGTCAGCCGCAGCTCAATCGGATGCACAGCTGGGTGCTGCATATTGAAGACGCGTCCGGTGTCGCGATAGAGGGTGCGACAATTGAAGTCGAAGGTGGTATGCCGGAACACGACCATGGATTGCCCACGCAGCCGCGCGTCACCGCGGATCTCGGCGGCGGAAACTATCGCCTCGATGGTATGCGATTTCACATGCGCGGCTACTGGGAGATCACAGTCCGTATAAAGACAGACAACGGCACGACAACGGTAACGATCCCATTGCGGCTATGACATTCAAAAACCTTGTCCGTCCGACTTTGCTGCTTGCTGTGGTCGCTGCGCTTGCGTGGCAGATCATGCCACGACCAATTCCTGACTGGACGGCCACCGAGCTCGATATGCTCCGCTCGCTTTCGCTGCAGGCACTGGGCGATCCTCCACCGGATCCGAGCAATGCCGTTGCCGACAACCCGCGTGCAGCGGAGTTCGGCAGCAAGCTGTTCTTCGATCCGCGCCTTAGCGCGAATGGCGGTATTTCCTGTGCCACCTGCCATCAGCCCATCCGCCGCTTTACCGACGGCCTGCAGAAAGGGCAGGCAATCGGCAGGACGGATCGCCACACGCCGAGTATTGTCGCGGCGGCCTACAGTCCGTGGCAATTTTGGGATGGCCGGCGTGACAGCCTGTGGGCACAGGCGCTGGCACCGATTGAGGATGCACGCGAGCACGGCATCAGTCGCGTTGACGTTGCGGCGGTAATACACGCAGACGACGACTATCGGGATTATTACGAGTCCCTGTTCGGTGCGTTACCGTCCCCGGATGAACTGGATCAGCACGCCGTCGATACGCTGTTTGCAAATATCGGTAAATCCATCGCGGCGTTCGAGCGAACCCTGCGGCCCGGTGAATCGCGTTTCGATCGCTATGTCACATCGCTGCTGCAAGAAGAAACCGATCAACGTGAGCTGTTCAGCGACGATGAAATTCGCGGGTTGCGCCTGTTCATTGGCGAAGCGAATTGTACCCAGTGCCACAATGGTCCGTTATTGACCAACCATGAGTTTCACAATACCGGGGTGATCAGTTTCCCCGGCGAGCTGCCGGACAAAGGACGAGTGGCGGGCGTTCGCGAAGTGTTGCAGGACCCGTTCAACTGCCGCGGGCCGTACAGCGATGATGCGCAGCGCGCGTGCGGTGAGCTCGAGTTTGCGCGTACCGGCGTTAGCCTGATAGGTGCTTTCAAAACACCGTCGTTGCGAAACCTCGAGAACACGGCGCCGTTCATGCACAAAGGCCAGTTCGCAACGCTCGCGGATGTATTACAGCATTACAATATTGCCGCCGATGCAATGATCGGACACAACGAAGCAAAACCCTTGGGCCTGTCGTCTCGCGAGTTGAGGCAGCTCGAAGCTTTCCTTAAAACACTGTCAGCGCCGGTTGTCGGAATGCCATTGTGATATCGTAAAAAGTCGGCTTCACTGGTTTCATATTGTGGAATAAACATGAGTGCTGTAATGAACAATGACCTGCGGTCAATCGATGAATTGATCGCCAGTCAAAAGCCTGGTCATGCACTGGACCAGCGTTTTTATACCGACCCCGGGATTTACAAACTTGAGGTCGAAAAAATCATTAATCGCAACTGGATCCTGGCCGGACACACGTCGCAATGGTCCAAGACCGGCGACTTCCGCGTACTCAATGTCGGTGCGGAATCGGCGATTATTGTCCGTGGCGAGAATGGCGACCTGTCCGGGTTTGCGAATGTATGCCGCCACCGCGGTTCGCTGGTGTGCCTGGAGCATGCCGGCAATACCGATAAGTTCACCTGCCCCTATCATGGCTGGATGTACGGAATTGACGGCAGCCTGGTCGCGGCGCGCAATATGGGCGATGGTTTTGAGATGTCGGAGTACGGACTGAAAACCGTATCCGTTGGCATTATTCATGGACTGGTCTTTGTCAGCTTTTGTGAAGACCCGCCGGCGTTGCAGGGCGCCATTCGTGATCTGCAAGCGGTCATGCAGATGTATGATTTCGAAAACCTGAAAGTCGCCGCACAAAAAAGCTATTCGATTCCTGCCAACTGGAAATTGTCGATCGAGAATTACCAGGAATGCTACCACTGCGCGACCGCGCATCCGGAATACGCGCAATTGCATACGCTGATGCTTGATCGCGAAAAAAGAAAGCGCGTGTCCGCACACATGTACGAACGCATGCCGGCCTGTGGTATCGAGGACATTGAAATAGACTTTATTGACACGAAGGCGCGGCCGGGTGAGATCGGCTTTGGCTATGGACGCACGGCGCTGTTCAAGAAGTACAAAACCGGCAGCCGGGACGGCCAACCCGTTGCACCGCTGCTGGGCAGCATCAAGGGCTATGATGGCGGCCAGGCCGATTTTTCTTTCGGACCGTTTTCATTTCTCCTCGCATACAACGACCATGTGGTTTGCTACGTGTTTACGCCAGTGGATCACCAGAACTCGAATTGTGAGGTCTATTGGCTGGTCCGGGGCGATGCCGAAGAAGGCAAGGACTACGATCTCGATGAGCTGACCTGGCTTTGGGACGTGACGACAAAAGCCGACAAGCGCATCATTTCCAACAATTCAAAAGGCGTGCATTCGAAATACTACGAGCCGGGGCCGTTTTCGGAAATGGAGGCCGCCGAGCGTTGTTATATCGAATGGATCCTGGGCGAGTTGCAGCGACCCTAGTTTGGCCGGGTTACGCGCCGGCCTATAAACCACGCGGCTGCAACACCGAGACTGACAGTGACGATAATAATCGTTGCCAGCGCGTTGATATCCGGTGATATACCCAGCTTGACCTTCGAAAAAATATACATCGGCAAGGTGCTGCTGCCGGGTCCCGATACAAAACTCGCGATCACCAGGTCATCCAGTGATAGCGTAAACGCCAACAGCCAGCCTGCCATCATGGCCGGCGCGATCAACGGCAAAGTGATGTCGAACACGACGCGCAGCGGCCGGCCGCCCAGATCCATCGCGGCTTCTTCGAGCGACTCGTCTATTGCCGCCAACCTCGATTGCACAATCACCGCAACATACGCCATGGCGAATGTGGTGTGCGCAATAGTGATGGTTGAAAAGCCCCGTTGACCGGGCCAGCCCGTTAGCTGTTGCAAGGTTACGAACAGCAACAACAAAGACAGTCCGGTAATGACCTCCGGCATAACCATAGGTGATGAGATCATCCCGGCAAAAATCGTGCGGCCTTTGAAGCGACCGAAGCGCTCAAGCGCCAGGCCAGCCATGGTGCCGAGGATGGTCGCCGCGGTCGCCGACGTTGCAGCAATTGCGAGGCTCAACAGCGCGGCATCGAGAATGAGCTCATTGCGGAACAGTTCGCCGTACCAGCGCACTGAAAAGCCGCCCCAGATTGTCGCAATGCGCGAATCGTTGAACGAATAAATGACGACCAGCAGCAATGGTACGTACAGGAAGGCGTAGCCAAATGACAATGCTGTCAGCACGAAGCGCGATTGCCTCTTCAAGACATGCCCTCCTGGTCGCGTGCCTGGTTGCGCTGCAGAAAGACGATCGGAACGAGGAGCAGAACCAGCAATACAATTGCGACGGCTGATGCGAGTGGCCAGTCACGATTTACGAAGAATTCGTCGAACAGGACACGCCCGATCAGCAATGACTCCGGCCCGCCGAGAAGATAAGGAACGACGTACTCGCCGATCGCCGGAATAAAGACCAGCAGGCATCCGGCAATGATGCCGGGTCGCGCGAGCGGCCAGGTGACATCCCAGAATGCCCGGGTTCGCGATGCGCCAAGGTCTTGCGCCGCTTCAACCAGGCCAAGGTCCATGCGTTCCAGTGTGGCGTACAAGGGCAGGATCATGAATGGCAGATACGAATAGGCCAGTCCGATAAACACGGCCACATCGGTGTACATGATCTGCAGGGGTTGATCGATGATGCCGACCCACATCAGGAAATTATTAATGACGCCGTAATTGTTGAGAATGCCCATCCATGCATAGACGCGCAGCAGGAATGAAATCCAGAATGGCAATACCACCAGCAGCAGTAGCAGGCTGCGCGCAGCCGGGGTGGCGCGGGCAATGCCATAGGCCATCGGAAAGCCCAACGCGAGGCAAAGGATTGTCGCTGCCGCCGCCATCAGTACCGAACGCATATAGGTGATGAAATAAAGCTTGTCGGTTAACAGGAAGCGGAAGCTGTCGACAGAAACAGCGAGGTTACCGTCGCCATCGAAGGTCGGCGTGAAGGGCGGTTGTGCGATTACCGGGTCGGCGAGGCTGATCTTCAAGATAATCAGGAACGGTATAAGAAAGAACACCAGCAGCCAGAGGTAGGGCGTCGCCAGCGCGACCATTTTCCAGGTCTCGTTACGATTTCCGGCTGCAATACCCATCGCGTTCAGTCCAGCAACACAACGGCGCTGCGCGGTCGCCATGAGATCCAGACCTTGTCATCCCACTCGAGGAACCGGGATACGGAGCGCCGCCGGTTTTGTGAGCTGACTTGCACAATGCGCCCCGACTGCAGCCGAATACGGTACAGCGAGCGATTGCCGAGATAGCCGAGATCGTCAACCACTCCCGCTACGCAGACGTCTTCGTCATTGGTGGGCCGTTCTTTGCCGACAAAAATTTTCTCCGGCCGGACCGCGATCTGCACGGTTTGTCCGACTTCGACAAGCTGGCGGCCGAGCGCTGACAGGGTTTCGCCGACTTCATCCGAATAGGCCTGGATTCGATCCTCGCCGACCACGGTTACGACGGCTTCAAACGTGTTGGTGGTGCCGATGAAATCAGCGACGAAGCGATTGCCGGGAAATTCGTACACCTCCTTCGGTGTTCCGACCTGTTCAAAGCGGCCGATGTTCATGACGACGATGCGGCTGGACAGCGTCAATGCCTCTTCCTGGTCGTGTGTCACGACCACAAATGTAATGCCCAGTTCGTCCTGGATATTCATCAGCTCGAACTGGGTGTGTTCACGCAGCTTCTTGTCGAGTGCGGCCAGCGGTTCATCGAGCAGCAGGACTTTGGGTCGTTTGACCAGCGCGCGTGCCAGCGCGACGCGTTGCTTCTGGCCACCGGATAGCTTGTCGGGCTTGCGGTTTCTGAAATCGGCGAGCTGCACCAGCTCGAGCATCTCATCAACACGTCTTGCTGTTTCGGCTTTCGGGACACCTTCCTTCTGCAGGCCATAGGCAATGTTTTTCGCAACGTCCATGTGCGGGAAAATTGCGTAGGACTGGAACATCATATTGACCGGCCGCTCGTACGGCGCCTGGTACGTGACATCGACGCCATCAATTTCAATCGAACCGGAGGTGGGTATTTCGAAGCCGGCGAGCATACGCAGCAAGGTTGTCTTGCCGCAGCCGGAACCGCCGAGAATGGAAAACAACTCGCCTTTCGCAATATCGAGGTCGACATTGTCCACCGCAGTGAAGTCACCGAACTTCTTGCTGACACCGCGAATGCGAATAAAGTCTTTCAAAGGCCACTCTTTACGCGTGCGAAGGCACGAGTCCTGACGCGCTCCTGTTTTGGATCGCTGGTCATGATCGGATACAGCCGTTTCCAGGACTCTTCACCCGGGAAGATCGCGTCGTCGTTTCGCAATGTCGCATCGATCAGTGGCCAGGAAGCACGATTCGCATTCGCGTACGAGACGGTATTCGCAATATCGGCGGCAATATCAGCGCGCAGTATGAAATCGATAAATGCGTACGCGTTCTCCTTGTGCGGCGCATCGGCGACGATATACATGCCGTCGACCCAGAGCCCGGACCCTTCTTTGGGCATCGTATAGCGAATCTCGATATCGATGCCGGCCTCCCTGGCCCTTGCCGCGGCTGTGGCGTAGTCGCCGGACCAGCTCATCGCCACGCATACTTCCTTGTTGGGCAGATCCGAGAGCATCTTGGAATTGCTGAAATAACGAATATACGGCCGGACTTTCGCCAATTGCGCTTCCGCTGCGGCGAGGCTCGCGTCGTCGGTAGCCGTCGGGTCCATGCCAAGATAGGCGAGTACCATCGGGAACAGGTCGGTAGAACCGTCGAGCAGGCTGACACCGCAATCGGCGAGTTTGGCAACGACCTCCGGATCGAACAGCACGTCAGCACTGTCCATCGGGTGATCGGGCAGGCGCTCCCTGACCATCGCGACATTCCAGGCATAGCCCGTTGAGCCCCAGTGATACGGAATATTGTAGTCGCGGACCGCGTCGTAGACGCTGATTCGCTGCAGCACCTGTTCGTCAAGGTTGGCGAAGTTGCTGAACTTGCGCTTGTCGAGCCGCGCAAAGATTCCGATCGGTGCGAGTCTCGATGAATACTGATTGCTGTGGACCACGACATCGTAGCCGCTGTTCCCGGTTAACAACTTGACGTCGACGACCTCGGACGAGTCGTACAGATCGTAATTGACCTTGATGCCGGTTTCGGCTTCGAATTTTGCGATGGTGTCCGGCGCAATGTAGTCGGCCCAGTTGTACACATTGACCACATTGTTGCCAGCGGAGTCCGCTGTAACCGAAGAATCGCAACTGATATTGAACAGGGCGGCCGTACATACACCGGCAAGCAACAGGTATCTGCGATTCACATTCCGTCCAGACCGCGCTTCAGGAGCGATCTCGCGATTATAAGGCGTTGAATCTCACTTGTACCTTCCCAAATGCGATCCACGCGCAATTCACGGAAGAAACGTTCGGCGACATTTTCGCGCATGTAGCCGCGGCCACCGAAAATCTGTACGGCGCGGTCAGCCACGCGGTTCGCCATTTCCGAGGCATGCAGCTTCACCATTGAGCAACGACTGTGCAGTGCCTTGACGTCTTCACCGCGGTCACAGGCACGCGCGGCTTCGTAGGTCATCAGGCGGGATGCATACAACTCAGTCACGCTGTCGGCGAGCATGAACTGGATGATCTGTTTTTCGCTGAGCGCTTGTCCGTCGATCAATCGCTCATTGGCAAAGGCCATTGCTTCTTCGATCAGGCGGGCAGCGGCGCCGCAGCTACGCGCGCCGATCATCAGGCGTTCGTGCCGAAACCAGCTGTGCGTATAGGCCATCCCCTGGCCAGGCTGGCCGACGCGCTGTGCCGCGGGGATCCGCACGTTGGTGAACAGGTAGGTCGGATGATGCGCCGCGTAGGTATGGGTAAATTTCGGTGTTGCCGTGATTTCGATGCCGGGTACACCCTGGTCGACCAGGAATAGTGCGTCGTCATCTTCTTCCGGAATGCGTGCCTGGAACCAGAAAAAATCCGCGAGATTGCCACTGGTGACGTACCATTTTTCGCCGTTCAGGACATAGTCGTCGCCGTCTCTGAACGCGGTTGCCTGCAGTCCAGAGATGTCGGAGCCGGGGCCGGACTCGGTAATGGCATAGCAGTCTTTCTTTTCGCCGCGCAGCATTGGCAAGATGTAGTCTTCGATCTGATTGTCGCTGCAAGCTTCAAACATCCACGATTGTGGTTCGGAGAAACACCACGATAGTGCGTTGGTGACGCGCCCGAGTTGTTCCCAGATGGCGACCTGCGATTCCATCGCAAGCGCGTGTCCACCGTATTCTGCCGGTACGTCGATGGCACTCAGCCCGAGGGCGATGGCCCGCCGCTTATTGCGTTCAGTGATCTGCGCCGGCAGCTCGCCGTCATTCAATTCTGCTTCGACCTCATGCGGCTGCAGGTATTCATCCGCGTATTCGCGGGCGAGGGTCTGCCATTTCCGGGCATCCTGGCTGAGTTCAATCTTCACAGGCGATTCTCCGGATAATGATTCGGGAACATGTTCTGCAGGTATTCGTCAATGGCGTCCATTGCTGCTTTGCGATCGAACGAGCGGGGGCTGATCAGGCACGATAACCACATGCCATTGGTCATCGATGTCAGCATCGTCGCCGCCGCGCTCGCGCTGACCTCTGTGTAGTTGCCAGCGGCGATAATCTGTTCGCAGAGTTTCTGTGTAACTTCGTCGTAGTAGCGGTCGGAGCGCGCACAGATCTTGCGATACGTCGGACGCGACTTGACCTCCCCCCAGAAAGCGAACCAGACAGCAATCTTCTTGCTGTCGCAAATGGAAGGGTGCAGGTCGAGTGCCATGAGCGCGCGCAGTTGGTCTGCTGCTTCGGGTCCGGACTGTTGCAACGCACGATTAAACTGCATTTTGTACTCGTCGGCGAGGTGGCGCAGTGTTTCTTCGAGCAGATTGTCCTTGCTCTTGAAGTGCAGGTTGATAATGCCTTGCGACAGGCCGGCCGCTTTCGCAACGTCTCCGATTGTCGTGCCACCCAAGCCCTTGCGTGCGATGCACTTGACCGTCGCATCAATCAGTTGTTGTCGTCTTTTTTCGCGGCTTGCGGTCCTGCGGGCCTTTTTCGCTGTGGTTGCCATCGCATTATTATGCCATAATATGAATGAATACTCATTCATTTATCATCACTCCGGTGAACGGCTTATGCGTACCCTGTCGCGCTCCAACGCGCACTTTCGACAAGCACAGACAAAGTTGCCCCTGGGGGTATCTTCAAACTTCCGCTATTGGGGCGATGACAAGACCATCTATGTCGCACGCGGCAAGGGGGCGCGCGTCTGGGATATCGACGACAACGAGTACATCGACTATCGGCTTGCCTATGGACCTGTGATTCTCGGCTATGGTGATGAGCGGGTCGATCAGGCCGCTCGGGACGGCATGAACGTCGGGGGCGTGTTCGCGCTGTCGACCGAACTGGAATTCGATGTCGCGAGTCGCATCAGCGACATGGTACCGGCGGCCGAACTGGTGCGCTTTTCGAATTCAGGAACCGAAGCAGTTATGGCCGCACTCCGAATTGCGCGGGCTTACACCGGAAAAGACTCACACGTGGTCATGGAGGGCGGCTATCACGGCGTCTTCAGCGAAGTCATGTGGTATGCCGAAGTCGAGGACTGGGTGCCGAAAGACGGCGACCCGGAAGTGCTGCCGTATGGCGATGGCGTACCGGCCATAACCAAGCGCCTGTTTCATACGGCGCCGATGAATGATGCCAATGCGCTGGAAGATCTGTTCAGGAACCCCAAAAATGACATCGGCGCATTCCTGATCGAGCCCATCATGGGTAATTGCTGCGCGATAACGGCTGACGCGCAATACATGAAAGATGTTCGCGAGCTGTGCGACCGCTACGGTGTGTTGTTGATTATCGATGAAGTCAAAACCGGATTCCGCGTTGCGAAAGGCGGCGTGCAGGAATTGTTTGGGGTGGCAGCAGATATCTGCACTTTCGCCAAAGCGATCGCCAATGGCTACCCGATATCGGTCGTTGCCGGGCGCGAGGACATCATGCGCAAAGTCGGTGATGGAGTTGTGCACGGTGGCACCTTTACCGGTCATTCCGTCTCGCTGGCCGCCGCGGCGAAAACGCTTGAGATACTCGACGAAACGACGGCACTCGCCGATATCGAGTCTTATGGTCGCAAATTGCAGCAGGGCTTAAGCGAGATTCTGGATGCCCGCAATATTGAGCACTGCTTTACCGGGCATCCATCCCTCATGGGATTGTTTTTCGCCGAACGTGCACCCGCGGACTATCGCGAATGGATGCAGTCCAACTACGATTTCTACGATGCACTCGCACCGCAGTTGCATGAGCAGGGCATTTTGATCGAGCCCGATTCGCGCGAGCCCTGGTTCTTATGCGAGTCTCACAATGTGGAATGCCTGGCCGAAACACTGGACAAATTCGAGCGTGCGGTGGACATTACATGGCCCAGCTTTGAGCAGCAGGCAAAGCGCGCCGCCGCCGGAGGCCCGAGTCTTAAATGAAATCCTATGATGCGATCGTTGTCGGCGCCGGCCACAACGGACTGACCAATGCCGCATTTCTTGCCAAGGCCGGACTGGACGTTGTCTGCGTCGAAAAGAACGACTACATCGGTGGTGCTGCGGTCAGTCGTAATCTCTATGAAGACTGGTGGTATTCAAACTGCTCCTACGTCTGCAGCCTGTTGCGACCGGAAATATATCGGGCGCTGGAGCTGCACCGGCACGGCCTGCAGATCACACCGTATGGAGGCTCCGTCCAGTTCATGCAGAACGGTGACTACTACGGGTCCTATCATGACGAAGAAGTCGCGTATCGGGAAATGGCGCGTTTTTCCCGACACGACGCCGATGCATACAAACGCTATTCAGCAGAAACCATGCGCCAGTGCCGTTTTATTCGCGATTTCCTGCTGAGCACGGCACCGGACCCGACCTCGTTCAAACCGAAGGACCTGATGGAGCTGGCCCGCATCGGCGGCAAGTTCACAGAAATGGGTGAGGACCGGATGTACGACACGATCCGCTTCTGGACCATGAGTGTGGCTGACTACCTGGACGAATACTTTGAAACGGACGTTATCAAGGCGGCGATGTCCGGCAGCGGCATTATCGGCACAGCGCTCGGCATCCAATCGCCCGGGACGGCGTATGTCTTGTTGCACCACTATATGGGTGAAGTCGACGGCAATGTTGGCTCCTGGGGCTTCGCCCGCGGTGGCATGGGGGCCGTTTCCAAAGCGATTGCCGGGGCATTTCAGGCGGCCGGCGGCGAACTGCGCACCGAGGCGGGTGTCGATCAGGTTATCGTCAAGGATGGCAAGGCGGCCGGTGTTGCGCTGGACAATGGCGATGAAATTCATGCGCCGGTTGTCGTGTCGGCCATGGACGTCAAACGTACCTTCCTCAACTGCGTCGCAAAGAGCGACTTGCCGGCCGAGTTCCATCATCGGGTCGAGAACTTCAAGATTCGCGGTTCGTCGGGCAAGGTCAATATCGCACTGGACGGGCTACCGACGTTCCCGGCATTGCCGGAGGGCAGTTCGCTGTATCACAGCGACATGCATTTCATCGATTCGATGGAGCGGATGGAACGGGCGTACGACGACTGGAAAGACGGTCGCTGGTCAGAAGACCCGTACATCGACATGGTCATACCGACGCTGAACGATCCGACGATGGCACCGCCCGGCAAGCACTTCATGAGTTGTTTCGTGCAATATTGCCCGCACAAGCTCGAGGGGCGCGACTGGACCAGTGACGAAAAAGACGCGTTTGGCCAAACGGTCATCAACCAGATTGCCGACTACAGCCCGGATTTCAAAGACCTGATTCTGCACGCAGAAATTCGCACACCACAGGACATCGAGGCCGAAATCGGCATCACCGAAGGTAATATTTTCCACGGCGAGCTGACCATGGATCAATTGTTGTTTAACCGGCCAATTCCGGGCTACGCGCAATATCGAAGTCCGATCGGCGGCCTGTACATGTGTGGATCAAGTAACCATCCCGGTGGCGGCGTCATGGCCGCGCCCGGTGCCAATGCGGCGCGCGAAATCTTAAGCGACCTGAAACGCCCCAATACCGTGCCGGAGAATTTTGGCGATGACTGACAGCTATGACGCAATCATTGTAGGAGCCGGTCATAACGGGCTGGTGTGTTCGGCATTACTCGCGAGAGCCGGTAAGCGCGTGCTCGTGCTCGAAGCCAATGACCAGGTTGGCGGCGCAGCAGTTACGCGAGAGTTTGCCGACGGCTACTCGGTGTCGGCCTGCGCGCACCTGCTGTATCAATTGCAGCCAGAGGTGCGCAAGGACCTGAAAATTGCGACACGTCTTGCCAGTGATGACATGACCACCATTGCGTTGGGTGAAGATGGGCGGCATCTTCGTTTGCATGGCAAAGAGCTTGAGGGCGTCGACGAACACGATGCCGATCAATATCGGCAATTCAGGAAACGTATGACGCGTTTCGCGGGGCTACTGCGCAAACACCTCAATAAGCCGCCACCGCGTCTTGGAACGAAGGACTTCAAAGACCTGTTCGCCCTGGGGCAGCTCGGCCTCGACCTGCGCATGCTCGGCAAAGACGAAATGCGTGAATTCCTGCGCCTGATCGGCATGAATATTCACGATGAGCTCAACGAGCGCTTTCAGAGTCCATTGTTGAAGGGCGCTATCAGCCTGGACGCAGTACTGGGGACGCACCTCGGACCGCGCTCGCCGAATACCATCATGACGTATTTGTACCGCTTGGCGGGCGATCATGGACGTATTGGCGTGCCTGCCGGCGGCATGGGCAGTGTCAGCAATGAGCTGGCACACGCCGCCCGTGCCGAGGGTGCGACCATCCGTATCGCAACGGCCGTAAAACGGATCATTGTCGAAAACGGCCGGGTCACGGGCGTGGAAACCGAATCAGGCGATCGTTTCGACAGCTTCACGGTTATTTCGAATGCGGATCCCAAGCAGACGATCATGAACCTGGTCGGGCCGCGGCATGTTGAAGCGGGCTTTACGCGACGCATCCATCACCTCCGGGCGAAAGGCAATGCAGCGAAACTGCATCTGGCACTGGACGGCCTGCCAACGATCGAAGGTGTGTCGAAACAGGATTTTGCCGAGCGACTGATTATCGCTCCGGACGAACACTACGTAGAACGTGCATTTAATCCGGCGAAATACGGTGAGGCATCGCCGCAACCGGTTATTGAAATGACCTTTCCGAGTTTTCGCGATGAAACACTGGCACCGACTGGCAAACACATCATGTCGGCGGTTGTACAGTACGCGCCGTACGATCTCAGGGAAGGCTGGAGCGAGACCAGTAAAGCCGCCTTTCAAAAGGTGATTATCGATACCATTGCGCGCTACGCACCGGATATCACATCGAGAATTACCGCCAGTGAGTTACTGACACCGGCCGACATCGAGCGCGAATTCCACATCACCGGCGGACACTGGCACCATGCAGAACTGACACTGGATCAATTCATGTTCGTGCGCCCGGTAAGCAGTGCAGCGCAATACAGCATGCCGCTGGAAGGTCTGTATTTGTGCGGTGCGGGTACGCATCCCGGAGGCGGTGTCAGCGGCGCTGCCGGACGGAATGCGGCGCGCTCGATCTTAAGCCGGGAGAAAGCCGCATGAGCCAGCAAGCCCCCGTGCACCAGGGAAGACTCAAGTCGCCGTTCTACTCGCGACTTCAAGCGCTCGATTTCGTCAATGAATGGCATCAATGGAAGGGTTACTCCAGTGCCGACTCGCTGTACTGCTCGGACACGGAGTATTTTGCGATTCGCAATGCGACTGCCGTGTTTGACCTGACACCGATGACTAAATACCGCATCAGCGGCCCGGATGCCTGTGACTACCTGAACCGACTGGTCACTCGCGACATGCAAAAAATCCGGCCCGGACGGGTTGCCTACGCAGTCTGGTGCGACGACCAGGGCAAAGTCATCGATGACGGCACGATTTTTCATCTGCGCGAAGGTGAGTACCGCCTGTGTTCACAAGAGCGGCACTATGCCTGGTTGCTGGACTCGGCCATTGGTTTCGACGTGACGATTACGCATGAGACGGAAGCAGTTGCTGCGCTGGCGGTGCAGGGGCCGACATCATTCAGTACGCTGAGCAATATGGGCCTGGACGGGCTGGGCGAACTCAAACCGTTCGGACTGACGCATTTCGAATTCGAAGGCAGCGAACTGATGGTTTCGCGCACCGGATTTACCGGCGACCTCGGCTACGAGCTGTGGATCGAACCGGGCAAGGCGGAGGCACTTTGGGATGCGCTGTTCGAGGCCGGAAAATTGCATGGCATCCGGGCGATTGGAACTGATGCGCTGGAGCTGTCTCGTATCGAAGCAGGGTTTCTGGCAGCGT
This sequence comes from uncultured Woeseiaceae bacterium, assembly GCA_963976215.1. Classification (GTDB taxonomy): domain Bacteria; phylum Pseudomonadota; class Gammaproteobacteria; order Steroidobacterales; family Woeseiaceae; genus UBA1847. Next base: position 76,332 of record CAXBJV010000009.1, on the reverse strand, counting down.
ACATGGAATTTCTGCCGGCCGATGAAACGGTGCGCACAGGCCGTTCACGCTCGCCGCTCGAGCTGGGTCTGGAATGGCTGGTCGACTTCAAGAAACCAAACTTTAACGGCCGGCGTGCGCTTGCCGAGGAAATGCGCAACGGTCCAACGTGGCGGCTTGTTAAACTGGACATCGAGGGCAACAAGACAGCAACCAGTTCGTACATATTCGGTGACGCTAAAGCCCGTAAAAAGGCGATCGGTTTCGTCACCTCCGCGGCCTGGTCGCCGGTCTGCAAGCAGAATATTGCATTGGGCACTGTACGAACGCCGCATGGCAAACCGGGTGATAGCGTTTGGGTAGAGATTTATTACCAGCGAGAGATGCACTGGAACCGGCAAATGGCAAAAGCGACCGTGGTCGACAAGCCATTCTGGTTCCCGCCACGTCGCGGTGCGACGCCGCCGGGGCCTTACTAGCCGGAGACGCGCTTGAACAAGCACCGGCTTGACCCGTTATTGCGGCCGAGGTCGGTCGCAATCGTCGGTGCGTCGAAACGTACCGATACTGTGGGCAGCTGGGCACTGATCAACCTGCAAAAGGGCGGCTACAAGGGTCGCATCTACCCGGTGAATCCCCGCTATGAAACATTGCGTGAACTGCCGTGTTTCGCGTCACTTTCCGAGCTGCCCGAAGTGCCGGATTTGGTCGTATTCGCTGTCAGCGACGCACGGCTCGAGTCGGTACTTGACGAAGTGATAGCGTTGCAGGTTCCCGCGGCTGTCATTCAATCGACCCTGGTGCTCGATGACGACGCGGAGCCGCTGCTCCGAGAGCGTGTGCGGCAGAAAATTCAGCAGGCCGGCATGTTGCTCTGTGGTGGCAACGGCATGGGTTACTACAATGTGCGTGATCACGTCTGGACCTGCGGATTCGATAGCGCCGATCACACGGCGCCTGGCAACGTCTCACTGATCAGCCATTCGGGCGCGGGCATGTCCGGCATTATCGATTGCGAGGAACGCCTGCGAATCAATCTCGCGGTTTCGGCGGGCAATGAACTCGCAACGACGATGGATGAATATCTCGATTTTGCGCTAGAGCTGCCGGAAACACGCGTCGTCGGGTTGTTTGTTGAAACGGCCCGAAATCCAGAGGGGTTCGCAGCGGCACTGCGCAAGGCTGCGCAGCGGCGCATCCCGGTGGTCGCGCTGAAAGTCGGACGAACCGCGGCGGCTGCAAAGTTGACGGTTTCGCATTCTGGCGCGATGGCAGGCGATGACGCCTGCTACGAAGCACTGTTCGATCGTTACGGTGTGCAGCGCGCACGGGATCAGGATGAATTCACGACCCTGCTGATCATGTTCGCCGAATTGCACCCGGTCGGGGCCGGCGGCCTGGTGTCTTTGCACGATTCCGGTGGCGAACGGCAATTGCTCGTTGACCTGGCGCACGATGCAGGCGTGCCGCTGACAAAGCTTGACGATACAACTGTTGCGAAACTGGAAGAGGTGCTGGACCCGGAGTTGCCCGCTGTTAATCCCCTCGATGCGTGGAGCCGTGGCGGGCCGGATGCATCGCAAATGATGACCAACGCGCTGACCCTGATGATGCAGGACCCCGGCGCTGCATTGGGAGTCGTGGTGCACAATCGCGCGCCGTACGGGAAAATCTATGCAAGCTACTTAAGCTACATGCAACGTGCGCGCGCCGACTCGGCCAAACCTGTTGCACTGGTTTCTGCAACCCAGGGCAGCGGCCAGGACGATGCGGTAGTCACCAGCACTCATGCGGGTTTCCCGGTGCTCGACGGCGTCAGTCAGTTTTTGCAGGGCGTGCGAGCACTGTTCGCATACCGCGATTTTCTGCTGCGCGAGCCAAGTGAGCTATGCAAGCCCAATGCAGAAGCGGTTGGGCACTGGCAGAGCCGGCTGCGCAGTGGTGAGACGCTGGGCGAATGTGAATCACTGCAGATGTTGACTGATTTCGGCGTTACGGCAACGTCACCGATTGCCGCAAACGACGAGGAGTCTGTCGTCGCCGCGGGCGCGCAGTGTGGCTATCCGCTGGTACTCAAGACGGCCCGGCCGGGCCTTGTTCACAAGTCCGATCATGGTGGCGTCATTGTCGGTATCGCGGAAGAGGAGCAGCTGCGCCAGATGTACGCACTGATGCGCAGTCGTCTCGGCGACGAGGTATTGATTTCAACGGTTGCGGATGCCGGCGTGGAAATGATTCTCGGCGTGAAACGAGACCCGCAATTCGGCCCGGTCGTCATACTGGGATTTGGTGGGGTGCTGGCAGAGACTATTCAGGATGTGCAGTTCGCCTTGCCACCCTTCGACGCAGCACACGCGCGCCGCTGTCTGGAACGAATGAAGTTTCGACCGCTACTCGACGGCACGCGTGGTGCGCCGCCCGCCGACATCGACAGTTTCTGTAATCTTGCCGAACGATTTTCTATTATGGTGCACGCATTGGCGGATGTTCTGTCCGAACTGGACGTAAACCCGGTGATCGTCAGCGATACCGATGCGCTGGCGGTCGATGCGCTTGTCGTGGGTCGCGACCGGCGTCAGGATCGAGGGGGAAGCTAGAATGCAAACGCTGAGTGCTACTGTCGTATCCGTTCACGTTGGCAGCAGCGATAAACACGGCAAAGAAGAACGTGAGTCGATCGACGTCGAACTTGACGGTATTGCCGGCGATTGCCACCAGTCCTATAGCCGTGAATGTTACGCGGGCGATAAACAGGCAAAAGGAACCGTGCGACGCAATGAACGGCAATGGTCGGCAACGTCAGTTGAAGAGTTGCAGCAAATCAGCGAGGCGATGAACCTGGAACGGCCCATTACCGCGTCTGAAATTGGTGCGAATCTGTGTTTTGAAGGTGTAACGGAACTTTCCCGGCTGCCAATGGGAACGACGTTCAAATTCCCATCGGGCGCTGAGCTGATGGTGTCCGAGTTCGCTGCACCCTGTCTCGGCAAGGGCACACAGATCGCGGCCGCGCATCGGACCAAAACGGGCAAAACGCTTGCGAACACCGATTTTCCCAAAGCCGCGAAACTGACGCGCGGACTGGTCGGCGTGGTCGAGGTGGCGGGCACCATCCGTCCCGGTGACACCGTCGAGATTAGCGTGTATCAGCATCCTTCCTGGCTTGTAGGAGCGGCCACTGGCCGCGACCCGAATCTGTAGGAGCAGCCACCGACCGCGACCCAACGCTGTAGGAGCGGCCACTGGCTGCGACCCGAATCTGTAGCAGCGGCCACTGGCTGCGACCCTGTAAAAACACGCCTTCCGAAGCCGCTACTATTCGCCGTTACGCGTTTACTCCGGTACTCTGGACCGCAGTCCCGGGGCGCAAAGTGACATCCAGATGAATCGCACGGAAAACCCGCCAGTGGCCAACGTATTCGAATCGTATCCTCCCGCGATGTATTTCAACTGCAATTCAAAACTGGTTGACTCGTTCAAGCAGGTCTATCCGGACATTCTGGAGTATTCCGGCAACCGGGCAATTGTTTTTCACCGTGCGAATCCGGTGCCGGTTCAGGCAGTGAAACACTGTATCGCGACGGCACTGCAATATCACAAACTCAAGCATCTTCCTTTACTCGGGATGTAATCGTTTACGACCCAGAAAAATCAATCAAGGCGCTACTTTATGACTGTGTTTCGAACCGGAAAAACTCGTGCCTGGCCCGCCATATGCATTGGCCTGATGCTCTGCTGTATCAATGCTTGCTCTGAGAAACCGTCATCGCCTGCGACGCTGGCGATTACCGGTGCCCGTGTCTGGACGGGTGATCCTGCTCAAGTCTGGGCGCAGGCTGTAGCAGTACGAAATGAGGAAATCATCCGCGTTGGAACGAACGACGAAATTGCTGCATTGATCGGGCCGCAAACGCAGCTTATCGAGGCTGATGGCGGCATGCTGGTGCCCGGCTTCATCGATTCTCATGTGCACTTCCTGGATGGCGGTACCACGTTAGCGTCTGTACAGCTGCGAGACGCGCGGTCGCCGCAAGTGTTCGCGCAGCGAATCGCCGACTTTGCAAAAACACTGGCGCCTGGCGAATGGATCATCGGCGGCACCTGGGATCACATGAACTGGGGCGGTGAGCTGCCGGATCGTGAATGGATCGATGCACTGACACCGGACAATCCCGTTTGGGTGATGCGCCTGGACGGCCACATGGGCATCGGCAATTCGCGTGCCCTTGCGCTGGCCGGCATTGATGCCGACTCGCCCGACATCGCCGGTGGTGAAATTGTGCGTGATGCGGACGGCAGGTTGACGGGTGTCCTGAAAGACAATGCCATGGACGCAATGCTGCGCGCAGTTCCGGAACCATCGCCTCGACAACTCGATGCCTACCTGGAAGAGGCAATGAAATACGTTGCCAGCAACGGTGTGACGAGTGTTCATGCGATGTATGACTTTTCCTGGGATAGCTGGCTGAGTTTGGATACCTACATTCGCGCTCGCAAAAAAGACGCCTTGATTACGCGGATATACGCGGTCACGCCGCTCAAGGAATGGCAACGGCTTGAGGACTACATGGCGACCCACGGGCGTGGTGATGACTGGCTGCAGCTGGGCGGGGTCAAGGGATTCATGGACGGGTCACTGGGTTCGCACACCGCGGCTTTCCTGCAGCCTTATTCAGACACGCCCGATGAAAGCGGATTCTTGCTGGACTCGCTAGAGGACTTACATGCGTGGATTGCGGGTGCCGATGCGGCCGGGCTGCAGCTCAATGTGCATGCAATCGGTGACAAGTCGATCAGGGACCTGCTCGATATCTATTACGAGGTGGAGCGGGAAAACGGTGCGCGGGAGCGGCGATTCCGCATGGAGCATGCGCAACATATTCACCCGGACGATATTCCGAGGTTCAGGCTGCAAAACGTCATTGCCAGCATGCAGCCCTACCACGCAATTGACGACGGCCGCTGGGCCGAGGACGTTATCGGCGCAAAACGCGCAGAGACGACATATGCATTCAGGTCCTTGCTCGATGATGGCGCGCATGTCGCGTTTGGCAGCGACTGGTACGTCGCGCCGGCCACACCGTTGGAAGGAATTTATGCGGCGGTAACGCGGCGTACCCTCGATGACGCGAACCCGGACGGCTGGGTACCGCAACAAAAAATTAGCGTAGAGCAGGCCCTGCGTGCCTACACCTTCGAGGGCGCCTATGCGTCGTTTACGGAGGACCGCAAGGGCACACTGAAAGCGGGGATGCTGGCCGATATGGTACTGATTGATCGCGACCTGACGGACATTGCGCCGGAGACGATTCGCGATGCACAGATTCTGAAAACAATTGTCGGTGGTGAGCTGGTGTTCAGCCAATAGCGTTGCCGGTCAACAGGCAAAGGGGAGAAGCAATCATGGCAAAAGTAACGGGTATTGGCGGGATCTTTTTCCTCGCAAACGACGACAACAAGGCATTGGCGGAGTGGTACCGTCGCTGCCTGGGGCTGGAGCTGAACGAATTTGGCGGCTCGATCCTGAAGTGGGCTGACGACAACGCGGAAGATGGTGGCATGACGGTGTGGCATGTCGCCGAAAAAGACAGCGAGTGGTTCAGTCCGAGCATGGCACGATTCATGATCAATTACCGGGTTGACGATATGGCTGGCATGGTCGAACGATTACAAAAAGAAGGCGTCGAAATACAGCAGGGACCCGAGGCGCACGAGAATGGAAAATTCGCCTGGATACTGGACCCGGAAGGCAACAAGATTGAGTTGTGGGAGCCGGCTATCTGGGATGAGAAGAATAAAGCTTGATGACGTCGCCGCCCTTAACAACAACCTCGATGTTCTGCAGCAGTGAAATATCGTCGAGCGGATTGCCGCGCACCGCAACTATATCTGCGTAGCGTCCCGCCTGTAACGCGCCGACATCCTGTTCAACGCCCATGTGTTTGGCCGCCGTCGAAGACGCTGACTTGATGGCTTGCATCGGCGACATGCCACGTTCGACCATGACTTCAAACTGGCGCGCGCCGAGATCGTGCGGCAAAACGCCGAGGTCTGTCCCGAACAGGATTGTCACGCCGGCGGCCAGTGCCTTTTCGAATACGATTCGCTGCGCCTCGGTGGTGTCGGTGTTTTTTTGCATGAATTCGGCAGCGTAGCCCTGCTCCGTGCCGACTTCTTCGGTATAGGTGCCGTTGTATACGTCCATTGAAAACGCGACATTGTGCTTAACGGCCAGGGCTACTGATTCGTCATCGCCCAGCGACGCGTGCTCGATGGAACTGACACCAGCGAGAATCGCGTCTTTTATGGATTCTGCACTGTGCGCGTGCGCCGTGACTTTAATGCCGGCGGCATCGGCGACCTCAACGACGGCTGCGATTTCGTCGCGCGTCATCTCCGGTGCGCCAGGATTGCTGCCGTGGCCGAAGACTGCCCCGGACGCGATCACCTTGATAAAGTCCGCGCCGCCAGCAACCACTTCCTCGGCACGAGCGCGAAACTCGTCCGGCCCCCGAGCAACGCCGGCGCGATAATAATCCGGGATTTCACTGTCCGGAATGCCGGGAATGTACATGTCGCCTCCGCCGTGCGGAATCGTCAGATAAGGTCCGCCGACGCGAATTCTCGGCCCGATGACCTCACCGGCTTCGATTCGCTCCCTGACGTCACGGTCCACCCATGCGTGGTAGGCACCGACGTGCCGCACCGTCGTAAAGCCCGCATTGAGCACGGTACCGGCAAGTTGCTCCGCCAGCACGCGGGTGTCCTGCGGCGTTCTGCGCAGGTAAATCGTGTAGTCATCGGCGTCGGATGGCAGGCCATCCAGGTGGACATGCATGTCAATCAGGCCGGGCAGGCAGGTAAATTCACGCAGGTCCAGGACGGCGGCATCAAACAGCGTGGTGTCGGCACCGTCACGAATTTCGCTGATGCGCTCGTCGCGTACGATGAGCAATCGTTCGCCTGTTGCAACGTCGGACAGACCGTCGATCATCGCACCGCAGTGCACCACCAGGTCGGCATCGTCGACGGATACTGAGTCTTCTGTCGGCTGGCACGCGGCCAGCAAAGCGTAAACGACGCACAGGCAGGTCAGGCGAGTCATTGGCCAATAGCCTCGATAAACCCCGCCTTGTCGTTGGGCGACACGAGAATGTGTTTGCCGTTTCCGTACGCGATTCTGAGCCGGTCCAGGGACAGGGCAGGTGACGACCACCAGGCTCTGCTGGGTTCGACTGACTGGATTTCGTCGAGACGAATTGACCATCTGAACGGGCCCGAACGAATGCGCGGGCCCCCATGCTCGACGACATAATAAGTGCCAAACAGCAGCCACAGTGGCAGCACCATGCCCAGCAGGATGCCGACGAGGGATATGGCAGCCGCCGATGTCGAATACAGAAGGCCTGGCAGCATGGTGATGGCAAGCAATGCAACTGCCGCAACGATGACTACGACAATCCATGCGTCAATCTTCGATTTGAATACCATGTTCGCCTCAGGATGCCACGTTTCGGTTCGCAGCTATTGTCATTGAGATGATCTCGGTGAGCTCTGCGGGGGCGTGCGCGATTGCCGCAGCACCGGCTTGCTCCAGTTCATCGACCGAGCCATAGCCGTAGGATACACCGACCGGATGCAGACCGTTGGCGGTAGCCCCCAGGAGATCGTGCTTGCGATCGCCAATCATGATGCGGTGCGCCGCCTGTGGCATTTCGCTCGTCGCATACCGCAGCAGATCAACCTTGTTTGAATGCGTGCCATCGAGTTCGCAGCCGAATACGCGATCAAAGTACTGGCTCATGCCGAAATGCTCGACGATACGTTGTGCCGCAATACGGGGTTTGCTCGTGGCGACATACAATGTGCAGTCGTCGCGGCTGGCAATGGCATCAAGTACGTCGTGAATGCCGTCGTAGGGAATGTTCTCGCACCATCCCAGTTCATCGAATCGTTCGCGGTACAGATCGACCGCTCTAAGCGTCAGTGCATCGCCAACGATCGGCGGGAACGTATCGTAGAGCGGTGGTCCGATGCAGCTGTGCAGGTAGGCATCGCTCGGTCTGTCGAAACCCAGTTTTTCGACGGCATGAACGAAGCATTTTGTTATGCCCTCGTACGGATCCGTCAGCGTTCCGTCGAGGTCAAAGTAGACGTGAGTCGGCATTCGCGTAGCATATCAGCATGGTAGCTCTGCGGAAGATCCGGCTTTGAGAATTGCTGTCGCCGGGTGTGGGCCAGCGGGCCTCGCCGTTTCGTTAATGCTGGTCGAAGCGGGGCACGAAATATGCCTGTACGAGCGATTCAGCTCGCCGCGCCCGGTCGGGTCCGGGATTATCCTGCAACCGACCGGCCTTGCGGTACTTCGGGAGCTTGGACTCGAGGCGAGTATTCACAAACTCGGCCAGCGTATCGATCGTATTCACGGAGTTTCGATGCCTGCGGGCAGGGAAGTCCTGAACGTCGACTACAGTGCACTCGGGGACGGCTATCACGGGCTGGCAGTACATCGGGCCGCACTATTTGACGTCCTGTACGAGCAAGTACGATCGAGTTCCGTCTTAATAAAAACCGCGGTCGAAATCGTGGATGCAACCGCGGCCGGCAAAGAGATCACTCTTTGGGATGCAAACGGCGAGTCACGCGGCACGTTTGAGCTGGTAGTGGACGCCAGCGGCGCAGGAAGTCGGCTGTCACATCGTGCAATTCATCCAGGTCGATCGCGGGAGCTGGCTTACGGCGCTTTATGGGGTTCGTTTGACTGGCCAGCGGCATCGTTTGCGGCGAATACACTGGAGCAGCGCTACGTCGGTGCTCATACGATGATCGGCGTTCTACCGATCGGGCGTCACGCTGCGGTCGAGCAAGACCAGGTTGCCTTTTTCTGGAGCATCAAGTCACGCGAGTATGACGCATGGCTGGATCGTGGCCTGGCTCACTGGAAACGTGAGGTGCTGGCTATCTGGCCGGAGACGCAAATCATTCTCGACCAGGTTAATACAGCATCGGACATGACACTGGCGCGATACGGTCACTGCACGCTGCGAACACCGTATGGCGACAACATCGCTATCCTTGGCGATGCGGCACACTCCACCAGCCCGCAACTGGGGCAGGGTGCCAACATGGCATTGCTCGATGCCTGGTCACTGGCGGAAGCTTTGCGGGGTAGCGATGATGTTGGCAGCGCGCTGCGAAACTACGCGGCCAGTCGACGCTGGCATGTTCGTGCGTTTCAGTTGTCGAGCCTGCTGCTGACGCCGTTCTACCAGTCAGACAGCCGTGTTCTTGCGGCACTGCGGGATTTGCTATTCGATCCGGTCGCCAAGCTTCCGCTTGCACGCCGTATTGTCGCGGGGTTGATTTCGGGCATGCTTGCGAGTCCGCCGAAGCGCCTGCAAGTTTGATGCTTGCGATCATTTTTGCAGGTTTTTTTCCAGCTCCGAATACAAGACGTTGAAGCCCTCGGCGGCATAGAGCTGCATCGCACCACGATTCTTTTCGAGTACACCGATACGCAGGGTGCGAGCGGACTTTGAGCGTGCAAAGTGCTCGCCTGCCTCGAGTAGTTCTTGTCCGATGCCACGGCGTCGAAAATCCGCTGCAACAACGAGGTCGGTGACCTGCGCGTACTCGTAGTCGCCGTCTTGAATTTCGCCGCTGCTGACGCGTGCCATTACCGCGACAAAGCCCGCAACGTCGTTGCCGACTTCGGCGACAAATATCTTGCCGTCGGCTTGCCGGGCGCGTTCGAACATTTGCGCCACGTAATCGTCGACGATAGCGGCACCCGTCGGCACTCGCGAGTCGAGGTTGTGCTCGAAGTCCTGCAGTTCGATCACGAGCTCGCGCAATGCCTGTCGATGCGCGGTGTGGTCGTAATCAACAATCTTAGTCGATGTATTCACGGTGCTCATTTGCGCAATTCTTTTCGTATCACCAGCTTCAGTCCCGACCAGGTGTCGTCAACCGCGCAGACCTTGACATCAACCAGTCCCATTGGCAATGCGACTTCGCGGATCGTGTCCTCAGTCACGGTGGACGCCACTCCGGATGACTTCTTAGGCCACGAAACCCAGATCATCCCATCGGCTGGAATGCCCTGCATCATGTCGTTGAGCTTTTGCTGCAGCTCCGACTTCGATGCTGTAAAGAAGTGCCAGATATGAATACCTTTGCTGATTCGATTCGAGATCGTGACATTGTCGGGCAAAGGGCTCACGAGAGATCGGTAATTGGCGGGTGCATTGGTCACTCGCACCCGGTAGCCGCTCTTGATGCCGAGCTTCTTAGCCAGTGGCGTTCCGGAGTATCCAGCCATTGTTAAATCACCGTGCAGGCCGAATGTTTGCCCGCCATCGAAAACTTGCGCGAATCTTAGCACTGTCGATGCCGGATGCAGTCGCTGTTGCGCAGTCCGCTATTCTTGCTGGTATGCTGCGGGCCGCGATAGTTGCAGACCGGAATGCAGGCGCAAAGATGCACGGCGAAGAATCCACAGATGCAGGACCCAGGGCCTCGTTCGACCGGGCCACGACCTTCCTGCGCGCGGGCGACGCGCCGATGGCGGAACGCATTTGCCGGCAAGCGCTGAATGCGCATCCGCGTGATGCGAATTTGTTGTGCCTGCTTGGGGCGTCGCTGATCCGACAGCAAAAGCCCGAGGAAGCTGAACACACGCTGTCTCGTGCGGTGCGCATTCATGCGAGCTTTTCACGGGCGCACGAGGGCCTCGCCGAAGCACTGATCATGCAGGGTCGTTTGCCGGAGGCATTGGCATCGCTCGAGCGTGCGGAAGAACTGGAACCGGGCAGTGCATCGATTCGCATGAAAAAAGCGAAAGTACTTGTCGGAATGGGTAATGACGACGCCGCGAGCAGTGAATTCGAAGCATCCTTCAAACTCACGCCGCATCGCGAGGATCTTGTGCGCGGTCTCGGCTTGCAACGCATGGGCAATGTCAGGGAAGCCGAAAAAATTTACCGCGATGTGCTGCTGCGCGACCCGCGTAATGTCGATGCGCTGCGCTTACTCGCGGGCATTGCCATGCGCGCCAGGCAATGGGGTGATGCAGAGGCTTTGCTTGAACGGGCACTCGAGATTGCGCCGGATTTTCACCAGGGCTGGAACGATCTTGGGCTCGCGCGGCAGGAACAGGATAAAACGGAAGACGCAATCGAGGCATTCGAACGCGTCGTCCAGCTCAAGCCGCAAATGCCCGGCGGTTTCGTTTCGCTGGGCACAGTGCACGCAATGATCGGCAATCACGACGCGGCCATGGCGGCATTCAGGAAAGCCTTGCAGTACGACCCGCGCCACTTCGGTGCGCTGTCGGGCATGGGGCATGTGCTCAAGACAATCGGCAAACAGGACGAGGCCATCGCCAGCTATCGCGAATGCGTCAAGCAGAACCCTGACCACGGCGAAACCTGGTGGAGCATGGCGAATCTGAAAACGTTTCGCTTCGACGATGACGATATCGACAACATGCTGACGCGAGTTGCGCGCGAATCATTGATTGAGGAGCAGCGCACCAATTTCCACTTTGCACTCGGCAAGGCTTTCGAGGACAAGCAGGAGTACGACCGGGCATTCGAGCACTACGCACTGGGCAATGCGAACCGGCGCCAGCGTGAAACCTACGACCCGGTGCAAACCGTCGATCTCCACGACCAGTTCATCGAGACATTCTCAAAAGAGTTTCTCGAATCCCGGCAAGGTTCCGGTTGTGACAGCCGCGCGCCGATTTTCATAGTCGGTCTGCCTCGATCCGGGTCAACGCTGATCGAGCAGGTACTCGCGAGTCATCCGCTGGTTGAGGGTACCCATGAATTGCCGGACCTGGGCCGTGTGGCGCGGTCGATCGGCATGCGGCGCGAAGACCGGATGGCCTACCCGCGCGTCACCGCACATCTAAGCGACGCGGAATTGCGGCAAGCGGGCGAGGATTATCTGCAACGTACGCAGCGCCATCGCGAAACTGATGCACCGTATTTCACTGACAAACTGCCTAACAATTTCGTGCACGCAGGATTTCTGCGTCTCATCCTGCCGCAGGCAAAAATCATTAATGCAAAGCGACACCCGCTGGATAGCTGCCTCGGCAGTTTCAAGCAGCTGTTCGCCCGCGGCCAGCCGTTTACTTACGATCAGTTTGAGCTGGCCGAATTCTATCTCGAATACCAGCGCTTGATGGATCACTGGCACGCGGTATTGCCCGGCAAGGTGCTTGACGTGCAATACGAGCGGGTTGTGGATGATCTCGAAGCCGAGGTGCGGCGCATACTCGAGTTTTGTGAGTTGCCGTGGGACGATGCCTGCCTGCGATTCTACGAAAACGAACGGGCCGTCAAGACGGCCAGCTCGGAACAGGTTCGGCAGCCAATTTACTCCAGTTCCAAACACTTGTGGCGCAACTACGAACAGCACCTTGCGCCGATGATCGAGATTCTCGAGCCACTATTGCGTGACCTCCCGGCCGACTGGCAGCCCGGATACGAATCAACGGCCGGCTAGGATGCGTGCCGGGCGATATTCTCCGCCGGCATGTAGTCGAAAATAAACGTGATGCGGTCTTCGTTGCCGCTGTTGATAACGCTGTGCGTTTTCTGATTGTTTATCTCGTACGCTTTGCCGACTTCGAGGCGAAACGGCTTGCCGTCGATGGTCATACGTACACGGGGATTGCTGGTAATCGGTACGTGTATGCGATGGCTGTGGCGGAATGAAGGATGACTGTCGAAATGCGGGTTGATGCGACCACCCGACAGCAATTTTGCGGCCATGGCCCGGATGATCGTGCCGCCAGGTGGGTAAAAACGACCAATCAGGTCGTGCATGACAGGCACCGCCGTCTCGGCCAGCAGGTCCCAGCCTGCCTGTTTGCTGACGGTCATGTCCTCCATTGGCCCGTCACAAAAAATCAGTACCACCGATTCTGTCTGGCGGTGGACCTCATAGTCGGTTTGGCGATTGCGGTTTTCGAGCCACGCTGGCGCGTCGAGGCCGAGAATCGCTGCAGCCAGGGCACTTCCGTCTACGTCGCCAAGAATTTTCAGTGGTTCTTCGATGTTCATAATGTGAAACGCCGGCGAGCACTTATCCGAACACTCATCATCGTTGCATAAATACCATAAGCGTGGCGCATTTGTTGTCCTTCATACTTTTGGTTTGTTGTGCGGCGGCAATTATTGATTGTAGACTCGGATAAAACAATGAGGGGAGCTCGCATGGCTGATATTTCGACGGACGGAATTCCTGTAAAGAGTGCCTTGGCAGTCGCTGTATCGATGGCTGTCTCGGGACACGCGAGCGATGCCCAGGCGCAGCAGGCGGGTGCCAGCGGTGGCATCGAAGAGATCACCGTCACTGCGAGAAAGCAGGAAGAGAGCCTGCAGGATGTCGCAGGCAGCATCCAGGCCATGACCGGTGACGACCTCAAGCGCCAGGGTTTGCTGAATCTTGAAGACACCGTGCGCATGCTGCCCAGTGTCAGTGCGATCGGCGGTACGTCCGGTGCACAGAAAATCATCTTTCGTGGCGTCTCGGACAACCCGGGCGCGTTCATCGCCGCCTCATCCGCGGCCCTGTATATCGACGAACAGCCGCTGACACAGTTCTCGGTCAATCCCGAGCCGCGCATGATCGATGTCGAGCGCGTCGAAGCGCTGGCCGGACCGCAGGGCACGCTATACGGTGACAGCTCGCAGTCGGGCACGATGCGCATCATTACCAACAAGCCCGATCCGACCGGCTTTTCGGCCAATGCCGATTTCATGGTGCGTGCGGGCAACGACTCCTCGCTCAGTCACGAAGTCAGTGCCTGGGTCAATTTGCCCTTAATAGAAGACAAGTTTGCCGTTCGCCTGGTGGGCTTTACCGCAACCGATGGCGGTTTCGTCGACAACGTGCTGGGCGTATCGCCGATGCGCGGCACCCGCAACAATGCCGACCAGGTGGAAGACGATGTCAACTACTCGGATCATATTGGTGGGCGCATATCGGCCAAGTGGTTTGTCAATGAGGACTGGTCGATCACGGCCAGTGGTATGTGGCAGGAATCCGAGGCGAATGGGCTGAACGACTACGACCCCAGCGTCGGTGACCTGAAAACGGTCAAGTTCTTTAACGACACGCGCGACGATAGCTGGTGGCAGGGTGCATTGACCATCGAAGGCAACATCGGCGGCGTGGAAGTCACGTCGATTACCAGCTACTTCGATCGCGAGCTGGATTACGTCTACGATCGCACCACCTATTCCGCCTATTTCAATTACAACTTCTGCCCGTTGTTCGCGACCTATTGCTGGTCCGGGTTTGTTGGGGCCGAAAATCACTATTTTGGTGCAGGGCCTATCGACGTAGACCCGAATACGGGCTACCTCACCTATTATTCGACACTGGCCAACGATCAGGACACGATCGGTTTCAACACACAGAACCAGCAAAACGACCGTTTCACACAGGAACTCAGGCTGTCGAAAACCGGCGACAACTATCGCTGGGTGCTGGGTGCATTCTACGAAGAAAAGAACGAAGACTGGGAATATCGGGCGGCGACGCCGGAGTTCCTGACGTCACTGGCCTACGCCTACTGGACCTACCTGTACGCGCCGACGGGAGTGGACCCGTCCTGGTGGCTCTCGGCCGACGAAACAGACTGGCAACAGTGGGCTGTGTTCGGCAATTTCAGCTACAACCTGACGGATGACCTGACAGTCGAAGTCGGTGCGCGCTATTTCGACCAGGAATCCGATCGCTACTACTACGTTGCGAAGCCGTTCATCACTACGCCGCGCAGCGAAACCCGGCCGCAGGGCGGCAACGACGACTTCGTGCCGAAAGTCACCATTGAATACAATCTTGATGATGACAAGATGGTGTACGCGCTCTATTCAGAGGGCTTCCGGGCGGGTGGCGCAAACCGAAATCGCACACCGTTTACGGTATTCCCGCAGGCCTTTGAGCCTGACCTGTTAAAGAACTTTGAGATCGGTGCTAAGACGCGCTGGTTAGGCGGCAAGTTGCAGGTCAACGCAACGGCGTATTACGGCCAATGGGAGAATTACCAGATTGAGGCGGTCGACCCCAGTTTCCGTGTCTGCGATGTTGGTGAAGTTCCGACGGTTGATCTTTGTAACCAGCCATTCCAGGTCATGGTCGCCAACGTTGGCGATGCCGAGCAACTGGGTCTTGAGCTGGATGTTCGCGCAGCACCCAATGACATTGTCGACCTGGGCCTGAACCTGGGTTACGTGAAGGCCGAAACCACGCAGGATTTCGAAGTCACGATCCCGGTACCCAAAGGCACACAATTGCCGAACGTACCGGAATTGAAATTCAATGTGTTTGCGCAGGCAACCTGGCCGGTCTACGACGGTGAATCGATATACGTGCGTGGGCAATACACCTGGCAGGACGAGTCGAAGAACCAGCTCGAGGAAATCATTCCGGGGCTGCCGTTTGAAAACACCGGTGCGCCATTCTACAAGCAGCCGTCGTACGGCATCCTGGATATGCGTGTCGGACTGCAGTCGGATAACTGGACGCTCGAGGGATTTGTCAGCAACGTGACCGATGAACGGGCCACCCTGTACGACAATCCGTTTTTCTTCGATTACTACTTCGGGCGCAGCCGGGTGACGACAAACAGGCCGCGCGAATTCGGTCTACGCTTCTCCTACAACTGGCAATAAGAATCCGCGGCTGACAAACACCCGTACGATCACGAGCAGGTCCGAGCGCAGCTTGTCGATCTCTGCATCGGTTGCTGCGCCGAATTCGTCGATGCACTGGTGCACGCTTTTCGTGCCGCCGAAAAAATTCAGGAAAGCGGCAACCGGGCCGTCAATTTCAGCATCAGTTCGCAGGGCGTTGGTGAGCTGCAGATAAATTCCCGTGGTTTTGCCGTCGCTTTGCATTTGCTCGGCTGTCATATCGTCACTCAGTTTGAGTGTTGCCTGCAGCAGCGATTCGTCATCGCAAGCCTCAAGAAAGTCGACCGCCTCGATTCCGTCTGCGACGGCCTCGCCAGCCGGTGCGGTGACATCACCCGGCAAATTCTGCACATGCATCCAGTTTTTCCCGTCACGGCGCCGCATCGTCAACATACCCGGATGCACGCTCCGGACCTTGTGCTTGTGAAAGTATTCCATCCATGACTCGGCCGACTCTGCGGCTACGCCGTCGCCCGAAATGTCGCTGATGCGTTGCTTGACATAGGTTTCCGGTGCCAGCGGCGCTGCATGCAGGATCCATGCATCGCAGCCGCGAATCCAGCTGCCAACACGCTCCTGCCAGGATTGGCCGGCAATCTCGGCCCACTCACACAGCATTTGCAGGTGGCCGCCATCGTTCAACATGCCTGGCGATTCATTGATCAGCACTTCGCTGAGGCTGTCCAGTTCCATCGGGTTGTCACGGTAGTCAAACGACTCCGATGGACTGATCACAAAGGGCGGGTTGCTGACAATCAGGTCGAATTTCTGCCCTTGTACGGGTTCATACAGGTCGCCCTGGCGGCATTCGACGTTGTGAATGTCATTGAGCAATGCATTGAAGCGCGTATAAGCGATCGCAGCAGGGCTGATGTCCGTTGCGACAACAGACTCACTGTGTCGTGCGGCAAACAGTGCATGGATACCGCAGCCACAACCGAGGTCGAGGCTTGCGCGTACCGGCTTGCGTAGCGTCAGGAAGCGCAGGAAATTCGCTGCATGCGTGCTCGCTGGCAAAACGAACTCGGAGGCCCTGTCAGTGCCCAGCAGTCGATAGGCGTCCGATGTGAACAACAGGTCGTCAACCGGGATGATCACGATGCGGCCATTGAGCATGCCGTTGTGTCTTTCGACCAATTCGGCGGCGTCGCAGAATTCACGAATCTCCGCGGGGATGAATTCGTCGAACGTCGCCTCATCGACAGGGGCGCCCAGCAAGAAGACGCGAATCAGTACATTGGCGGTCGTAATCTCACGAGAATCGTCAAACATCTGTTGTGATTCACCCTCAGCCGGAGGGTGTGCGCGGCCGAGGCGCTCGTGCAGCGTATCAGCGTCATACGCCGCGGCATCGAGAAACGCTCGAAATTCACTTATGGCTTCAGTATCGGTGGAAAGTTTCATAGTGCGAGTAGTTTAACCGAGCAGCGCCTGCCACTGGTATCATCGCCGCATGAAGACCTACCGCGAAGCGCTGCGCACCGAATCGTTCGTGCTGAGTTCTGATTTGCCGCTGTCGCCGACAACGACGGTTGCCGATATTGAGAAAGCGTTGCGGAATTTCGCGCCGCTTGTCAGTGCAGTGCAGGTGATCGATGACCGTGACGCCGTTGGGCATATGTCGCCACTTACAGCGGCGTCAATTGTGTTACGCAATGACATGGATGCTGTGGTGCACCTGACCTGCCGGGATCGAAATCGCGTGGCATTGCAGGCGGATCTGGTAGGCGCTGCCGCGCTTGGTGTTACGTCGCTGATCTTGCAACGCGGTGAAAAACTCTCGAAAAAGGGCGCGCTCCGTGGCAAGGGTGTATTTGATACCAGTGAGACACGATTAACAGAAATGGCGCGCAGGGTTGGCGAAGAATCCGGCCTCGTGTCCGAGCCCGGGTTTCTCCTTGGTGCCTGTGTGACGGTATTCGGAGCCGGCGAAGGCTGGCAAGCCAAACGGATACACGAATCCATTAATGCCGGCACGCGCCTATTGATGTCGCAGCCCTGTCTGAATGTGCAGTTGCTGCGACATTACATGGCTAGGGTTGTCGCGCAGAAAATCACTCACCGGGCATCGTTTGTCGTGGACGTTCCGCTACTAGGGACCGCGGAGGAAGCTCGAACATACAAAAGCAATAACCCCGCGGCGCTCATCCCGGATGCGACGATTGCCGATATTGCCGCATCCGCCGACCCCAGGGCAGCGGGCATCGATGCGTGTGTGCGAATGGTGAATGAATTGAAGGATGTTCCCGGAGTCGCCGGGGCAAATATTCGTTGCACAACTGATGTCGAGGCCGCGCAGTCAGCAGCAGCGGCGGTCAGATCGATCTAGTTGGACGCAGGAATGTCGTAGGGCCAGACTTGCAGACCGTGAATGGCGTTGCGCACGTCCATCGAGAAGTTCACGGAAAGTACGCGTGTACCGGCGTGCAAATCGAAGACGCTGACCGTCGACGGAGATGAGCCGGCCGCGACAAGATTCTCGTTGATCAGGCAAAGGCCGCGACCAAAGCCCTGCCGGGCCAGTTTAGAGTCGTCGATGTTTGCGAAGTCAATCTCGCTGTCCGGGTAGGTGGGAAACGCAAACCGGCGTTCTTTACCGTCACGCTCGACGTAGCGCAGAAAGTCGGCAGCGGTGTCATTGAACACAACACCGTGCGCAGTCAGGCGGGCATTATGAATGCCTTCCGGCAACTCGACCTGGAGCTGCAGTTTGGCGCCGGGCGTCAGGCTGACGATGCCTTTCGTACGCAACCCGGCAAAAGAGAGTCCCTGGTCGCTGCAATCAACATTATTAATATGCAATTTATTGCCGGCCGGCGGACCGACCCTGGTTCGCGGATCGAAACGATGTGCGTGCCAGGCACCATTTATTTTCGCGGCATGCATGCCCCATAAAAAGTCCTGCTCGACGAGATCAAAAGCAAGAATGCTGTCGAAACCGGTGCTGGTCAGGTACAGCTTGTCCTTGTAGACGCATATTTCATGGCAGTGTTTGAGATAGTCGTTGCGAAACGAGCGCTGTCGTTGAAATTGCTGGTTGTAGACGAACAACTCGTCGCTTGCGGCAATGTAGATTTCGCCGTCGTGGAAAGCGATGCCGCGCAGGCCCCGGTCCCAGCCGCGGCCCGACCAGTCGATATCGACGGTATTCCAGTCCAGCACCTGTTGCACGGATTGCGATGCCGGGGCAACAATGTAGACACCGCCATGACTCTGTCCCTGTACACTGCCGCGGACGACAGAGGTCGCGATCAACGGCGGGATATCGGATACTGACTGAATGGGATGAGGCATCGGCTCGGTACGGTATAGCAATCGAAATGGTGGAGCAACAATAATGACAATGCACAAAGATGCGCTCGTCGCGTCCACCTGGAGCGGGCCATTTGCGCCGCCGGACGCCGTGCCGACCAAAGCCGATATTGTCATCATAGGCGGCGGCATCGTTGGTATTTCAACCGCACTGTTTCTCGCCCGCGAGGGCATCGATGTCGTGTTGTGCGAAAAAGGTCATATAGCCGGTGAGCAGTCGGGACGCAACTGGGGCTGGGTGCGGGTGCAGGGACGGGACACGCGTGAAATTCCGATGATGCTCGAAAGCCTGCGTTTCTGGGATGGCTTCAACGAAGAATTCGGCGAAGACACGGGGTTTGTACGCAAAGGCTGCTTTTTTACTGCGAATTCGGAGGCAGAACTGCGCGCATTCGAAAACTGGGCCAATATCGCGAAGGACTTTGACATCGATACGCGGCTTATCGGTCGCACAGAACTAAGGCAGCATGTGCATGGCTCCGCGACCGAATGGGCGGGTGCGATATACACAGAAAGTGATGGTCGCGCTGAGCCGCACCTAGCGACGCCCGCGATTGCCCGTGCGGCAGAACGCAGCGGTGCCAGGATCATAACGTCCTGCGCAGTGCGGGGGCTGGAGACATCCGGCGGTAGTGTTTCGGCCGTGGTGACCGAGCATGGCACGATACAGACGTCGACCGTGCTGTGTGCGGCGGGTGCCTGGACATCGATGTTCTGTCGCTCTCTGGGTATCAACGTGCCGCAACTCAAGGTGCGTGGCACCGTGGCACGGACAGCACCTGCGGAAGAGGTCTTGAGCGGCAATGTATTTGACGCACGCCTCGGTATTCGGCGGCGCATGGATGGTGGCTACACGGTAGCCCACGGTGCGGTACTTGATCACCCGGTCACGCCATCGTCGTTTCGCTACTTCTTCAAGTTTTTTCAGGCGTTGATGCAGGAAATTAAAATCATCAAACTTAGTGTCGGCCGCGAATTTGTCGATGAGTGGTCGACGCCAAAACACTGGCCACTGGATGCGCCATCACCGTTTGAACAAACGCGTGTGTTAAATCCGGCCGCATCGCCTTCTGTGCTGAAGGGTATTCGCAAGAATCTGGACAGCATATTTCCGCAATTGGCCAGCACGCCAATTGTGGAGAGTTGGGCTGGCATGATCGAAGCCTCGCCCGATATCGTACCGATAATCGATGCCGTTGATCAGCTGCCTGGCTTACACATTGCAACCGGGTTCAGTGGTCATGGTTTTGGCATCGGGCCCGGTGCCGGCAAAACGGCGGCCGCAATGCTGACCGGAACGGACTGCGGCATCGACATCTCGCCTTTGCGTCTCGAGCGATTTTTTGACGGCAGTCCGATTCGACCGGAGGCGACGATTTGAGCACCTTGTCAGGATACCCGCAGAGTTACTACGCCGCGACGGCCGCCGGTATACGTAACTACCCGCAACTCGCAGGACAGATCGATGCGGACGTCTGCGTGATTGGCGGTGGGTTCACCGGGCTTTCGGCTGCGCTGAACCTGGCCGAGCGCGGGCTCGATGTCGTGTTGCTCGAAGCCGAGCGCATTGGCTTCGGCGCATCGGGACGTTGCGGCGGCTTGATTGGCAGTGGTCAGCGCATTGAAGTCCTGGATGCGGAGAAACAATTTGGTCTCGAGCGTTCACGACTGCTTTGGGACTTTGCAGAGGAGGCGAAAGCCGATATTCGCAGGCGTGTCGAACAGCACAACATTCCGTGTGACCTGCAACGAGGCCAATTGCTCGGCATTCACAAGAAACGCTACCTTGGCCATGCCCGCGAGGTCGCAGACGCACTCGCTGAACGCTATGACTATCCGTTTTGCGCGGCATTGAGTGCGGAGGAAACGCAACAACGTGTGGCGACGAAGGATTTTCTTGAAGGGTTGTACGACTCCGAAGCGCTGACACTGCACCCGCTTAATTATTCGCTCGGTCTTGCAAGCGCGGCCGCCGGGCGCGGCGTGCAGGTCTACGAAAACTCCCGGGTTCTGAAGTATTCGCAATCGGATCCGGCCATCGTCGAAACGGACAAGGGAGCGGTAAAAGCGCGTTTTGTGGTGCTGGCCTGCAATGGCTATCTCGGCAGGCTGGAGCCGCGCATGGCAGGCAAGATGATGCCAATCAACAATTTCATGATCGCGACCGAAGTGCTCGATGCAGCGCGAGCGAAGGCACTTATTAACGGCCGTTTTGGCGTTCATGATACGCGCTTCGTCGTCGATTATTTCCGGCTCTCGGAAGACTCCCGTCTGCTGTTCGGTGGCGGCGAGAACTATCGCGCAGGATTTCCGCGCGATATCGCAAAATTTGTACGTCCCTACATGCTGAAGCTGTTCCCGCAGTTGCAGGATGTGGCAATCGATTACGCCTGGGGTGGCACGCTGGCCGTTACCGTGAACCGGCTGCCGCATATCGGCAAGCTCGAGCCGAATGTGTTTTTCGGTCAGGGCTATTCGGGGCACGGTATTTCCACAGCGACATTTGCGGGCAAAGTCATTGCCGAGGCGGTTACCGGTACTGCGTCAAAATTCGACGTGCTTGCTGGATTGCCCACACATACTTTCCCGGGGGGCACGCTGTTGCGCTACCCCGGTATGTTGCTCGGCATGTTGTACTACACGATCAGGGATCGCATCTGACATGGATAACATTGCGGTCGCGGTGGTTACCGGGGGTGGGCGCGGCATCGGGCGCGCACTCAGCCGCCGCCTGGCAAGCGACGGCGCAAAAGTGCTTGTCGCAGACCTGGACGGTGACGAAGCAAAAAGAGTGGCAGACGAGATTGGTGGCATTGCGCGGCAACTGGATGTCAGCAATGAAGCGGAGGTGGTTGCATTGGTGGACTACGCAGAGTCCGAAGTCGGCCCGATTGACCTGTTTATTTCCAATGCTGGCGTCGGTTTTGGCGACGGCAGTAGCGGTGCTATTTCGAAAGAGGGGGGTATGAACCCCGTCGACGATCGCTGGGCAATCAGCTGGAACGTCAATGTCATGGCACAGGTTTTTGCTGCCCGCGCGGTCATCCCGAAAATGCTGCAGCGTGGTCAGGGTCACATTATTAACATCGCATCCGCCGCGGGATTGTTGAGCCAGATCGGCGATGCCGCTTATTCCACCACCAAGCATGCATCGGTCGGATTTTCCGAGGCGCTGGCTATTGACTATGGCGATGCCGGCATTGTCGTGTCGGTTGCCTGCCCGCAAGCGGTCGCCACGCGCATGATCGGTATTGAGGATGACAGTGGCAAGACCGAAGGCGGGTTTCGCGGTAACGACGTCGATGGAATCTTGCCGGCGGAGACTGCGGCAGACACGATCATCAACCAGGCACTTGCCGGGCAATTCATGATCCTGACGCATCCCCAGGTGGCAGGCTACATGCAACGCAAAGCCAGTGACTACGATCGATGGGTCGGTGGAATGAGAAAGTTTCGTCGCTCACTCGACAAGTGACACGACGTAGCCACTTGTACCCGCAATCGTATACTCTTGCTTACCCGTCGTGAATTAAAGAGCGTTGTTGATGAGTCACTCGTTAGATATTCGTCCTGTATTCAGGGAATTCGTGGAATCTGAACTGTTGCCTGCAATAGGCTTCGATGCAGACACTTTCTGGGGCGGCGTCGAAGCGATCGTCGCGGACCTGACGCCCGTCAATCGCGAGCTGCTGCAAGTTCGCGCCGATATGCAGGCCAGCATCGACGCATGGCACAAAGAGCGGTCGGGGCAGGACTGGGATCACGCGGCATACGTCAAATTTCTGAAAAAAATCGGCTATCTGCGCGAAACGGCGGACTTTCCACAGGTTGAAACCCGCAATGTCGATGCGGAAATCGCCGAAATCGCGGGGCCGCAGCTTGTAGTTCCGGTCAGCAATGCACGGTTTGCGATTAATGCTGCGAACGCCCGCTGGGGCAGCCTGTACGACGCGCTTTACGGCACTGACGTCATACCCGATTCGGACGGCGCGGCACGAGGCGACGGCTACAATCCGACTCGCGGTGCTGCAGTCATTCGCTACGCGACAGAATTTCTCGATGCCGCGATACCGCTGGAAGGCGTCAGTCATTCCGACATCAACGCCTACGGGCTGGATCGTGCCAAAGAAGGCACCCGCTTTATCGCGTCACTCACCAACGGCGAGACCCGGGGATTGGCCGCGCCCGAGCAGTTCGCCGGGTTTGCGGAACAAGATGGCGTTTGTTGCTACCTGTTCAGAAACCATGGGCTGCATATTGAAATCCGCGTGGACCCGAACCATGTGATCGGTAAGGATGCGACGGGCAACGTCGCGGATGTCATTCTCGAATCGGCTGTAACGACGATACAGGACTGCGAAGATTCGGTGGCCGCGGTCGACGCGGAAGACAAGGTCGAGGTGTACCGGAACTGGCTCGGACTGATGCAAGGAGATCTGGAGGCGGTTTTCTCCAAAGGCGGCAAGCCAAAGACTCGCACCCTTGCGCGCGACCGGACATACACAGGCGCTGACGGCGAAGACCTGGTGCTGTCGGGCCGCAGTTTGCTGCTGGTAAGAAACGTCGGGCACCTGATGACAACCGACGCAATACTCGATAGCGATGGCAATGAGGTTTTTGAGGGCATTCTGGATGCGATCGTAACAACGGCGTGTGCCATGACGGATCGCAAGCGCGATGGCCTGCAGCCTAATAGCACTGCCGGCAGCATCTATATCGTCAAACCGAAAATGCATGGCCCCGATGAAGTCGCGTTCACCGATACCCTGTTCGGGCGCGTCGAGGCACTGTTCGAACTCGAGGCCAATACGCTGAAGGTCGGCATCATGGATGAGGAGCGACGCACGACGGCGAATCTGCCAGCCTGTATCGGCGCTGCTGCCAAGCGCGTTGTATTTATCAACACCGGCTTCCTTGATCGTACCGGCGACGAAATTCATACCAGCATGCAGGCCGGGCCTGTGCTGCCAAAAGAGTTGATCAAGCAGCAGCCGTGGATAGCCGCCTACGAAGACTGGAACGTCGATGTCGGTATTCGCTGCGGGCTGCCGGGGCATGGCCAGATCGGCAAGGGTATGTGGCCGAAGCCCGACGAGATGCGGCAGATGGTCGGCAGCAAGCAGGCACATCCCGAGGCGGGCGCTAATTGCGCGTGGGTTCCATCGCCGACTGCGGCAACACTTCATGCAATGCATTATCACGCGGTTGATGTGCGTGCAACGCAGGAAAAGCTGGCGGCACGCAAGCTCGCAAGCCTCGATGCAATTCTGACGCCACCGTTGTCGGACTTGAAGAACCTGAGCGCCAACGAAATACAGCAGGAGCTGGACAACAACGCGCAGGGAATACTTGGCTATGTTGTGCGCTGGATCGATCAGGGCGTGGGTTGTTCCAAAGTGCCGGATATCGACAACGTTGGCCTGATGGAAGATCGCGCGACGCTGCGCATTTCAAGTCAGCACATCGCAAACTGGCTGCTACACAAAATAGTGAGCCGCGAGCAGGTTCTCGAAACGATGCAGCGCATGGCGAAGATCGTGGACGAGCAAAATGCCGGCGATACTTACTACACGCCGATGAGCGACGACTTCGATAGCAGCATTGCATTCAAGGCGGCTTGTGCGCTGGTGTTTGAAGGGGCCCGGCAGCCCAGCGGCTACACGGAGCCATTGTTGCATCAGTATCGGCGCCAAAAGAAAGCTGAGCTCACTGCCTGAGTAGATTGTGAATATCCTGCGCGCGTTGCCGATTCTGATTGTCACTGTCGCTGTAAACGGGCAGGCAGACGATGGCATTAATGTCGCGGTCGCCAGCAATTTTCTCGAGGTCGCAACCGAAATAGCGGAAAAATATACGCTCTCGTCGGGTGTCCCGGTGCGGGTAATTCCGGGGTCGACCGGCCACCTGTACGCACAAGTCGTCGCCGGCGCACCGTACGATGTGTTTCTCGCAGCGGACGTGGCGAGGCCAACGGCACTTATTCAGCGCAAGCTCGCAGATGCCGACACACTGACGGTGTATGCGGTTGGCTACCTGGTGCTGTGGAGTAATGATGCTGCGTATGAAAGGCACAATTGCTACCAGGATTTTCTGGACGGAAATTTTCGTTACCTGGCGATCGCCAACCCGGATACAGCGCCGTACGGAGAGGCAGCCAGCCGTTTCCTTCAGGCTATCGGACGTTGGGATGATTTCGCGGACAAGCTCGCCTATGGCGAGAATGTCTTGCAGGCATTTCAGTTTGCCGCCAGCGGTAGTGCAAACCTGGGCCTCGTCGCAGCGTCACACGCAATGGCTTATTCGAGCGACAATCACGCGGACCGCAAGGTAACCTGCCTCAGCAGTCTGCCCGAGGCGCTTTCAGGCCTGAGCCGTGTTGAGCAAGGCGGCGTGGTCATGAGCCGCAGTGCGAACCAGCACCGTGCCAGGGACTTTCTGCAATACATGCGAGGTGCAGACATTGTCGCCTTGCTCACCCGTCGCGGTTATTCGACGCCGTCGGCGCGTGCAGACACAGAATGACGCTGGATCTCGGACCGCTTTTTATATCGGCCCAGCTTGCGGTCGTGACGACCGTTATTCTTATTGTTCTTGGTGCGCCACTGGCCTGGTGGCTGGCGCAAACCCGGTCGCGCTGGCAACCGGTGGTTCAGGCTGTCGTTGCCATGCCCATCGTGTTGCCACCGACCGTGCTCGGCTTCTACCTGCTGGTGGTACTCGGTCCTTATGGTGCTATTGGCAGTTGGTGGGTGCGGCTGACCGGCGATGCGTTGACCTTTTCATTCACGGGTCTCGTCATTGCTTCCTGCATCTACAGCCTGCCGTTTGCGATTCAACCGATGCAAAACGCCTTCGAATCGCTGCCGCGTGGCAATCTCGAAGCTGCGTGGACGCTGGGAGCAAGCAGGCTGGATGCATTCCTGAGCGTTGCCGTGCCTCTGTCCGCGCGCGGCTTCGTCAGCGCCATGGTGTTGAGCTTCGCCCACACGCTGGGTGAATTCGGCGTGGTGCTGATGGTCGGTGGCAATATCCCGGGTGAAACGCGGGTTGTTTCCATCGCCATTTTCAATCATGTCGAAACCCTGAACTACGCTGCGGCGCATACCTTGTCTCTGCTTCTGGTTGCGTTTGCGTTCCTGAGCCTGCTCGCGATGTTTGTCGTCAATCGACGCTGGCAGCGGCAATGATGACCATTGCCCTCAAGCACGCTGTCCGGTTTGCAGACTTCAACCTGGATATCGAGACGGAAATTCCGGCGCAGGGCATCACCGGCGTGTTCGGCGCATCCGGATCCGGCAAGACGACTCTGTTGCGTTGTATCGCCGGACTGGAGCAATCAGCACCGCACGACAGGACACCTGTGCACCGGCGGCGCATCGGCTTTGTCTTTCAGCAGCCGCAGCTGTTTTTGCACATGAGCGTTCGCAAGAACATCGAATACGGTCTGCATCGAAACGCGAAGTCCGGTCCCGCAATTGACGATATTGCGGCAATGCTCGACATCAATAATCTGCTGGATCGAGCACCGCGGAGTTTGTCGGGTGGTGAAGCGCAGCGTGTTTCAATAGCGCGTGTTCTGTGCCAGTCGCCACGCCTGATTTTAATGGATGAGCCGTTGTCGGCCGTCGACGAACGTCGTCGCAATGACGTATTGCCGTATCTCGATCGCTTGCATACCGAATCGGCGGTGCCGATTATTTACGTTAGCCACAACATTGACGAGATATGCCGCTTGAGCGACCACTTGCTGGTCCTCGATGACGGCAAGGTCGTCGCAGAAGGCGAACTGCAGCAGGTGCTGGCAATGACAAATCTGCCGCAACTGGCGGGTCAAAACGCCGGTGCAGTTGTGAGTGCAGTGCAGGCTGAATACGATGTTCACGATGACCTGACGGCGTTTGATTTTCCAGGTGGTCGCCTGTGGGTAACCGGCCGCTATGCATCGAGCAAGGTGCGACTGCGAGTGCGCGCCAGCGATGTCAGCCTCAGCCTCAGCAAGGCCGAGTCGAGCACGATTCTGAATATTCTGCCTGCCGAGATCAGGCGGATTGAAACGGAGAGCGCGGCGACCCTGCTGGTGAGCCTGCAACTGGGAGAGGCCGGGCTGGTTGCCAGAATCACGCGACGTTCGTCACAGGCATTGAATTTACGCATTGGCGACAGGGTCTTTGCACAGATCAAGTCAGTGACGGTGCGCCGCTAAGCACAGTCTGAAACCTGTCACCCGCAAGTATTTGCGATGCTAAGATGTTCGCCGGTTGTTGCGGCGGTGCGGTATGGCGGGTGCTGACAAAGTAGCAGGTGTGATCGGTGGCATGGGGCCGGCAGCGACAGTCGATTTCATGTCTCGCGTATTGGCGGCAACGCCAGCCGGCGATGACCAGCAACACGTGCGCATGCTCGTCGACCACAATCCGCGTATACCGAGTCGGCAGCTTGCAATGCGCGGCTTGGGTGAAACACCCGGCCCACAGATCGCGGCGATGGCCGCACGACTGGAGAGCGCCGGTGCTGATTTTCTGGTGATGCCCTGTAATCTCGCGCATGCATGGCAATCCGATATCGAAACCGCAACGGCAATTCCGTTTTACAGTATCGTTAATGTAACCGTGCAGGCGGCACTGCAGCGTAGTGGAGAAAACAGCCCGGTCGGCCTGTTGACGACACCCGGATGTTTTTCTGCAGGCCTCTACCAGCAGGCTCTCGCCGACAGCGAGCGACCGCTCATTTTGCAGACAGCGGATGAGCTGGCTGCGACAATGGCGCTCGTGGAGCGCGTCAAAAGTGGCGATATATCGGCTGCAGTCGCAGACGCCATGCAGGTCGAAGCCGACAAGCTGGTTGCCCGGGGTGCCAGGGTGCTAATCGCGGCATGCACGGAGTTTCCGCTCGTCTTGCAAGAGTCCATGTTTGATGTTGCATTCATTTCATCGACCGATGAGCTGGCGAAAAAAACCGTTGCCGTCGCACTGGGCGGCAATTAAAGAAAGTCTCAGGAAAAAACATCACAGGACAAAATTATGAAGCTGACCGATTTTCCGCGCGCCAACCTCGCCCATTTGCCAACGCCGCTGGAGTTCTTGCCGGGACTGAGCAAGCACCTCGGGGGTCCGGGAATTTATGTCAAGCGTGACGATTGCACCGGACTTGCAACCGGTGGCAACAAGACCCGCAAGCTCGAATTTTCGATGGGTGAAGCGTTGGCGCAGGGAGCCGATACGATAATTACGGTCGGTGCGGTGCAATCTAACCATGTCCGGCAAACGGCGGCGGCAGCCTGCAAGCTCGGTCTTGCATGTGAAGTGATGCTTGAGCACCGGGTACAGAACCCGACTGAAACCTATCGCAGTTCCGGCAATATTTTGCTCGACCGGATCTTCGGTGCCAATCTGCGTGAATACCCGGGTGGCACCGATTTCGATGCAGAAAAAGACGTGGTTGCGGACGAGGTACGCGCGCGCGGCGGCAAGTCGTATTACGTACCGGGCGGTGCCTCCAACGCGGTCGGTGCATTGGGCTATGTTCAGTGCGGCATTGAGTTGCTGCAGCAGCTCGACGAACAGGATCTGGCGGTCGACCACATCGTCACGGCGACAGGTAGCGCCGGGACTCACGCGGGGCTCGCGGTTGGACTGCGCGGCAGCGGCAGTGACCTGCCGATTCTTGGCATCGGCGTCAATGCGCCGCAGAATGTACAGGAGGAACGGGTATACAAGCTGGCGCTGGAGAC
The DNA here is from genome assembly GCA_963976215.1 of uncultured Woeseiaceae bacterium. Taxonomy (GTDB): domain Bacteria; phylum Pseudomonadota; class Gammaproteobacteria; order Steroidobacterales; family Woeseiaceae; genus UBA1847. The sequence goes on along the minus strand of CAXBJV010000009.1, from coordinate 47,595 downwards.
GGCGGATTTGTTGTCTGTGCCGGGCTGTGTGAGTCGCGAAGATATCGTCGCAGACTGCAATTATATCGGTCCGGGTTACGGTGAGCCGACCGACGGCATGAATGAAGCCATTTTGATGCTGGCGCGCCAGGAAGGTCTGTTATTTGATCCGGTCTACAGCGGTAAGGCGCTCGCCGGCATGATCGACTATATCCGCGAGGGACGCTTCAAGCAGGGGCAATCCATAATATTCCTGCACACGGGCGGGTCGGCCGGTCTGTTCGCCTACGCCGATACGCTTAGCCTGTAATGACCATGCGCGATTAATGAAACTCGGTATGACAACCGCCAGCACGATCGACAGCGTTTCGATTTTCGACCGGTCGGCATAGGGCGCTCTGCACTGGCAGCGAAAGCATCGTATGATGTGCCGCATGCAAAACATGATTTCAATAAACGGCCTGTCAAAAGTCTACGAAGGCGGATTCGAGGCGCTGAAGAATGTCAGTCTTGAGATCGAGCGCGGTGAAATTTTTGCGCTGCTCGGCCCCAACGGAGCCGGCAAGACGACACTCATCAATATCGTTTGTGGCATCGTCAATCCCAGTGGCGGAACGGTGCTGGTCGACGGCTTCGATATCCAGAAAGACTTCCGGCAAACACGCTCGCGCATCGGCCTGGTGCCGCAGGAGATGGCCAGCGAGAGCTTCGAGACGGTCTGGAATACCTGCAGATTCAGCCGTGGTTTGTTCGGCAAGCCAGCCAGCCCGGAACACCTCGAGAAAGTCCTGCGGTCCCTGTCACTGTGGGACAAGAAAGACACCATCAGTATGCAGCTGTCCGGCGGCATGAAACGTCGTGTTTTGATTGCCAAGGCGCTTGCACATGAACCCGAAGTGCTGTTCCTGGACGAGCCCACTGCGGGTGTGGATGTCGAATTGCGGCAGGACATGTGGAATGTCGTTGCCAGTCTGCGTGACCAGGGAGTGACGGTGATCCTGACGACGCACTATATTGAAGAGGCCGAACAACTCGCGGATCGTGTTGGTGTCATCAATCACGGTGAGATCATCCTGATCGAGCAAAAAGACAAGTTAATGCGCGAGCTTGGCAAGAAACAGCTGGTTCTGAATCTGCAAGAGCCGTTGCAGGAAGTGCCCGCGCAACTACAGGAATATCAGCTTGAGATCAGCGCCGATCGAAATGACTTGATTTACAACTACGACACTAAGCGGGAACGCACCGGAATTACGGCTTTGCTGAGTGACCTGGGTGCAGCGGGCATCCATTTTAACGACCTGCAGACGTCGCAGAGTTCACTCGAGGATATTTTTGTCGACCTGGTGAAGAAGGGCCAATGAATTTTCAAGCAGTCAAAGCAATCTATCGGTACGAGATGGCGCGCATGTTCCGTACCGCAGTGCAGAGTATCGTCGCACCGGTGCTCTCGACATCGCTGTATTTCGTCATTTTTGGCTCCGCGATCGGTTCGCGAATAACCGAGATTGACGGCATTGGCTATGGCGCATTTATCGTGCCCGGGCTCATCATGCTGTCGATCATGACCGAGAGCATTTCAAACTCATCGTTCGCTATCTACTTCCCGAAGTTCACCGGCACCGTGTACGAAGTGCTTTCCGCTCCGGTGTCCTGGGTCGAGGTGTTGCTGGGCTACGTTGGTGCAGCGGCCAGCAAATCAATGATCATCGGCGGTATCATTTTGCTGACCGCGAGTTTCTTTGTCGATTTGCAGATCGCGCATCCGTTGATCATGGTCACGTTCCTGCTGCTCACCTGTGTGTCGTTTTGCCTGTTCGGCTTTATCCTGGGAGTTTGGGCAACCGGATGGGAAAAGCTGACGATCGTCCCGGTGCTGGTGATCATGCCATTGACCTTTCTCGGCGGCACGTTCTACTCAATCAGCATGTTACCGCCGGTCTGGCAAACCATTAGCCTCTTTAATCCGGTCGTCTACCTGATCAGCGGGTTCCGCTGGAGTTTTTACGAGAATGCAGATGTCAGTGTTGTATTGAGCCTGTCCGCGACCGTCGGATTCCTGATCGTGTGCTTGCTGGTGGTGCGCTGGATATTCAAGTCGGGTTATCGCCTCCGAAGCTAGCGCGAAACACGACACAATAATAAAGCCGGGGGTACGATGCGCAAATTCTGGATGATGCTGGCACTGATTGTTGCCGGTGAGTTCGTCTTCGGCCTGCCATTCAATGTACCGCGATTTTTTCGGCCCACGCTGCTCGAGGTCTTTGACTTCAGTAATGCGCAACTCGGCGATATCACCGCCATTTACGGCATTACCGCAGCGCTCTGTTACTTTCCGGGTGGCGCACTGGCTGACCATGTTTCGGCCCGGGCGCTGATCGTGGTGTCGCTGTTCGCGACCGCGCTGGGTGGGCTGTACATGACATCTTTGCCGTCCGCGACGGGTATGGCCATTCTGTATGGCTACTGGGGAGTGACCACGATATTCCTGATGTGGGGAGCACTGATTCTTTCCACGCGGGAGTGGGGCGGGCGCCGGTCGCAGGGCGTTGCGTTCGGCTTGCTGGAAGGTGGCCGCGGCCTTGCCGCCGCATCGCTGGCGTTGTTCGCGGTTACTGTGTTGGCGGCCTTCCTGCCGGACAATGCCCGGCTCGCCACGGAAGAGGAACGTGCCGCGGGATTCCGCATGGTCGTCTACCTTTATTCCGGGATAACCGCGCTGACCGGGGTATTGGCCTGGTTTGCGATTCCAGCGCTGAAACGACCAACTGCCGGGCGATCGCAGCCATTTCGCGGCATGGCAATTGTCTTGCGGCGTCCCGTTGTCTGGGCCCAGGCCTGTGTCGTGCTGTGCGCCTACTGCGGTTACAAGGGACTGGATAATTATTCGCTGTATGCGGTGCAGGTCTTCGGCATGGATGAGGTGGAAGGTGCACGACTCGCAAGCTACGGAGCGTGGACTCGGCCGCTGGCGGCCCTGCTGGCTGGATTGGTTGCGGATCGATTCCGGGCATCGAGTTCGATCGCCGTCGTCTTCGCAATCCTGATGGTGTCTTATTTTTCTTGGTCGCTGGCGGCACCGGTCGGTACAGGCGTGCCGATCATCTACGTCAATTTTTTCGTCAGCTATATTGCGGTCTATGCGTTGCGCGGAGTTTACTTCGCACTCCTCGAGGAAAATCGAACGCCGCGCTTCCTGACCGGTGCGGCGGTCGGGCTGGTATCAATGCTCGGCTACACTCCCGACATTTTCTTCGCGCCGATCGGCGGGCGTATACTGGATGCCAACCCGGGACTCATCGGACATCAGAACTACTTTATGTTTCTTGCAGCGACTTCGCTGACCGGCCTGTTGTCGCTGGGGTGGCTTATGTGGCTGCACCGGCGGGGCAGGGAACGGCTTTGGCACGGGGTCACGGCAAGCGAGGAGTCGAGATGAAACGCAATGCATCCTTTCGAGAACAGCTGCGCCGCAATGCGGTTGCGCTGATCAGTCTCGTCATTGCGATTACCAGCCTTGGCTATAACACCTGGCGCAACGAGGCGAGTGAGAGCAATCGTAATCAACGCCTGATAGCGATCGAAATGCTTGTGATGCTGGGCGACCTGCAGCGGCTGACCATGGATCGGCACTATGGTCGCGACAATGATTCGGCAGCAATCCTGCGCGCCGCCTGGGCCAAAGTCCTGACCATCCGCGACCTGTCAAGAGTCGCCAGTGGCGATGTACCGGAATCGGCGCAAGCGCTGCATGCAACCTGGGACGACTATCACGATAGTCTCGGCAAGGATACGGAAGCTGTAAACGCGGTCATCGCAGCATTGGAAGCCCTGCGCGGCGATATTCATGACGTACTCAGGAGTCTTGAATAGTCAGGGCAACAGCTCCAGCCCGACGATGACTGGGTCGTGATCGGCTGCCCGGTACGGCGAGTCCGGGTCGAACAGCCCGGTGTCGCGATCGTTTTCGAGGTTGTAATCGAGCAGGGCCGGTTCATCCGAATTGATTTTCCATTCGATGGTTTCGACGACTTGCGGCGCAAGGCTCGATGATGCCAACGCATGATCGAGCGCACCCGACTGACCATCGAACGAAAACGAGTATGGCTCGTCATTTTTTTCCAGCAGGTTGATCATCCCCGCCGCCTTGAGCGCGGTTAGCGGATCTTCCATCAGGTAGGCGTTCAGATCGCCGATCACGAGGAAATCCGCGTCGCCGCTGCCGGTCGGGTCCGTCGCGATCCAGTCTGCAATGGCTTTGGCGGCATTCGTACGTGCCAGGTTGCAGTTGCCCTGACCATCGCCATTGTTCGGGTCGCCGTCGGCCTCGCAGGACGAGCCTTTCGATTTGAGGTGATTGACGACAACGGTCACAACAGCACCGGTTTCGCGAACCTCGAACGACTGCGCCAGGGCCGGCCGATTGCGCCGATCATTGAAGCGCGAGTCGACGCTGGCATCGAGTATGGCGAACGAACCGTGCAGGCGAATCCGCGTTGCATCGTAGATAAAACCGGTCTTTATGGCATCCTCGCCGATGACGCCGGTATCAACGAAGTCATATCGGGTCGCGCCCAGCTTTTTGTTCAGCGCATCGACGATCGTCACAATCGAGCTGCGGGCATTGTTCTCGAGCTCGATCAGGCCGACGATATCGGCATTCATCATAGAGAGCACTGTGGCGGTCTTGGCGAGTTGCCGAGCCTGTTCTTCGCGGCTGTCGGCGCCACGACAGTTGTCCTGCTGACGCGGTCCGCAGTCTGCCGCACCACGGTCGACACCGGAAAAGAAATTCAGCACATTCGCGCTGGCTACCCGGGTTGTGCCGCCGAGTTCAGGTGCCGCGGGTCGCGGGTTCGCTGCGTCGAATACAACGGCTTGTGTTGGCATCAGGCGCCACGCGGCATCGCCCCGGCCGCCGCTGCCGCGGGAGTAACGCAGGTTGCCGGTAATACCGCTGACCGAGTCACCCATGCGCAGTGAATAGTCCTGGGACGGGCCAGCCTCGAGGTGCATCACGGGCAACGGGTTAGCGTTTCGCCGGCCGTCGTCGAGTACGATGCTGCGAGCAGCGTTGTTGCGCTTGTGATCGGCATAGCCCGTGCGACTTGGCGGATTGCTGTTAGTGAACTGAAACAGTCGGCCACCTTGCGACAGCCCGACTTCCCCGAACTGTTCGAGGTATCGAAGATTACTGACCGTAAGTGCTTGTGGAAAGCGCAGCAGCATTCCTTCGTAGCGCTCCAGGTCTGCAATCAGGTTGCCGTCCGCATCGAGCAGGACATCCCTGGCCGGCAAGTTGACCTCGGTCGCGTCGATAGAACCGTTGCCGGTGATTGTGACGGAACTTGCGTTGATTTGCGTTTCGCCGAAATGCTCTGCAACCGAACCGTCGACCTCGACGCGGTCACCGATACAGACGTCAACTGGGGGATTGTTGCCGTCAAAAACAAAAATGCCTTCGGCAGTGCGCGGGTTGGAGTCCGGTGTTGCCTGCTGTACAAAAAAGCCGCCAAGATTACGCAGCCTGTCGGCATCATTGTCCTGAAAGTCGCCGGTGACGATGCCGGAAATCGTGACCTTCTGTCCGAGCAACGGGCTTCTGTCATCGCTGCCCTGAATGTCGGATATGGGGGTCAAACCCGCCGGCAGCGCGACAATCGACGCTGCCGATTGTCCGCCGCCGTCGCATGCGATCAGCGCAACAGCCCAGGTAAGCAAGACGGTTTTTTTCATCCGGGCAGTTTAGCCCATGTCGAACAGCAAAAACTCCGCTTCCTGCTGCGCGATGATCGTCAGCGAGGATATGTCTTCAATCTGCACGCCGTCGCCGCTCGCCGCCGGTTGGCCATTGAGCGACAATTCGCCACCGATTACCTGCACAAATACCTTGTGCGACGTCTTTGTTTCGTAGTCGATACGCGCACCCGCCTCAAGAATGCTGGCGTACAGGTCGACTCGCTGGTGCACAGTAATCGAGCTGTTGCGGCCGTCGCGGGAGGCGATCAGCCGCAGCTGATTGAGTTTTTGTTCGCGTGTGAATTCGAGCTGCTCATACCCTGGGTCAAGATCGTCTTGTTCCGGAAACATCCAGATCTGCAGCAGGTGCAACTCGTCCGTTTTTGAGTGATTGAATTCACTGTGCTGTACACCACGACCAGCGGTCATGCGCTGTACTTCGCCGGCACGAATTATGGTGCCGTTGCCCATGCTGTCCTTGTGCTCGATCGCACCGGATATCGGGTAAGTGACGATTTCCATGTTTTTATGCGGATGTCGCCCAAAACCCATGCCCGGGGCGATACGATCTTCGTTGATGACACGCAGTGGCCCGAATTGAACGCGCTCCGGATCATAGTAGTCAGCAAACGAGAACGTATGTTTGGCTTTCAGCCAGCCATGATCGGCGCTGCCTCGTGATGCAGCAGGGATTAACTGGATCATTGTCCTGCTCCTGTTGTTGATGGTCCTTGTCAGGCGACCATCGGTGAAAGGTGAACCAGCTCGGCGATTTGTGCGCGTGCCTGGTCCATGGATTCGCTCGGGTGCAGGTTTACCTGCTCTGCCGCAATGACTTCGACATCATCGATACCGATGAATGACAGTGCGTGTTTCAGATAGGGTGTCGCGAAATCGGCGGGACTGCCTACCGATACGCCACCTGACGCGACTATGACATACGCCTTTTTGTTCGTCAGCAGCCCACGTGGTCCGTCTTCGGTGTAGCGAAACGTTTTTCGTGCACGGGCAATCATGTCGATCCAGGCCTTCAACGCTGCCGGGATGGAGAAATTGTAAATCGGGGCGCCGATCACCAGCGTATCCGCGGCTTCAAGTTCCTGCACCAGTTCATCCGAGTAGGCGAGTGTTTCCTGGTGCCGGGCCGTGCGCTCGTCATCCGCGGTGAAATTGGCTTCGATCCAGTTTTCGTTGATGTACGGCATACCGTCGGCCAGGTCACGGCGGGTTAGCTCAACGCCACCAAATCGATCTTCCAGCGCCGCAACAAGGTCATCGCTCAATTGGCGGGTTAAGGACCCATGTTTGCGCGCGCTAGCGTTAATTTCGAGGATTTTCGGTGCTTTTAGCGACATTTTCTGTGCTCCCGGTTAAATTGGCTATGTTGGGGCACAGTTTGTCTGTTGACAAAGGAGAGATAAACAGTGCTTTGAAGATAAGATTGTTCCTATAATTGCAACAATATGGATCGATTCGAAGATATTCAGGCTTTTGTCGCTGTCGTGGACTCGGGCAGCTTTACCGCCGCGGCCGATCGCCTTGAGGTCGCCAAGTCTGCCGTCAGTCGCCGGGTGTCGAGCCTCGAAGAGCGTCTCGGGGTGCAACTGCTGCGCCGCACAACCCGCGTTCTCAATCTGACCGATACCGGGCGCAGCTTTTACGAACGCAGCAAACGCATACTTGCGGATCTCGAGGAAGCTGAGGCAGGGGTACAGCATCAGCATGGCGAACTCAGCGGTGTGCTGCGTTTTGCCATGCCGCTGTCGTTCGGCGTGCGCCACATGAGCAAGCCAATCGCGGCGTTCAGCAAGCAGCACCCGAAAGTCGAATTTGATCTCGATCTCAACGATCGGCGCATCGACCTGCTCGAAGAAAACTTCGATCTCGCGCTCAGAATTGGTCACTTGAAGGACTCGTCGTTGATTGCACGTAAATTGTTCGACGTACGCAGTATTGTTGCAGCGTCGCCGCACTACCTGTCTGCAAATGGTACGCCGCAAGAACCCGCTGACCTCGAAAATCATCAGTGCCTGGTGTATTCGAATCTTGCCGAGCCGAATAAATGGGCGTTTGAGAGTGCCGATGGCAAGCGACACAAGATCAAGCTCAGGAGCGCGATGCGTGCAAGTAGCGGGGACTACCTGAGCAATGCGGCGGCACTGGGCATGGGAGTTGTGCTGCAGCCAATGTTCATCGCTGCGCAATCGATTCGTGCTGGCAGCCTCGTGCCGATATTGACGGACTATCGATGGCCGGTGACACCAGCCTATATCGTGTATCCACCGACCCGACACCTGTCGTTTCGAGTTCGCGCATTTATCGATTTCCTGAGCGAGCGATTTGCCGGCGTGCCGCAATGGGAACGCGAATGCGAGTCGCGGAGTGACAGTACACACTCGCAATGATGCGCGTACTGAAACAGTTGCGATGCCGGCGTCCGGACGTAGTACAGTAGCCATTGCAGCTGTAACATCAACGCGGGAATGGCCAGGTAGTCGCCCCGCAGACAGCTGAGAATACAGGTGCGGGAAACATCTGAAGCAAGGAATATCTGAAATGCAAAAACTGACAGCGATTGTCGTCTTGTTGCTGACTACTGTGGGTGCGCAGGCCGCGGATACCGTGAAGGAGTTTCGCGGCTCGGGCAATACGACCACGTCAATATTCACGGTCGAATCGCCGTGGTTGCTGGACTGGCGTCTGGACGGCGACTACGAGCAACTCGTGGCGTTGGATGTCACGCTGGTTGAAGCGCATTCGGGGCGCCACGTCGGGCGTGTATTGCATACGAAACGCAGAGGCAACGGCCTGAAACTGTTCAACGAATCCGGCCAGTATCAGCTTCGCATCAGTTCCACACTGGCGCGCTGGACGATCAAGATTCAGCAGATAGAGCCTGAAGAGGCAGAGCTCTATACGCCGCGAAGTCTGAACTGAGGCGCACCACTCGCATCGTGGACGGGTTGAGCGAAAACAAGGGAAGTGCAGCAGTCACCGCGGCGGCGGTCATTGTCATAATTTATGGTCTGCAGATGGCGAAGGTGCTGCTGGTGCCGTTTCTAATCGCCGTTTTTCTCGCACTGATTACCGTTCGACCGATGCTCTGGTTGCAGAGCAAGCGTGTGCCGAGTTTTCTTGCGGCACTACTGATCGTTTCGGGCATCATGCTGATGCTGGCGCTCGTCGGGATGATACTCGGCAGTTCAATTGCGGACTTCACGGCGGCGGTACCGGGCTATCAGCAGCGGCTGACGGTCATCTTCGGCGGCGTCATGCAGTTCCTCGCCGAAACGCTCAACATTGAGCAATCGCCGGAGAGCCTGCGCGGTATGGTCAATCCGGGATGGGCGATGGGCATGGTCGCAACCATATTCAACAGCCTGAAAGACGTGCTGACGAATACCTTCCTGATTATTTTTACAATGATTTTCATGCTGCTGGAGGCATCGAGCGTCGGGACCAAAATCGAAGCGGCATTTGGACGCCGCACGTCGCTGCAACGCCCGCGGGCGTTCCTGCAGAATCTCGGTCGCTATCTCGGCATCAAGACGATTATCAGTATTGCCACCGGCACCTGCGCTGGTGTTTTAACCTGGTCGATCGGCGTCGATTTTCCGCTGCTCTGGGCCATGCTTGCGTTTCTGTTGAATTTTGTTCCGACCATCGGTTCCATCATTGCGGCGGTACCTGCTGTGTTGCTGGCGCTGGTGCAACTCGGTCCTGGCGCCGCGGGTGCCACAGCGCTCGGTTTCGGCGCGATCAATGTCGCGTTCGGCAACATCATCGAACCGCGACTCATGGGCTACGGTGTCGGCATTTCGCCACTGGTCGTATTCGTTGGGCTGGTCTTCTGGGGTTGGGTATTCGGGCCGGTAGGCTTGTTGCTGTCGGTGCCATTGACCATGACTCTGAAGCTCGCTCTCGAAAGCGGGGAAAGCACACGCTGGCTCGCAATCCTGATCGGCTCCGAGCGTGATGCCGAGCACGAACTGCAAAAGCGCGATGCGGTCGAAGCCTGAATGCGGCGTATCCTGTTACTAAGCTTGCTGTTCTGGAATTCGCAGTCGTTTGCTGCGAATGACGATGTTGATGCGCAGGCGTTGGTCCGCGCCGCGATCGATCATTGGCGTGGCGTTTCTTCGTATACGGAAATGACCATGGTCATTCATCGCTCTGACTGGGAACGGTCGATGACAATGAGTGCCTGGACGAAAGGGCAGGACCTTTCGCTGGTGCGGGTTCTTGAACCAAAAAAGGATCGTGGCAACGGCACACTGATGAATGACAACAGCATGTGGTCTTACTCGCCGAAAATAAACCGCGTTATCAAGATTCCGTCGTCAATGATGGGGCAGAGCTGGATGGGGTCGGATTTTTCGAACAACGACATCTCGCGTGCCGACGACATCGTCGACGAATACGACCACCACTTGGTCGGAGTTGACGAAATTGACGGTATTACCGTGTACGAAATCGAGTCCGTACCGCATGAAGACGCCGCTGTAGTCTGGGGTCGGGAAGTCCTGCGCATTCGTGAGGACTTTGTTGTCCTCGATCACAAGTTTTACGATCAGGACGGTGAGCTGGTGAAGCAATTGACGTCACACGAAATTGCCGAGATGGGCGGGCGCGTTATCGCAACACGGCAGCGCATGACCAAGGCAGATGAGAACGAGGAATGGACCGAGATTCGCATCAACAAGGTCGATTACGACGTAGATCTGCAGGACTCGATGTTCACCCGATCCAGCTTGAGAAACCCGCGCAACTGAATGCCATGAACCTGGTTTTGCGACTGGCATGGCGAAACCTCTGGCGGCAGCCGCGCCGTACCTGGTTGACGACCGGCGCAATGGTGTTCGCCAATATGCTGCTGGTCTTCATGATGTCGCTGCAGTTCGGAATGTACGGCTTGATGATCGACAATTCATTACAGTTGTTCACAGGTCATCTGCAGGTTCAGGCACCGGGATTTAATGACGAACAGAAAATGCGCCAGACGGTGCCGGACATCCTGATGCTGGCGCAGCGTATTCGAAACGCTTTGCCGGATTCACGTGTTGCAGCGCGCGGTTCGACATTCGCATTGGTGTCGAGTGAGGATCGATCGTATGGCATCGCAATCTACGGTGTTGAAGTCAAATTCGAGCCCGGTGTGTCCAGTATTCCCGGTCTGGTTGACAGGGGTCGGTATCTTGCATCGAATGACGCAAATGAAATTGTCATTGGCAGCGTCCTGGCGCGGAATCTGCGCGTCGATGTTGGTGATGAACTGACCTTGCTCGGCAGTGGCCTTGATGGCTCTTTCGCCGCCAACGTCGCCACCATCGCCGGAATCTTTGACAGCGGAGTGAAGGATGTCGATCGTAATATCGTCGAAATTCCGATCGGGAACTTCCAGGAAACCTTCTTCATGCAGGGTGCCGGCCACCAGATCGTCGTGACCGCGGCCAACCGCGATGATGTCACGGCGCTGCAATCGCAGATACAGGCACTGCTGCCAGCGTCGAGCGATTTGCAGGTGCTTGACTGGGACAAGTTGCAGCCGGGGTTGAAGCAGGCTATCCAGGCCGATATGACGAGCTCGTTCTTCATGTATTTTGTGCTCGTCGTGCTGGTAGCGTTCAGCGTGCTTAATACGCAATTGATGTCGGTTCTGGAGCGCACCCGGGAATTTGGCATCGTGATGGCGCTCGGGCTGCGGCCGGGCAAGCTGGGTCGGCTGGTGTTGCTGGAAACCGCGATCATGGGTGGAATCGGCTTCATCCTGGGCGCGATCGCCGGTGCCTTGCTGACGTCGTGGTTCAGCAGCAATGGCCTGTCATTTCCCGGCATGGATGAGATGGCGGCGCAATTCAACCTGCCAGCGCGAATGTATCCGCAACTGAATCTTCTGACGTTGCTCGCCGGACCAGCGGTCGTATTTCTGTTCACGCTGGCTGCCGCAATCTACCCGGCGGTTCGCCTCAACTGGCAAAAACCGGTTGATGCCATGAGGGTCGCCTGATGCGCATGCTTGCCATTCTGTTGCGGCTGGCATGGCGCAACCTTTGGCGTAACCACCGACGCACGATCATCATGCTGAGTGCCATAGGCGTTGGCGTCTGGGCGATGATATTCATGACTGCGCTGACGCGCGGCATGGTCGACCAGATGATCAGTGACAGCATCAAGGTGCTGCCTGGCCACGTACAGATGCATCACCCGGATTTCCTCGACGATCCAAGCGTTGCCAATCGAATTCCATACCCGGATGCAGTGTTGGCCGATATGTTCGACACGGCGGGCATTACCGCGTGGGCGAGTCGAGTACGGGTCCCTGCCGTTATCAGCAGTGAGCGAGAGTCGCGCGGTATTACGTTGCTGGGTGTCGATCCGAGCGCGGAACAGGATGCCTCGTTTTTCAATTATGCAGAGGTCGACGGGCGATTCCTGGAAAATGCGTCTGACAAGGGCATTGTCATCGGTCACAAACTTGCGGCGAAGCTCGAAACGGAAATAGGCAAACGTGTCGTCATCATGAGCCAGGATCCACACAATGAAATCGCCGATCGCGGCTTCCGGGTTGTTGGCCTGTACACGGCGGAAACAAGCGGTGTCGAGGAAGCCTTTGCCTACGTTGGCAAGTCGACCGCGCAGTCAATGCTGGGTATCGGCGACGCGACGACTGAAGCATTTTTTTTCGGCAAGGATTATCGAGATGTCGAGGCCTTGTTTACAACAGTTTCTGCTGCGACAGATGAGTCTGTGATCGTGCAAGCGTGGTACGACATTGATACCTACCTGGGAACCATGCTGGGCATGATGGACGGATTTGTGCTCGTCTGGGTTATCGTTATTTTTCTCGCGCTGTCGTTCGGCCTGGTCAATACACTGGTGATGGCCGTGTTTGAGCGGGTTCGAGAGATTGGCCTGATGCTGGCACTGGGTATGAAGCCGGCGAGTATTCTCGGGCAGATTGTCATCGAGTCGATGTTGCTGCTAATCCTGGGTCTGATGCTCGGCAATGCACTTGCCTGGATGACAATAATCCCGCTGCAGGGTGGTATCGATATATCGATCGTGGCTGAAGGGATGGAAATGATGGGCGCGTCGAGCGTTCTGTATCCAAAGCTCAATGTAGGCGATATGGTACTCGCTAGTGGCGTCGTGTTGGTACTCGGGTTCCTGGCAAGTCTTTCGCCGGCCTGGCGTGCATCGCGATATGAACCGGTGGAGGCTATTACGAAGGTCTAGCCGCCTGTTGCAAAAGAATTTGGAGGCTGAAGTATGTCGGCTGTTCGTTGTGTGGATTTGTGCAAGACCTATCGCCAGGGCGATCAGGACATCAAGGCGCTGGATCACGTCAGCATCGAAATCAGCGAGGGCGGATTCGTATGTTTGTCAGCGCCGTCCGGTGGCGGCAAGACGACGCTACTGAACGCAATCGGCGGCCTCGATATACCCGACAGCGGCGAGGTATACATCGACGGAAAACGCATCGACAATTTGTCAAAGGGCGAACTCGCCGAATTGCGCCTGAAGAAAATCGGTTTCGTGTTTCAGGCTTACAACCTCATTCCCGTGCTGTCGGCACAGGAAAACGTCGAATTTGTCATGCAGGTCCAGGGCGTTCCGGCCAATGAGCGCGCCGACAAGTCCAACGCAATTCTTGCCGAGGTCGGCTTACAGGGCATGGAGGGCAGGCGACCTTCTGAAATGTCGGGCGGCCAGCAACAGCGCGTTGCTGTGGCGCGCGCAATCGCATCCCGGCCTGCGCTGGTGCTCGCGGACGAACCCACGGCAAACCTCGATTCCAAAACTTCTGACGAGCTGATGGACTTGTTCACAGAACTCAACGAACACCACAATACGACCTTTGTCATCGCGACGCACGATCAGCGCGTAATGCGTTATGCGAAGCGCCTTGTGCGCATGCTCGATGGCAGGATCGTCGACGACATCGACCAACGTGCGGCCTGAATTCATAGTCGTTCTGGCCTGCTTGTTGCCAGGTATGGCGCTGGGCGTCGACACGGAGTTCGGTGGCCACACCAAGCTGAATCTCACCGCACAGACCTATCCCGCAGATAGTGTGTTGCGCGATCAGTTCGGCGGCGAGTCGCTCGATACGGGCGGCGAGCTGCGACTGCAGCTGAAGTTGCAGAGCGGTGGCTGGTCATTCAACAGCGACTACCAACTGGCCGTCTTGTTCGGCGAGGCCATTGCGGCACCGAATGACAAGCGGCGATTCTTCGATCTGACCTCGACGCTCGATGACAGCAGCGAGTCCGCACTGGTGCACCGGCTCGATCGGCTATGGATCGGCCACAGCACGGAAAAAACAGTGCTGCGCTTTGGCCGCCAGGCACTGTCGTGGGGTAACGGATTCTTCTATGCGCCGATGGACCTGGTAAACCCGTTTAACCCGGCTGCAATCGACACCGAATACAAGGCGGGCGATGACATGCTCTACGGGCAATACCTGTTCGATGACGGGTCGGATGTCCAGGCGGCCTATGTTATTCGCCGGGATTCGGGCAGCGGTCAGCGGACAGCAGCCGTTGCCACTACGGCCGTGAAATATCACGGTTTCGCGGGTGTCGGTGAATTCGACCTCCTGCTGGCAAAGCACTATGGCGACCTTGTGGCCGGTATCGGCGTCAATCTGGGCGCGGGGGGCGCCAGTCTGGGCGGCGACCTCGTCGTTACCGAGACAGATCTCGATACTCGCGTGCAGGCCGCGGTCAACCTGAGCTATTCGTGGATAGCCTTCAAACGCAACATGAGCGGCACCGTCGAATATTATTTCAACGGCTTCGGGCAACACGACCAGGCTTATGACCCGGCATCATTGCTACAGAACCCGGATCTGTCGAGCCGCCTGGATCGGGGCGAAAGCTATGCTGCCGGGCGGCACTACCTGGCTGCCAGCGTACTGGCGGAAATGACGCCACTATGGACCGTTTCTCCGACACTGTTACTCAATATTGGTGATCCCAGTGCCTTGTTGCAGGTCATTACGAACGTCAGCCTGTCGGATAACATGAGCTTGCTGGCAAGCCTTAATATTCCGCTGGGACCCTCCGGATCGGAGTTCGCGGGACCCGATGCCGGGGTGCCCGGTCGCTACCTGTCGCGCGACACCGGCGTCTTCGCACAACTGGTCTGGTACTTCTAGAGCTACACACTCGTAACAATTTCGAAACAATAACGTAAAGCCGCTGTAAAACACATGTGTTCTCTTCCTGATACGGACCTGAGGAAGAGAATACGTGACGACTTTGGCTTCAATACTGCTTGTAGATCAGGAT
Organism: uncultured Woeseiaceae bacterium; assembly: GCA_963976215.1. GTDB lineage: Bacteria > Pseudomonadota > Gammaproteobacteria > Steroidobacterales > Woeseiaceae > UBA1847. The sequence goes on along the minus strand of CAXBJV010000009.1, from coordinate 32,587 downwards.
ATCGATACGCGCGCTGCGATTGCAGGTACCCTGCGCAACATCGGCCATGATGTCAGTGAACTCAGCGATGCGGACTCCGCCTGGGCCGCTGTTCAACGAGTCTGTCCCGACCTCCTGATTTGCGACTATTCGCTGCCGGACCTTTCCGGAGTCGAGTTGCTAACCGATGTTCGCTGCAATGACGCGCTGAAGAACATGCGGGTACTCATGACGTCTGATCGCGGTGATACATCAGATGTCGTTACCGCGTTGCGTTCCGGCGCCGATGATTTTATCGAGAAACCAATTCGATTGCCGGAGTTCATCGCCCGAGTTGACGCCTGCCTGCGACGACCTGCAAACGTTGAACGCACCGCTACGGTCGATGCCGGTGGTATTTCGATTGATACGGTGGCGCATCGCGTCACCGTCAACGGCGATGTGGTATCGCTCGCGCCGCGCGAATATCGCTTGCTGCTTTTTTTCCTGAACAATCGCGATCGGGTTCTGAGTCGCAGCCAACTGCTGTCGCAAGTGTGGGACCGGGATACGAGCCTGGGGCCACGAACCGTCGACGTACATATTCGCCGCTTGCGAAGTGTCCTGGAGCCGTCTGGTTTCGATCGTTACCTGCAAACCGTTCGCGGGGCCGGTTACCGCTTTTCGCTGTCAACCTGATGGCGCCGTAACAATTTCTTAATTTTTCTGTCACGTCAGCTCCATATATGAACACTAGATTGTGCGCTTCAAATTCAAAGTCTGTGCAAAGACACAGCAAAATTACAGCTATCTGGAGAACACCAATGAAACCAACTCGCCTCATGTCTGTTGCAGTAGTGAGCACCTTGCTCGCGGCTTGCTCTAGCGGCGATATCAACCTTTCACCGTCGACAACGGTGACTGACAGCAATAACACCACGAATACCAACACTGGCGGCAGCGCGGACGACATCTGCGCATCTTTCGTCAAGAACGGCACGACCTTTCAGGGTTCGGCCGACGGCAATGGTAACTGTTCGTACGGCTCTGCTTTCGTCGGACCGCAGAACAACCTGACGGTAGACTTGCTGATTCCGGCGCTGCCGAACGGCGGCGCGCATATCTTCACATCAAGTCTGTTCGTGGGTGAGACCTACCGCACGCAGGCTGAACTGGCAGCAGCCGGCATCACCGAGGGCGGTGACGGCCCGACCCTGACGATTGAGCCGGGAGCAACGCTGGCGTTCCAGTCGAACAGCGACTTCATCATTATCAACCGCGGCTCAAAGATCCTCGCGGACGGTACCGCAAGTAACCCGATAACGCTCACGTCAGTCTCCGATATCAACGGCACTGTCGGGCCCGAAGACGTACAGCAATGGGGCGGAATGGTCATCAACGGTTTCGGCGTCAGCAACAAGTGCAGCTACGACGGCACGCGCGGGCAGGCAGGATTCCAGCTGACCGCGGGTACCGAGTGCTCTATTGAAGCCGAAGGTTCAGCGGGTGACGACGAATCGCAGTATGGCGGTGACAATGACGACGACAGTTCCGGCATCATGCGCTACGTCGTTGTCAAGCACACAGGTGCGGAAGTCGGTAATGGCGATGAGTTGAACGGCATTTCTTTCGGCGGCGTCGGCCGCGGTACGGTCATTGAAAACCTGCAGGTTTACTCGACCTACGATGACGGCATCGAGATGTTCGGTGGCGCCGTCAACTTCACCAACTTTGTCGCTCTCTACGTTCGTGACGACTCGATCGATATTGACGAGGGATATATTGGCACCATCAGCAATGCCCTGGTGATTCAGTCCGAGAACGACGGCAATCAGTGTGTCGAGTCCGATGGTATTGGCTCATACAACGCCGCCAATGTTGCGGTGAACGCCGACTTCATTGCGCGCGGCCTGAACAGTGCGCCGACAATCAACAATTTGACCTGCATCATTTCGCCGAACCTGGTCGGCACGCACGGTGAAGGCGCCGGACTGCGTTTTCGCGAGGGTATTGCGCCGGTACTGAACGATTCGTTGATTCTGACCTCGTACGGGGCTAACGACACATCGGACGGTGATGACAATTTCTGTCTGCGCATCGACAACACCGAAACTCAGGACAATGCGCTGGCAGGAACCTTGCAGCTGAACAATGTTGTCTTCGCATGCCAGGAAAACTCCAAGCTACAAGGCTTCGGAACGTTTGCCAACGAGCAGGAGTTTGCCGAATCCCAGGGCAATCAGTTTGCAACGATCGCAGACGGCGTCGCGGTTGACGCAACTGCTGCGAACGACGCGGACCTGCAAATCCTGGGGGGCGCGGGCAAGTTCATTTCGCTGCCCTGGGCAACATCGTTTATCGATGGTGCGGCACCGATCGCTTCGACTGATCCGGCCCCCGCGACGTACCTGGGCGCTGTCGATGCAGCGAACGACTGGACGGCCGGTTGGACTTACGGGCTGGTCGACGGTGCGCGCGCTCAGCCACTTTGGTTCGAATAATGAAAAAACTGACTGCAGAAGAAAGGGCATCGGCTACTCTGGTAGCCGTTGCCTGCATGTGGGCCGCGCCCCTGATGGCGCAGGTCGATTCCGAAGAGCCGGCGATTGAGGAAATTGTCGCAACAGGCCGCTTCATCGACGCCAGCGAGCAACTTGTCAATGAGCGGATGAACGACGCATTCGCGACTGATCTGTTGGGTGCCGACCAGATCTCGCGCCTCGGAGACTCAACGGTCGCCGCCGCTTTGCGCCGTGTGCCGGGACTAACGCTTGTGCAGGACAAGTTCGTTTATGTCCGAGGTCTGGGCGAGCGCTACTCGCAGAGTACGCTGAACGGTGCAAGCATTCCGTCGCCTGATCTGACGCGAAATGTTATCCCGCTGGACGTATTCCCGACCTCGATTGTGGAATCGCTTCGTGTGCAGAAATCATGGTCGCCTGCGAGGTCCGCCAATTTCGGCGGTGGTGCCGTCGACATTCGGACCCGCGGCATTCCGGACGCGCTTACTTTCAAGTTCGAATTCGGACTCGGCGAAAATTCTGAGACGCCGAGTAGCGTAATCCACTATGCCGGTGGCAGCGACGATCGCCTGGGGACTGACGACGGATCGCGCGCTTTGCCTGTATCCATCACTCAGGCACTTGCAGGTTACCAGGGTGATCCCAGCGTCAATGCAATCTACAGTTTCCTGCAGGGACAGGACCCGACAGCGACGCTCTACGACGCGGAACTGGCAAACCGGCAGCTGGCGGCCAGTCTCAATCGCAATATTGGTATCGTGCAGCAAAGCTCCGATCCTGATTACAAATTGCGTGCTGATTTTGGCACCAGGTTCGATATCAACAACGATTGGCAAGCAGGCTTTAATGTTGGTGCTGCCTACGAGACTGACTGGCGCTTCCGGCGTACCCGAACTGCCAACTTCGGCTTGCCGCTTGAGCAAAACGGCACGCGCGAAGAGTCGACTCAGGCAGTGAACATCACGGGCACGCTTAACCTGGGACTCAACTACCTCGACGATCACTCGATTACGACGACGACGATGTTGCTCCGCAATACCGACGACGAGACCGAGGTGTTCGACTTCTTTAACGAAAACCGCCCACTACCGAGTGGTCGCGGCTTTCGCAATTACCGCCTGCAGTTCGAGGAACGCGAGATGGTGACCAACCAGGTCGCCGGTTCGCACTATCTCGGGGCTGATACGCGTGAGAAATTGCCCTTTCTCGCAGGCCTGTTGAAACGGCTTCCCGCGGAAACCCACATTGACTGGTTCTACTCAACGTCTGAGGCTGAGACGGATATTCCAAATCAGGTCACCGTCACGTCGGAAACTTTCACGGACCCGACGACCGGTGCTGTACAGAGCGAGTTTGTTCGCCTGACGTCTTCGGCTGCCGACTTTCGCTTTACCGATCTGAACGACGAAGTCGATCACTACGGATGGAGCGCAGTCATGCCGGTGGAGTTCGGGAATAGCTACGTCGAGTTAAGCGGCGGCTACGACCATGCTCGTAAAGCACGCATCTACCGACAGACGCAGTTGAGTCTCGGATTTCTGGGCGTCAGTGATTTGTCAGTGCTCGAAGGCGGACTGAATGATGTATTTTCGGACGCCAATATTTTTGCCGACATGCCGGATCCGGATCCGACAAATCCCGTGCCGGGCGCGCGGGTATTCGAAAACAATATCGTTTTCGATCGACAGGGAACAAATGCAAACAGTTACCTGGCGGCGACGATGACGGATTCAGTCTGGGGTCAGGTCGACTACACGTGGCAGGACACCTGGCGCTTTGCCGTGGGAGCGCGCTGGGAAGACTATCGTCAGGCTGCGGTCGACTGGAATCCGTACGGATCTTCCGAAGCAAATCCGCAGGTAACGACAGACATCGACACGCTGCGCAATGGCACGTTCAGTGAGGACAAGGTGTATCCGTCGGCTGGCATCACTTACACGGGCGACCTATGGGCCGAAACGTTCCAGTTGCGACTCGGCTACAGCCAAACCTCGGTGCGGCCGGACCTTCGCGAGATAACGGACTCCAGCTACATTGATCCGATCACCGGCGATCTGGTGCGCGGAAATCCGGGCATCGTACCTTCCGATATCGACAATATTGATTTGCGGGCCGAGTGGTACTTTGGCAACGGCGATACGTTCTCGGTCAGTTTGTTTAACAAGGAGATCGACAACCCGATCGAGTTCTTCGAAATTCCCGCCAGTGATACAACGATCGCACGGGAAATTGTTAACGCGGAGTCCGCGAGCATCACCGGTGTTGAATTTGAAGCTCTAAAAGAGCTCGCCTTCCTCGGCGGCTTTTTTGACACGCTATTCGTGCAGGGCAACCTTACGCTGCAGGATGCGGAACTCGTTGCCGGCCCTAACGCAAACGTGCCGACCAACCCGGTCCGTAACCTGTCAGGCGCTTCAGACTACGTAGTCAATCTTATGCTCGGCTTCGACTCCCCGGACGCGAAGCACACCGCTTCGCTCATCTACAACGTATTTGATGAGCGGCTGTATGTTGCGGGGCGCAATGGAGCACCGGACGGTTTCGAACAGCCCTTTCAGTCACTGGACCTGACTTACTTCTGGTACCCGAGCGATCGTGTGACGTTCAAGGCCAAAGTACAAAACCTGCTGGGTGAAAAAGTTGAAATCCAGCGTGCCGGGGTCGTTACCTTTGAGGAAGACCCAGGGAGTTTGATCAGCCTGGGCTTTTCCTGGGCACTCTGACGCGTCGCCGCTGGCGCTCTGGACTCAGAAAAACTTTCGAGCCATGCCAATAAGATCGCCGAGTCCTCCCCCCTGGGGCTCGGCGTTCTTTTTGCTCATCGCACCCATGGCCAGGGTCGCCAGCAACGGCAGTGCTTTCTTGATGACGCCGACATCAATGCCGGTTTCGTTTTCTGCAGCCGCTGCAACAGCCCGACTGGCGTTTTTATCACCCAGTATGTGACCGAGAATCTTGTTGCCATCCTCGCGTGTGCTGTCCGATAACATAGAGGCCGGGTTGTCGATATATTGGCTGTGTGAGCCGCGTTCCAGCGCTCGCTTGAGGCCGGACAAGCCGCCGGCATCGCCGGCACCTTTGGTCATGTTGCCAAGTATTGCGGGTCCCAGCGATGCGACCAGCTTGCCGGCGTCGTCTTTGCCGAGGCCAACTGCGTCCGCGAGTTTGCCGACGCTGTCAGTGCCGCCGCTCGCTTTGAGCAGATCCATAAGGTCCATATCCAGGTTCCTTTGTTTTTATTCAGACGGAATACGTATCTTCTGTCCCGGATAAATCTTGTTCGGGTCAGACAGGATGTCGCGGTTGGCTTCGAAAATTGTCGTGTATTTGGATGCCTTGCCGTAAAACTTCTTTGCAATGCCGCCGAGCGTATCGCCACTGACGACCTCGTAGTACTCAACTTTCTCTTCGGGTTCTTCCGCTGCGGGCGGGGGCGCGCGCAAGTCATCGGCAACCACTTTTTCGACACCTTTGACATTGCCGGCTACCAGGATTGCGCTATTGCGCGCGGCTTCGCTGCTGCAATCGCCGCAAATCGTCGCTACGCCGTCGTCAAATTCAACTTCCAGGTTGCTGATGCCACTGGTCTTGATCTCGAGGTGTTCCTTGATGTTATCCGCCGCTTCCGCATCGGTATTGAACACCTGCCTGCCTACGTCTTTCACAAAATCGAAAAGGCCCATTCGTTATCTCCCGTGTTGGTTCTTTTTGTCGTCTGTATAATTATGTACAGATTAGAACGGGATACCGACATGCGCACAACCATTTTTTGCCTGGCGACGCTGCTAATTTTCCTGACCGGCTGCTCAGTTAACCCGGTAACCGGCAAGCGCGAGCTGATATTGGTCAGTTCTGCGGCAGAGCTCGAAATGGGCAAACAAAATTATGGTCCGATGCAACAGTCGCAAGGCGGCGCATACGATGTCGACCCAGAATTGACACGCTATGTACAGGCTGTAGGCCAGAAGGTTGCGGCACAAAGTAACGTCAATCTGCCGTACGAATTCGTCGTGCTCAACAACTCGGTGCCGAACGCCTGGGCTTTGCCCGGCGGCAAAATTGCCATTAACCGGGGGCTGCTGACCGAGATTAATTCGGAAGCGGAGCTGGCCGCAGTTCTGGGCCATGAGGCTGTGCATGCCGCTGCGCGGCATACCGCGCAGCAGATTTCCCGCAGCCAGATCGCGCAGGTGGGCGTTGTTGTAACGGCTGTCGCGACCAGTGACAGCGACTACGGCAATCTCTATGCGGGCGGCGCGAATCTGCTGGCACAGCTCGGTTTGTCGCGCTACGGACGGAGTGCCGAACTCGAGTCGGATCGTTATGGCATGCAATACATGTCGCAAGCCGGCTACGACCCGCAAGGCGCGGTGAAACTCCAGGAAACCTTTGTGCGTTTGAGCGAAGGCCGGAATACGGACTGGTTGAGCGGTCTCTTTGCCAGTCACCCGCCGTCACCGGAGCGTGTTGCCGCGAACAGGGCCACGGCAAGAAGCCTGCCCGCAGGCGGCAAGATGGGTGTCGAGGAATATAAAGCGGCCATGCGCCAGACGATGGCGACCAAGCCTGCCTACGAGGCGTACGACGAAGGCCGCAAGGCATTGTCAGAGAATAAAATTGATGAAGCGCTGAGTCTCGCCAACAAGGCCCTCGATCTGTACGGCGAGGAGGCCCATTTCCACGCGCTGCGCGGCGATATTCGCCTGAGCGCCGACAAGTACGACATGGCGATCACAAACTACAACCGGGCGATCAATCGACGCGATGACTTTTTCTACTATCACCTGCAGCGCGGGCTCGCCAAAAACGAGCTCGGCCAGACTGACGGTGCCGAGGCCGATCTGAATCGCAGTCTTGAGCTCCTGCCAACGGCACCGGCGCATTTCACGCTGGGGCAAATTGCCGCGCGCCGTGGCGACAATGCCAGGGCCATTGAGCACTACCGGGTCGTCGCGAATGCCGGCGGTGATTACGGTAAAGCGGCGACATCGGCGCTGTTAAAGCTGGATTTGCCCGCTAATCCGGGTGCCTATATTGCCGCCGCCTGCGGCAACGACCAGGATGGCAGCATCGTTGCGTCGATTCGCAATGACTCGGGTGCGCAAATCAGCAACGTGAGTATCCTCGTCAGCTACTACGACACAACGGGACGGCCGGTGTCAGCGCGGCAGTCGATCAGCGGTCGCATCGATCCTGGTCGTGTTGCGAGCATTAATACCGGTATTCGCGCGGTTGCCCACGGCAGCCAGTGCACCACGCAAGTCGTGTCTGCCGAATTGACCGAGTAGCATTGCAGCGCGCTGGTGGCACTGGTCAGCTACAATACGCACTTGCCCTGCAGTCGGGAAACAGCCATTGAGCATTCTGCGATACACCGTACCCAATAGTTTTACAGCGCTGAGCCTGCTGCTCGGTGTGGCCTCGATTATCACGACGCAGCTGGGCGACCTGGAACTCGCCGCCTGGATTATCGTCTGGTGTGGGCTGCTGGATGTCATGGATGGCGTGTCAGCGAGATTGCTCAAGGCAACATCGAGCTTTGGTGCTGAGTTCGATTCGATGGCTGATCTCGTCTCGTTTGGCGTCGCGCCGGCGGTGTTGATGCTGAATGCCGGCCTGCAGATCGGTGGCATCGAGTATGAGTCCGGACAGTATTGGGTGCTGCTGGTTGCCGTTGCCGTGTTCGTGCTGGCAGGCGCCATGCGACTGGCACGCTTCAACCTGACGGCCGAGGAAGTGACAGATGGCTGGTTTGCCGGGGTGCCGATTACGGCTGCGGGCGGCGGTCTGTTGTCGTCGCTGGTCCTGGTGCTCCTTCACCACGAGGACATCGCGGCGGTGTTGCCGCTGCATCTTCACTTCCCGGTATTGATGTTTGTCCTGGCAATGCTGATGATTTCGAGAATTCGTTTCCCGAAGGCCAAGCGCCGCGACAGCAATTTCATCAATGGCTTCCAGGTGCTCGCCATCAGCGGCATCTATTACTGCGGCATTACCCGAACTTTCCCTGAATACCTGCTGGGGATGGGCCTGTTCCTGATGATCGCGGGGATCATCGCCGGCCGAATTACCCGCGACACCTGACCGGCAAAGCGTGGCTCGCTGGCCAGCGAAGGTTGGCCATCGGCGCAGTGTTGCGCTTATAGTAGCGGCCTGCACAACAGGGGTCAGGTATGCGACGTCGTTTATTTCTGGCGATAGTCATCGTCATCGGTTCAATTCATGCAGTGCACGCGGAGGATAATCTCGATCTTCGCGCCTATGAACAATTGCAGGGCTTTGTCGATCTGTACTGGGATGCCGACAGCGGTCGGATACTAATGCAGACTGGCACGCTCGATACGCCAATGATCTACCAGTCGTCACTGGCGCGCGGCGTCGGTTCGAACGACCTGGGCCTTGACCGTGGCCAGCTCGGATCGACCCGGGTGGTGCGATTTGTACAAAGCGGACCGAAGGTCCTGTTGCGGGAGGACAATCTGGCATTCCGTGCCAGCGGCGACAACGGAGATGAAAAACAGGCAGTCGAGGAAAGCTTCGCGCGTTCCGTTATCTGGGGATTCGAGGACCTTGACCCGGCGGCAGAGCGGACCGTCATTGATATCACCGCGTTCCTGATGCGCGATGCCCATGGCATTGCATCGCGCCTCGACGCTGCCGGAGAAGGCGCATATGCTGTCGACGCGACGCGCTCGGCAATCTTTATGCCGCGCACCAAGGCATTTCCGGACAACACGGAGGCCGAAGCGATCGTAACGTTCGTCGGTCAGCCGACGGGCGAATACCTGCCAAGTGTCGCGCCGGATGCGACAAGCTTCACCGTGCACATGCATCATTCCTTTATCCGGCTGCCGGATGATGACTACGAGCCGCTGCCGTACGATCCGCGCTCAGGTGTCATTGCATTGCGCTGGGATGCCGGCGGATTTGCCGATTATGCAACGACCATCGGCGATGACCTGACGGTTGACTACGGTCGCCGGCATCGACTGCAAAAGAAAGATCCGACTGCGGCCGTCAGTGAGGCGGTCGAACCGATAATTTACTATCTCGATCGCGGCGCACCCGAGCCTGTGCGTTCGGCATTGCTGGACGGTGCGCGCTGGTGGGACCAGGCGTTTGCCGCAGCAGGCTACAAGGATGCCTTCCAGGTGCAATTGTTGCCTGAGGACGCCGACCCGATGGACGTACGCTACAACGTCATTCAGTGGGTCCACCGGTCGACGCGCGGCTGGTCGTACGGAGATTCGGTCATCGATCCGCGCAGCGGCGAAATTCTCAAGGGCCATGTATCGCTGGGATCGCTGCGCGTGCGCCAGGACTACCTGATCGCGGAGGGCTTGCTGGCACCGTATGGCGATGAAACCGTGCCACCCGAAATGATCAATTTGGCTCTGGCACGAATACGACAATTGTCAGCGCATGAAGTGGGGCACACCATCGGCTTCGAGCACAATTTTGCGGCCAGTACGCAGGACCGGGCGTCGGTGATGGATTACCCGGTGCCGCGGGTGAATATTCGCGCGGATGGATCGCTCGATTTGAGTGATGCCTATGACGACAAGATTGGTGCCTGGGACAAACGTACGGTGCTGTATGCGTACCAGGACTTTCCCGATGGCGTCGATGCCGACGCCGCGCGCGATGAAATCATGCAGGAAACCCTGGCCGCAGGATTCAAGTATGTTGCCGATGGCGATTCCCGATCGCTGTCCAGCGCTCATCCTGACGGCAATCTCTGGGACAACGGCGAAGACGCCGTGGCCGAACTCGAGCACCTGTTGCGGGTGCGCGGCATTGCGCTGGGCAATTTTTCAGAACGCAATATCCGTCTTGGCAGGCCACTGGCCACCGTGGAAGAAGTGCTTGTGCCCATTTTCCTGTTGCATCGTTTCCAGTTGCAAGCGGTTGGCAAGCTGATTGGCGGTTACTACTACGAGTACAACCTGCGGGGTGACGGACAACAGGCGGCGCGGCCGGTTGCTCTGAAAAAACAGCAGCAGGCAATCGATGCGCTGCTGCGTACGCTTGACGCCGATATGCTCGCCTTACCGGACGAATTGCTGGCACTGATACCACCGCGTCCGCCGGGCAACATGAAATCGCGAGAGACGTTCTCCGGCGGTACCGGGGTCGTATTCGATGCGACCGCACCGGCAGCGAGCGCTGTGACGCTGACGTTAAACGTACTGCTCGATCCGTCACGGGCCGCGCGCCTCTCGCAGGCCGGTGGGCCGGGATTCAATACTGTACTCGACGGTCTGATGGCGGCCACCTGGCGGACACCGCGCGAGGACGGAACGATAGGGGCGATACAGCGGCAGACCAACATCCAGGTCATGCATGGCTTGCTGCGAATGGCATTCGATCCTGACGCAAATGACGATGTGCGCGCGCTCGCGTTGCGCTCGATCGACGGACTGCTGGACTGGCTTGAGCGCCAGTCGCCCAGGTCGGCGTTGTGGAATGCACACTACCGTTTCGCACAATTTGAAATAAACCGGCTGCTGGCGGATCCGGCACAAATCGAGCAATTGACGCCGGTGACCGTACCGCCGGGATCGCCCATCGGTTCATACCAGCATATCCAGTAGCCGGGAATCCTCATGTCCACGACCGTCACAGTCCTTATCGTTTACCTGGGTATCCTCGCGGCACTTGCGATCTGGAGCCGTCGTGAAACGCATACCTTGCAGGGCTATTACCTGGCCGGCAAGAAGCTGCCTTTCTGGGTCGTGGCGTTCAGCACCAATGCCACTGGCGAAAGTGGCTGGCTGCTGCTGGGCCTGTCGGGCATGGGGTATACCGTTGGCGTGCAGGCGTACTGGGTGGTCGTTGGCGAAATTCTCGGCATCGCCGCCGCCTGGTGGATTGTTGCACGTCGCCTGAAACGGCTTGGCGACGAAACCAACTCGATTACAGTGCCGGATGTACTGGCTGCAAAGTTCCAGGACCGATGGCATTTAATTCGCGGGGCCGCGGTCCTGATTATCCTGGTCATGGTCACAACCTACGTGACCGCGCAAATGGTGGCATCGGGGAAGGCATTCAGCAGTTTTCTCGAGGTTCCGTATGCGACCGGTAGCGTTGCGCAATTTCTCGGCATCGACAATGAGTACGCCAGCAGCGTGATTATCGGTTCGATTTTCATCATCGGCTATACCTTCGTTGGCGGCTATAAGGCGGTAAGTTATACCGACGTAGTGCAGGGTGTGCTGATGTTGCTCGGTCTGATTGCCGTACCGGCGGCCGCCATCTATGCGGCCGGCGGATGGGGCGAAATTCGCAGCAACCTGATGCTGCAGGACCCGAATCTCGTCAACATGTTCGCCGTACCCGATGCGAGCAAAACAGCCTTGATTGCGATTGTCAGTTTTATTGCGATCGGATTGCCCTTCATGGGCGTGCCGCAGCTGCTGGTGCGTTTCATGTCGGCACGCGACGACGTCGAAATCAGGAAGGCGCGCATCGTTTCCCTGTCGGTAATGCTGTTTTTTACGGCCGGAGCTGTGACGGCGGGGGTTGCCGGGCGCGCTGTTTTCCCCGGGCTCGCCGATGCTGAAACTATTTTCCCGACGCTGTCGAGCAACTTGTTTCCCGAAATTATTTCCGGCTTGCTGCTGGTCGTCGTGCTGTCGGCCATCATGTCGACGGTGGATTCACTATTGCTGCTCGCGTCGTCGTCGCTGGTTCGCGATACCTATCAAAAAATCATTGGCACGACACGCAGCGAAGCGACACTGGCAAACTATGGCAAGCTGCTGACGGTCATTATCGGTGTCGTTGCGGTGGTGCTCGGGATCCAGGAGCCCCGTGTCATATTCGATTTCGTACTGGCGTCGTGGGGCGGGCTCGGCTCGGCATTCGGGCCGGTTATGATCGGAATTTTGCATTACAGGCGGATTACCCGTGAGGGCGTCCTTGCGGGCATGTTGGGCGGATTTCTTGTCTGTGTACTCTGGATACGCTACTTCAAGGCCGAAACCGGGCTGTATGAAGCCATTCCAGGCTTCGCGGCCGGCTTCATTCTCACTTACGGCGTCAGTTACCTGACCAGCAAAAAAACCTGAGAAAAGTGTAACCGATTGCCGTTCCGGGCCCTATAAGCCTGCATAAAATCCAATTTGAGGGTGCGGAATGCGTAATTTGAAAATATTTGTTGTCGGTTTCCTGCTGGTGTATCCGCTTTTGGCGATGGCGGATGCCCGGGACGTGCCGGGCGAGGCGAGCTGGTATTTCTACGTTGACCTGGAGCAGATGCGTTCGGCAGGACCCGGCAAGGCGGTTTATGACTGGCTTCGCGACGAAGTGCTCGACGACGTCAAGGAAGATTCAGGCCTCGATATCGAACGCGAACTCGACCGGGTTATTTCCTACGCGGTGGGTGACAAGGAAGGTGTACTGGTACTCGAGGGCGACTTCAGCCAGAACACCCGCGATATCGCTATGGCGTTTGTAGCTTCCGGCGGCGACATCATTCCATTGAAGTCTTCCGGCAAGACTTACTATCAATTTGCCGGTGACAGTGAATTGCCGGATGAAATTACATACGACGCCGGAAACGTCGCGTTCAGCATCGATTCGCTGAAGGAAGAGTCGTACCTGTCGACGGATGTGAAGGGCAAGATCATTGTGACTTCGACTGAAGGACACATGCAGGAATTGCTTGCCAACAACGGTAAAATTGCCGGTAGCCGCAGCCACAAAGGCGCGCTGATGGTGTTGTCTGCTGAGAAAACCCTGGTTCAGGCCGGCATGCGCTCGGCAGCGCTGGGAGCAGACCAGTGGGATTCCAATGTATTGCGGAATACCGAGCAGGCGGCTTTGCTGATCGCCGCCGTCAAAGACAAGCTGGCGTTTGAGGCAAATTTAACGACAACAGAAGCCGATATGGCCGAATCGATGGCCAGCGTCGTGCGGGGCCTGATCAGCCTGGCATCGTTTGACGATGATATGGATCCGGAAGCGCTTGCCGTCTTGCGCGGCACGCGGGTGGAAGCGCGCGGCAACAGCTTGAGCATCTCCATGGCGATAGCGCCGGGCATCGTGGTATCCACATTGCGCGACTGATGAGCGACGCGTCGCAACAGCAACTGGTAGCAGCCGCTCAGGCAGGGTCCGTGGACGCTTTCACGGACCTGGTGCGTGCATTCCGGGTTCGCTTATTGCGCTTTTTGCTAACGCGCTGCAACAGTTATGCGGATGCCGAAGATGCATTGCAGGATACGCTGATAGCAGCCTATCGATACCTGCATTCTTACGATTCCCGCTGGCGCTTCAGCACCTGGCTGTACCGAATTGCGATCCGCAATGCACACAAGAATCGCTGCGAAAATGTCGTCGACATCGGCGATCTCGGTGACGAAGAAAGTGACCCGTTACAGCAGTGCATTGCGGCATCAGAGACACAGAATCTCTGGATCAGCGCGCGCCGGGTGCTCAACGACGAGGTTTTTGCGGCGACCTGGTTGCGCTATGCCGAGGACATGTCAATCAACGATATTGCAATGGCGCTGGATCGTTCCCAGTCCTGGACCAAGGTCAACCTGCTGCGAGCGCGCCAGGCCCTGGATACGGAAATGAACCGCCAGCCCAACGGAGAAAAAGTCTATGGATAAGTTGGCCACTCAACTCAAAGCGGATGCCGCCGAGATCGATGTCGAGGTCTCGGATGAACTTGATTATCGTATTCGCGCATCGTTAAACAGTGTCAGCCAGGAACCGGCCAGGCCTGCAGCCGTGCGGCGGCGACCGGCGATTTTCTGGTTTGCGAGTAGCCTGACAGGGATTGCTGCTGCCGCGGCAATCATAACGATTCTGAATGTCCGAACAGGTGACGACATGACGCCACAGGCAACACCGGATGCAACACCGGTGGCGATGTCGACATCCCCGATCATCGAGCTGAAAACGGAATCAGCAATGCTGACTGCGCCATTGCAGCAGGAACTTGAGCACCTGCAGTCGGACATCAGGAAGGCGGAGAAGAAGGTCCGCGAAGACATAGGTCTTTGAGCTTCTGGCAAAAAAACCTTGTTTGCACTATCCTCAGTCGCTGGGATCAGTTCGCCGGTGTCAAAAGCCTGTGTGACATTTTGATACCTTGGCCATCAACGCAGTGGGGATTGCGAGAATAGCGACAACGCGAACTGAATAAGACTAAGAAAATCGGCATCGTCCAGTGCGCCTGCCGATACTCAATCGCACGACCATTAAAGGATGCATGAAGTATGCCTTTTGCCGTTGTTCTGATTCTGCTTGTCGTTGGTTCCATTCTCTTCCACATCCTGAGTCCCTGGACATTTACCGAGTTGGCGTCCAACTGGGCGATGGTCGACTTTACGGTTGATATCACGCTCTGGGTGACCGGTGTTGTCTTTGTCGCCGTTAACCTGTTCATGGCGTATTGCGTCATCAAATTCCGGCATAAAAAGGGCGCGCGATCGACGTATGAGCCCGAGAACAAGAAACTGGAATACTGGTTGACCGGGCTGACGGCGGTCGGTGTTGCCGCCATGCTGACGCCGGGCCTCGTTGTCTGGAACCAGTTTGTCACCGTTCCGGAAGAGGCACACGTTGTCGAAGCCGTCGGCCAGCAATGGCACTGGACTTTCCGTTACCCGGGCGAAGACGGCAAGCTGGGAGAAGTCGACAACGAACGTATCAGCAGCGAGAACCCATTCGGCATCGACCCGGAAGATCCGAACGGCCGTGACGATATTGTTGTCTACAGTCCGGAGGCGCATGTTCCGATCGATCGGCCGGTCAAGTTTCTGTTGCGCTCCAAGGATGTGCTGCACGATTTCGCCGTTGCGCAATTTCGCGTCAAGATGGACCTTGTGCCGGGCATGAACACTTTTCTGTGGCTCACGCCGACAAAAAGTGGCCGCTTCGAAATTCTCTGTGAAGAACTGTGCGGCATCGGGCACCACACAATGCGTGGTGCCGTCATCGTTGATGAGCAGCAGGACTACGACAACTGGCTCGCACAGCAAGCGACATTCAGCGAGCATAAGGCCGTCGCCGATGGCAACGCGACGGTGGGTGCGGCGCAGTACGCCGTTTGCGCGGCTTGTCACGGCCAGCAGGGTGAAGGCAATCCGACCATGAATGCACCCAAATTGGCGGGACAGTCGGACTGGTACCTGAAGCGCCAGGTGCAGAACTACAAGCGCGGGCTGCGGGGCGTGCACAAAGACGATACCTACGGTCAGCAGATGATCGGCATGGCAGCTGTGCTGGCCGACGATGCGGCGATCGACAATGTTGCCGCGCATATTGCGACATTCCCGGACAACCCGGCTACAGCCAGCATCAGCGGTGATCAGCTGCACGGCAAGAAGTTGTACGCCGTTTGTGCGTACTGTCATGGCGATGACGGCATGGGTAACCAGGCTCTCAACGCACCGCGCCTGGCTGGTATGTCGGACTGGTACCTCGCGCGACAACTACAGAATTTCAAGAGCGGGGTGCGCGGTGCACATCCGCAGGACTATTACGGTTTCCAGATGGGACTGATGGGGCAGTCACTGCATAGCGATCAGGCAGTGGACAACATCATCGCGTACATCAACACTCTATAGGTCGATAAACTATGTCTTACGTTGCTATAGCCGATCGTGACCACGAGCAGGAACACCACGATCCGCAAACGTTCATCACGAAATACATCTGGAGCCAGGACCACAAGGTCATTGCCGTTCAATACGGACTGACGGCCATCTTTGTCGGTCTTGTCGCGCTGGGCCTGTCGGCCATGATGCGTTTGCAGCTGGGCTTTCCTGACGAATTTACGTTTATCACGCCGGAGAATTATTACCAGTTCATCACCATGCACGGCATGATCATGGTGATCTACCTGCTGACGGCCTTGTTCCTCGGTGGCTTTGGCAACTACCTGATTCCGTTGATGTGCGGTTCACGCGATATGGTATTCCCGTACCTGAACATGCTCAGTTACTGGGTCTACCTGCTGTCCGTCATCATTCTGCTCGCCAGTTTTTTCGTGCCGGGCGGCTCCACCGGTGCCGGATGGACGCTCTACCCGCCGCAGGCAATCATGGAAGGCACGCCCGGCGTCGACATGGGCATTATCCTGATGCTGGTATCGCTCGCCGTGTTCATCGTTGCCTTCACGATGGGCGGACTGAATTACATCACCACGGTCCTGCAGGCTCGCTGCAAGGGCATGACCCTGATGCGCATGCCGCTGTCGGTCTGGGGTATTTTTACGGCGACTGTGCTCGGCTTGCTGGCGTTTCCAGCGCTGCTGGTCAGCGCCATCATGATGCTGATCGATAAAACCCTGATGACCAGTTTCTTCATGCCGGCGATCAGTTCCATGGGGGCGGATCCCGGCTATACCGGCGGCAGTCCGATCCTGTTCCAGCACCTGTTCTGGTTCTTCGGTCACCCGGAGGTGTACATCGTTGCGCTGCCGGCCTTCGGCATCGTGTCCGATTTGCTAAGCACGCACGCACGCAAGAATATTTTCGGTTACCGCATGATGGTCTGGGCCATTATCGCGATTGGCGGCCTGAGTTTCATCGTCTGGGCGCACCACATGTACGTCAGCGGCATGAACCCGTATTTCGGTTTCTTTTTTGCAACGACGACGCTGATTATTGCGGTGCCGACGGCGATCAAGGTCTACAACTGGGTGCTGACGCTGTGGGAAGGCAATATCCATCTGCGCGTGCCGATGCTGTTTGCCATCGGCTTCATCTTTACGTTCATCCATGGCGGGCTTACGGGCTTGTTCCTGGGTAATGTCACTATCGACCTGCCGCTGTCCGACACGTATTTTGTCGTCGCACATTTCCACATGGTGATGGGTGTGTCGCCGATCCTGGTAGTGTTCGGCGCGATCTATCACTGGTGGCCGAAGATCACCGGCAAGATGTATAACGAAACGCTTGGCAAGTGGCATTTCTGGATGACCTTCCTCGGCACGTACGCGATCTACCTGCCGATGCACTACCTCGGTTTTGCTGGCGTACCGCGACGCTATTTCGCAATGGGCAACACCGAATTCCTGCCCGATTCAGCGCAGGACCTGAACGCTGCGATAACGATTTCGGCTTTGTTCGTGGCGTTGTCGCAAATTCTGTTTTTCGTCAACATGATCTGGAGCCTGTGGAAAGGGCCGAAGTCGGACCCCAATCCGTGGGATGCAACGACACTGGAATGGCAGACCCCGGATCATCCGCCGAAACACGGCAACTGGGGACACGAGTTGCCGCAGGTGTATCGCTGGGCTTACGACTACAGCGTGCCGGGTTACAAGGACGACTTTATTCCGCAGAATGTGTCGGCCGACGATGCGCCCGCGGGACGTGATCATGGTGGTGAACACTAGATGACGATCGCTCTCGGCTTTCTGGCGCTGATTCTCGCCACGCTGCTGGGCTGGTTGTTGAAGCAGACTTTCAACGCCGCGCCGTGGGAAATGGAGGTCGTCAGTGACACGGCGCATTTCGGGCCGCTGGGCAACGATCGCAGCAAGCTCATCGCGTTGCTCGGATTACTGGCAGTCGTCTCGTCTTTCTTTGCATTGATCCTGAGTGCCTATGCGTTGCGCATGGAGCTTGGCGACTGGGTGCCAATGACGGAGCCACAGTTGCTGTGGGTCAATACCGCCATGTTGATCGTGGCCAGTATTGTCTTCCAGTGGACCCGTAATGCGGCCGTTGCTGGAAACACGGTGCGACTGGCGCCAGGGCTGCTAATCACAGGCGTACTTACGCTTGGTTTCGTGGCGGGGCAATACGTCGCCTGGCTGCAACTGCAAAACGCCGGACAACTGATTACGGGAAATCCGTCGAACGCGTTCTTTTACTTCCTGACAGGTGCGCATGCCGTTCATATTCTGGGCGGGCTGTTCGTGTGGGCGAGGGCGACTTTTAAAGTTGTGCTCGGTCAGGGAAAAGCCACAGAGATTCGGCGCAGTATCGAGCTGTGCACGATCTACTGGCATTTTCTGTTGCTTGTCTGGCTGGTTCTTTTTGGATTGCTGTTACAGACCTGAGGGGTCGACATGTCAGAAGCGGTAGTGGATGAAGTGGATGGTAAGGATGGCCTTGTAGAGGACTGGTCGCGAGACAAGCAGGTCTTCGGCGTGCCCTGGGGCAAGGCCATGATGTGGATATTCCTGCTGTCCGATACCTTCATTTTCAGTTGTTTCCTCGTCGGTTACATGTCGGTTCGAATTGCGACCACCGATCCCTGGCCAAATCCATCCGAAGTCTTCGCACTGGAAGCATTTGGTGTCCCGGTGCCGCTGCTACTGATTGCGATCATGACCTTCGTGTTGATTACCTCGTCCGGCACGATGGCGCTCGCCGTCAACATGGGCTACCGAAAAGATCGCAAGAAGACCTTCTGGTTGATGCTCGCAACCGCTGCACTGGGCGCGACGTTTGTCGGCATGCAGGCGTTTGAGTGGACTAAACTGATCATGGAAGGCGTACGCCCCTGGGGCAACCCCTTTGGCGCGGCGCAGTTCGGCTCCAGTTTCTTCATGATCACAGGCTTCCACGGTATGCATGTGTCGGCCGGTGTGATTTATCTGCTGGTGGTTGCATTTCGGGTCCGCAACGGTTTCTACGAAAGACGCGGCGGTAATTACGAGATTGTCGAAATCGCGGGTTTGTACTGGCATTTTGTCGATCTCGTCTGGGTATTCATATTCGCATTCTTCTACCTCTGGTAAGCAACAGGACTAAACGATATGGCTGAAGAAGGGACGCAGCATCCATTAAAAATTTACTGGATCATGTGGGTTGCACTGTTTGTACTCAGTACTTTTTCCTACATGACAGACTTCATGGACAGGGGAACCATGCGCCATTTCCTGATCCTGCTGTTCATGTTTGCAAAGGCCGGCGGTATTGTCTGGATATTCATGCACATGGGCTGGGAGCGATTCGCTTTGAAACTGGCCATCCTCGGACCGCCGGTTGCGATCATGGTGCTGATAGCCTTGATGGCGCTCGAGGGCGATTACGTCGAAGACTCGCGACTGGAGAATTACGGCGAAAGCACGATGGAGGTCGAGACGCCGGGACACCACTAGATCCCCGGGAATTCAGTTAAAATATACGGGGTTGGAGCTGCACAGGCTCCAACCCTTTTTTTGTGTTCACGTGGAGTCGAAATGTCAGCGGTAAAACTTGCAGAAACCGATGCTGAAATCAGCAATTGCTTCGCCGTTATGGCGGAACTGAGAACGCATCTGGATGAAGCGTCTTTTCTTCCCCTGATTCGCAAGATGGAAGGTGAGGGCTATCGCATGGCGTACATTAGTGACGCTGGCACTGTTGTCGCGGTTGCCGGGTTTCGCGTAATGACAACGCTGTTCATGGGTAAGAACCTGTACGTTGACGACCTGGTTACCGCGGACAAAGCGCGATCCAGCGGACACGGTAAGGCGATGATCGAGTGGCTGCGCGCACAGGCCGAGTCAGCGGGATGCACGCACTTGCACCTGGATTCAGGCACACAGCGGCATCGCGCGCATCGCTTTTATCTGCGTGAGGGGCTCGACATTGCAAGTTTCCACTTCAGCCAGAAACTGACAGAGGACTAGCGCATGCAGGCGCTGTTAAGTCTCGTGGGTGTCGCCACTGTTTTTCTGCTGGCGATCTTGCTGTCGAATAATCGCGGCGCAATTAACAAACGAACTATTTCGATTGCCTTTGCCATCCAGGTCATCGTTGGCGGCCTGGTGTTGTTCGTGCCGGCAGGCAGTTTTGTACTCGACAAAGTCGTCATGGGCGTGCAATACGTCATCAACTACGGCAACGACGGCATTCGCTTTCTGTTTGGTAATCAGTTGAACGACTCGCTTGGTTTTACCATCGCGTTCAACGTCTTGCCGATTATTGTCTTCTTTGCCGCGCTGATGTCCGTGCTGTATTACCTCGGCATCATGCAAAAGGTCGTCGGCGTATTCGGCGGCTGGCTGCACCGCCTGTTGCAAACCAGCCATGCGGAATCAGTCAGCGCCGTGTCGAATATTTTCGTCGGCCACACCGACGCGCCGCTGGTCGTGCGGCCGTATCTCGCGCGCATGTCGCAATCCGAACTCTTTGCGGTGATGACAGGCGGCTGCGCGACAATTGCGGGCGCTGTGATGATGGGCTATGCGCAAATGGGTGTCGAACTCAAATACCTCATCACGGCAAGTTTTATGGCGGCACCCGGCGGCTTGCTGATAGCGAAGATCATGATGCCCGAGACGGAGTCAATCGATGATCGGCCCATCGTTGCGGAGGAAGATGCCGACACGCCGGTAAATATTTTCGAAGCGATTGGCAACGGTGCGATGACGGGCATGCAGGTCGCATTGAGCGTCGGCGCCATGTTGATCGCGTTTGTCGGCCTGATCTACCTGGTGAATGGTGTCATGAGCGGCATCGGCACCTGGTTCGGGTTTGAGGACCTCACACTGCAGTGGCTGCTGGGACGGCTGTTTGCGCCGGTGGCTTACCTGCTTGGCGTGCCCTGGAACGAGGCGATCCAGGCCGGTAGCCTGATCGGGCAGAAATTGGTGATCAACGAGTTCTACGCTTACGTCAGTTTTGTCGAGATCCGGGATTCGCTGTCGGCACACACGCAAGTTGTTGTTACTTTTGCACTTTGCGGCTTCTCGAACCTCTCGTCGATCGCTATCCTGCTCGGCGGCCTGGGGGCGGTTGTCCCTGAACGCCGGCATGACATCGCGAGGTTTGGTCTTCGTGCCGTGATTGGCGGTACACTGGTGAACCTGATGAATGCAGCGCTCGCGGGCTTCTTCGTCGCGCTGCAATAACGAGCGGAAGGCAGGTATGGCAAGAGCAATTATTCTGGTTCTGGATTCGTTTGGTATCGGCGCAACCGCCGATGCGGACAGGTTTGGTGACGTGGGCGCCGATACCTTCGGCCACATCGCCGAGGCGCGCGCCGGGTCGGATGCCGGCCCCCTGAAACTGCCGAATCTTGCGAAGCTGGGGCTGTTCCATGCGGGCAAGGAAAGCAGCGGTGAATTTTCGCCAGGCTACGATCCGAATATCGAAGTCATCGGTGCTTACGGCCATGCTGCGGAACTCAGCAGTGGCAAGGACACCCCGAGCGGTCATTGGGAGATTGCAGGCGTCCCGGTGCTGTTTGACTGGGGCTACTTTACGGGTAAGGAAAACGCATTCCCGAAAGAACTACTCGATGAATTGATAGCGCGCGCGGACCTGCCCGGCGTACTCGGCAACTGTCACGCGTCCGGCACGACCATTATCGCCGAGCTGGGTGATGAACATGTTGCAACTGGAAAACCGATTGTCTACACGTCGGCCGACAGCGTCTTCCAGATCGCCTGTCACGAAGAGACCTTCGGTCTCGACCGTCTGTACGCACTTTGCGAGATCGCTCGCAAGCTGGTCGACAAATACAACATCGGTCGCGTAATCGCGCGCCCTTTTGTCGGCGACAGCGCGGAGACGTACGTGCGCACCGGGAATCGTCGTGACCTGACAACGCCACCGCACGCACCGACCGTGCTCGACAAACTGGTGGACAGTGGTGGTGAGGTGATCAGCGTCGGCAAGATTGCGGATATCTATGCCCACATGGGCATCACGAAAAAAATAAAGGCGACCGGCAATGCGGCCCTGTTCGATGCGACGCTCGATGCAATGAAGGCAGCCGGCGATCGATCGATCGTGTTTACCAATTTTGTTGACTTTGACATGCTCTACGGCCATCGCCGCAATGTCGACGGATACGCGGACGCGCTGGAGTATCTTGACCAACGGCTGCCGGAAATACTCGAGCTGATGAACGACGATGATTTGCTGGTGCTGTGTGCGGATCATGGCTGTGATCCGACCTGGCCCGGCAGCGATCATACGCGCGAGCATATCCCGGTGCTGGTTTACGGCGCGGGCGTTGAGCCGCGGTCGCTGGGCCGGCGCGAGTCATTCGCCGACATTGGCCAGAGTGTCGCGACGCATTTCAATTTGCCGCCCATGGACTACGGCACCAGCTTCCTTTAACGCGCCTGGCGGTTTTTCCACGAGTCGGGCACGCGGACGGCGATGACTTCGCCGGATGCCGTCTGGATACCGCCGGAAAACACCTCGCAACTGACGATGCTCTTCTTTTCGCCGCACTCTTCGATGCGCGCACGGAGTTCGATTTCCTGGTCAATCGGGGTCGGCGCAAGATAGTTCACGGTCAGGCGGCCCGTTACGCACCAGATTTCCGGCGGCTCTCCCGTATCCCGGCCCTCACTGCGATAGTAGTTACTGATCGCCGTGCCGACGCTGTGGCAATCGATCAGGCTGGCAATCGTGCCGCCATAGACGTATTGCGGCGGACCGGCACATTGCTCGGGTTTCGGCATGTACCGGCAAACACTCTCGTCGCCATCCCAATGGCTCTTGATTTGCATGCCGTGCGTATTATTGGGTCCGCAGCCATAGCAGTTGTTTTCCGGCATTTTGTCCTGGATTGCCGTCATTCCGGGTTGGTCTCGCGGTCAGCCGGGCTCAGGCACAGCGCCAGCCACGCGGCCAGAAATATGCCCGCGATACCCACAATCGAAAACCATAATGGATGTGGAATGGTTGCCAGGTTGTAGACGGTGGCCAGCAGCATCAGGCCGGTGATCATGCTGGCAAAAAACCGCTTGCGGGCCGTGCCGATGCGGCAGGCGACCAGGATTCCGGCCAGTGTCGCGGCAAACCAGCCGCCGGCCACAAAGGCGAACGCACCCACTGGCAGCGTTGCAATGTGACTTCGTACGGCATCGATGTCGTCGAAGTCCAGGTCCGCGGGTGGCGGATAGACCGTGTGTCCGAGCATTTCGGCCAGCATGACCAGGACCAATGCCACCGCGATACCGGCGATACCTGCAGCAATATTTTTCCCCATGATGCTCTCCTCGTGGACAATATTCTTGTTATTGATTGCGTTGCTGTAGTTCGGTCTGAATTTTTGCCGCCAATGCATTTGCCTCGGCAGCGACACGCCCGGTATCGATGGTGAGTATGTCGCCATCGCGCATGAGCAGCTTGCCGTCGACAATAACGGTGGTCACATCCTGTTCGTCGGTAACGTAAACCAGGTGAGAAATGACATCGTAGGTCGGTACGTGATGAACATCATCGAACGAGACCTGGATGATGTCGGCACGCTTGCCGACTTCAATCGAGCCAACCGTGTCGCCGAGTCCGACCGCTTCTGCACCGCCACTGGTCGCCATTTTCAGGACTGTTGGTGCCGACATGACAACCGGGTCCATGCGGTCGACCTTTTGCAAGAACGCTGCGAGCCGCATCTCTTCCCACATATCGAGGTCGTTGTTGCTCGCCGCGCCGTCAGTACCGAGTCCGACGCGTACGCCGGCCGCCAGCATGTCCGGAACAGGCGAGACACCGGACGCAATTTTCATATTGGATGTCGGGTTATGAATGACGCCGACCTTGCGTTGGGCGAGAATCTGAATCTCGTTGTCTGTCGGCCAGACCATGTGCGCGGTAATGGTTTCTCCGTCGAAGAAACCGATGGACTCGGCCATTTCGACACTGGTCGTACCGTAGGTATCCTTCGAGTACTGCAGTTCGAACGGCGATTCCGACATGTGAATACTGATGCCGACATTGTATTCGTTGGCCGCTTCACGGGTGGCGCGTAGTTGCTCTGCATTCAGCGTGTAGTTTGCATGCGGGCCGAAAATCGGTGTAATGCGGCTATTGCGCCCTTGCCAGCGATCGATAAAACCGATGCCTTTTTGGATCGAATCGTTGGCGCTTTCCGCGTCCGGACTGCGTTGGTCGATGACCGTTGCCGATATTTTTGCACGCAGGCCGCAGCGGTCGACAACTTCGGCAATGGTATCGGGGTAGTAATACATGTCGATAAAGCTGGTCGTACCGCCACGAATCATTTCCCAACAGGCGAGTTCGGTGCCGACACGGACAAACTCGGAATCGACAAATTGCACTTCGGCGGGGAAGATATAGTTGGTCAGCCAGTCCATCAGCGCGAGGTCGTCGGCGACGCCGCGCAGCAAAGTCATCGCTGCATGGGAGTGCCCGTTAATAAGACCCGGCATGACAACACGACCCGTGCCGTCAATCGTTTCCGCTGCCGGGTATTGCGCAACAATGTCGTCTGCTGCACCGACGGCCAGGATGACACCGTCGTCGATTGCGACGGCTGCATCACGGTGCACCGTCATCGCATCGTCCATCGTCACAACGTAGTCGCCGAATACGACAAGGTCGATGCGATCGTCCGCAGCGGTGGTTGCCTGCGGCGTGTCGGCGGTATTGCAGCCAACGCCGACGGCTGCAAGAAAAAATAAATAGAAACAACGATTTAGTCTTTTCATGGACGCCCCTTTTGGTGCCGATTGTAGCATTTGACAGGCATTGTCCCGAGCAAAAAAAGAGCCGGTCTACAGACCGGCTCTTCCGACATCGGGTGACACAAACGGATCAGAATTCTTTGGTCAGCCGTAAGCCAAACTCGCTGGCATCGTTGCTGAGAATTTGCAGTACGTAATCGCCGGTGTTGAGACGCGCATTGTCGTAGCGTTCGTCCGTGATGTTCCTGCCGTATAGCGCAACAATCCAGTCGCCATCCGCTGAATGATAGGACAAGTCCATATTGATCAGCGAACGGCTGTCAATTTGGGTAAGGCGACCCGGGTCCGAACTTGGTTCACCGTACATTTCGTCGCGATACGAATAGTCCGCTCGCATCACAAACTCACCACCACCAGACAACGGTATTGCCAGCTCCGGACTGAGTGAAAACGTCAGTTCCGGCGTCAATGGCGCAACGGGTTTTACGCCATTTTGTTCATCGACATCAACGTCGATATATCCCAGCGACGCATGCAGTTGGAAATTGTCGGTCAGCAACGCGGTGCTCTCCCACTCGAAACCAACGGAATCCTGGTCCACGACGAGATTCGTCGTGCTGAATCCGCCGCCCGAGGTTGAGCTGACCTGGTAGGGCAGGTCGGAGTACTGCGTGAAAAACAGCGCAGCGCTCATTTGCAGGCGTTCAAAAAGCTGGCCTTTGACGCCGAACTCATAGTTGGTTGCCGTAATGTTCTTGCCAGGAATCAGGCAGCCATCAATGGTGCCGCCGAACAAACAGAATGGACGGGCCGGGAACTGGCCGGACTGGTAGCCGTTCTGAATGGCGCCGTAGATATTCATACCACCGTCCAGCGTCAGGTTTGCAGCAAGCTCCCAGCTGATTTCGTCGGAATCGTGCTTGTTGCTGAAGGGTCCACTGCCGACATTGGCAAACACATCCTTCTTGTCTTCTGTGTAGCGCGCGCCACCCGACAGCCGCAATGCGTCTGTCACGTTAAGGCCAACATTCGCAAACATTGCGACGCTCTTCGTGTCCTGCTCGAGTATGAAGATACCGTCGGTGAAGCCATTGAAGGTCGTCGGGCTCTGGACGTTATCGCCCTGTTCTTCGAAATAGTAGACACCGGATACGAAATCCCACGAGCCCAGGTCGCCGTTGACCTGGAACTCCACTGCCTGCTGGTTCGCCTGGCCGCTTTCGGGAAATGACAGGAAATCATCGACGAGACTGTCATCGTCGAGGCCGGCACGGTAGTCGGAAGTGCGAGCACTCAGGATGATCTTCGTGGCAATGGCATCGGTAACGCCCCAGTCTATGGTTACCGCGGCGCCGGATGCCGAGTTTGTTACGCGGGCCTGGCTTGCCTGGCCGGTGTTGTTGTCGTAAGGGTCGCGCGAGACATCGTCATTCGTGTAGCCAGCCATTCGTAATGCACTGCCGGGCGGCAGTTCATCGATCAGCGTGGTATACGGTCTGAGACCCCCTTCACCGTCGTTGGCGTCGGCCGCAATGGTGATCGCTACATCGTCACTCTCGTAGCGAAACGCGATGCGCCCGAAGATCTCCTGTGTCTCGCCAACCTTGATGCCGGCATTCGGCAGGTTCACAAAGTTACCCAGACCGCCACGATTTTTGAAGCCGCCGGTAAATGCGATCGCTGTGGTTTCGGAGAGTCTTGTATCGGCATAAAAGTCGCCGTTGAGGCGTTCACGGCTGCCGGCTTCTATGCTGACGCGAGCGCCCGGATCGGCGCCCGGTGTCTTGGTGATAATGTTGATCGCGCCGCCGATCGAGTTGCGGCCATACAAAGTGCCTTGCGGGCCGCGCAATACCTCGACACGCTCGATATTTGTCAGGTTCCAGTTTTGTCCGACCTGGCGGCCAAGGTAGACGCCATCAACATAAACACTGACGCCCGGATCCGTCGTAATCAGGTGATCCTGCAGCCCGATGCCGCGGATAAACGGGTTGGCTGACGACGTGTGACCTGCCGAGAATTGCGTAATATTCAGGTTCGGCACGAATTTGCCAATGTCGACAATATCGACGATCCCTTGCTGTGCGAGCTTGTCGCCTTCGAACGCGCTGATTGCGATCGGGACTTCGTAAATGTTCTGCGAGCGCTTCGTTGCCGTTACAGTAATTTCGTCAAACAACGAATCATCGTCTTGCGCAAAACCGGGCGGCGATATCAGTAACAGTGCCGCCGCAGACGTGGCGGCCAGACGGACCACTTTAAGCTTGATCATTGTATTCTCCCCCATGAGACTTTGATCGTATTCAGGCACGAAACCAAGCGGTTCCGTATGCGCTGCAGTATAGCGGATCGTCCTACTTGTGTGACCTGATTTACTGCACTAAGGTGTCAAGCCATGGGCAGCAACAGCATTCCCGAAAAGAAGGTTCCCGAGTATCTGGCGCCGCAGGATGGCCTGCTGAGCGAGGCCATGTTGCGAGATTTCGAATCTTTCGGGTTCCTCATTTTGCGAGACTTCGTATCGGTCGACGCCTGCAACGCGCTGATTGATCGTGCCCGGCATCTGATCGACGAATTTGACCCAAAAACCGTGCAGAGCATTTTTTCTGCAATGGAACAAACGCAGCTTGGCGACAGTTATTTCGAAGAGTCCGGCGACAAGATACGATTTTTCTTCGAGAAGGACGCGTTTGATGAAAGCGGCAATCTGCGACAGTCGAAGGAAGACAGCCTGAACAAGATCGGGCACGCAATGCATGACCTGGATCCGGTATTCGACGAGTTCTCCCGTTCGCAAAAGCTACGCAGCGTGGTCGACTGCCTGGGCTACGAAGACCCGGTGATTCTACAGTCCATGTACATTTTGAAGCCGCCGCGTATTGGCGGTGAAGTGCACTGTCACCAGGATTCGACCTTCCTGTACACAGAACCTGAAACCTGCACCGGATTCTGGTTTGCGCTCGAAGACGCGACCCTCGAAAACGGCTGCATGCAGTTCATTCCGGGTGCCCACAAGCAGCCATTGAAGGAGCTGCACTTTCGCGACAGCGACGGCAACATGACTTACAAGACACTCGACCATACGCCGTGGCCGGATAACGCGACACTGCCGGCCGAAGCGCCGGCGGGCACGCTGGTGATATTCAACGGCCGCGCACCTCACATGAGCGCCGCGAATCTCTCTGACAAGTCTCGCCACGCTTACACGCTGCACATCATTGACAAGTCCAGCCACTATCCTGCTGCCAACTGGCTGCAGCGAGGCCCTGATCTGCCATTGCGCGGCTTTGACTAGGCGCTTAGTCACCAGGAAGCACAATGTTATTCACTGACGTAATTCGCAAAAAACGCGACGGTGGCACGCTGTCAGACGACGAGATCCAGATGTTTGTTGACGGGCTGGCCGACGACAGTCTGCCAGCGGAGCAGGTGTCGGCGCTGGCAATGGCGATCTTCCTGAATTCAATGAGCTTCGACGAAGCGGGCAAGCTGACGCTCGCGATGTCGGCATCCGGCACGGTGCTCGAGTGGCAGCAGGAGTCGCTCAACGGCCCGGTGATTGACAAACATTCAACCGGCGGCGTCGGCGACAAGGCAAGTTTCCTGCTGGCACCAATTGCGGCCGCCTGTGGTTGCTACGTACCGATGATTTCCGGTCGTGGGCTGGGGCATACCGGTGGTACGACCGACAAGGCAGAGTCGATACCCGGATACAACGCGACGCCGGATTTCGACCTGTTTCGCAAAACGGTCAAGGCGGTCGGTTGCGCAATTATCGGTCAGACGGCCGACCTCGCGCCGGCAGACCGTCGCTTCTATGCGATCCGCGATGTCACCGGAACTGTGGAATCGGTACCGCTGATCACCGCGTCCATCTTGTCGAAAAAAATTGCGGCGGGACTGCAAGGCCTGGTGATGGACGTCAAGGTTGGCAGCGGGGCGTTCATGGAGTCGTCGGACAGGGCATTGGAGCTGGCGAAAAGCATCATCGGCACGGCAAAAAAAGCCGGGCTCAAGACACACGCGATCATTACTGATATGAACGAAGTGCTGGGCACTACGGCTGGCAATGCGCTGGAGATTGCCGAGTCAGTCCGCTACCTGCGCAATGATTTTCGTGACCCGCGACTGGATGAAGTCACGCTCGCGCTGAGCGCCGAAATGCTGGTCGTTGGCGGCATTACCGATAACCGTGATGACGCACTCAAACGCTGTGAAGACTCCGTCAGCAGTGGTCGAGCCGCCGAGGTGTTCGGCAAGATGGTCGCCGCACTGGGCGGACCGGCAGACTTTGTTGAGCGCTACACCGAGCATCTCGATCAAGCGCCGGTGACCCGCGCGGTGCATGCGGACGGCGTTGTCACCGCCGTGAACACGCGGGCGGTCGGCAATGCAATCATTGAGCTAGGTGGCGGTCGCCGCGAAGTCGGGCAGAAACTCGACCTTTCCGTTGGCTTTAGCAATATCGCCGGCACGGGTGCACGACTGGACGCGGAAACACCGCTGGCGGTTATTCATGCGGCGTCGGAAGCCGACGCAGAGACTGCTGAGCGTAACCTGCTGCAGGCATTCAGTATTGCCGAATCCGCGGTGGCGGAACGACCGGTTATTGAGCAGATTTTGACCGGATAAGCACGGCTAATGCGCTAAACTAGGCGCTCGAATAATAAGAAATCGCTTCGGGGGAAACCATGTCTGACTACATCGGTATTGTCGGTATCGCCGTGATTCTGGGCATCGCATTCCTGTTTTCCAGCAATCGAAAAGCCATCAATCTGCGTATTGTCGGCGCGGCCTTTGCGCTGCAGGTCGTCATCGCAGTGATCGTGCTGTACTGGGAAAAAGGCCGTGCTGCCATAGCCGTCATGAGTGATGGCGTCATGGCAGTCATCGGTTTTTCCAAGGCTGGTATCGACATGGTTTTCGGACCGCTGGCAGACACCCAGGTTGTTGGTTTCAGTTTCGCGATTAACGTCCTGCCGATCATTATCTTCTTTTCCGCGCTGATGTCCGTTCTTTACCACCTCAGGGTCATGGAATGGGTCGTCAAACTGGTCGGCGGCTTTTTGCACAAAGTCATCGGCACCGGCGCTGTCGAATCGATGAATGCGGCTGCCAATGTATTCGTCGGTCAGACAGAAGCGCCACTGGCGGTACGGCCGTATCTCAAGGGTCTGACCGAGGCGCAGATGTTTGCGGTCATGGTCTCCGGATTGGCGTCGATCGCCGGCACGGTGCTTGCCGGCTACGCGTTGATGGGGGCCGAGCTAAGGTACCTGCTGGCGGCTGCGTTCATGGCCGCGCCGGGTGGTTTGTTGATGGCCAAAATCGTCATGCCGGATGACAAGGTGGTTTCGTCAGCGGCACAAGAGCGGCTGGTCATGGAGAAAAGCCACCACAAGAACCTGATCCTGGCAGCGGCCTCCGGCACGACCGATGGATTGCGACTGGCCGCCAATATTGGCGCGATGCTGATCGCATTCGTTGCCTTGATCGCATTGTTCAACGGCTTGGTTGGCTGGGTGTCGGGCTGGTTTGGCTACTCGTTAACCCTGCAAGCGATACTCGGCTGGGTATTCAGCCCATTGATGTACCTGCTCAGTGTGCCGTGGGCCGAGGCGCAGGCAGCCGGTGCGTTGTTTGGCGAAAAACTGATCCTGAATGAATTTGTCGCTTTCTCCCATCTCAACGAATACCTGGCCGGAATGAGCGACCGCACCGTTGCCGTGGTCACGTTCTCGCTGTGTGGATTTGCCAACCTGTCTTCGATTGCGATTTTGCTCGGTGGCCTCGGGGTGCTTGTGCCCGAGAAACGCGACCTGATCGGGCAACTCGGCCTGAAGGCGGTACTTGCCGGCTCGCTGTCCAACCTGATGAGTGCCGCGCTGGCCGGATTGCTGCTGACACTGTAAGCCGTTGACACCGAGACCCATCATTATCGACTGCGATCCGGGGCAGGATGACGCGGTAGCGTTGTTCCTCGCACTGGCGTCGCCAGACGACCTGGATCTGCTGGGTGTGACTGCCGTCGCCGGAAATGTGCCGCTGGCGCTCACGGAACGTAATGCGCGCGTCATGTGCGAGGTGGCCGATCGCCGCGAGGTCCCGGTATTCGCCGGTTGCGATAAACCGCTGATTCGCGAAGCGATCACGGCCGAATACATCCACGGCGAAAATGGCATTGATGGCATGGATATTTTCGAGCCAGAGATGCCCTTGCAGGAGCAGCACGCCGTTCGGTTTCTGCTGGAGACTCTGCGTTCAGCACAGCCAGCAAGCATCACGCTCGTCCCGACCGGGCCGCTGACCAACATTGCCGCCGCGCTTGTCGAAGATCCCCGCATAGCGGGCAATATCAAGGAAATCGTTTTGATGGGAGGCGCGATGCGAGAGGGTGGCAATCACACGCCATCAGCCGAATTCAATATCCTCGCCGACCCGCATGCCGCCGACATCGTTTTTAGTTGTGGCAGACCCCTGACGGTGATGGGTCTTGATGTCACGCACAAGGTCTTGTCGACGCGGGCTCGAGTGGATCGCATTGCGGCGCTCGGTAATCCGGTGGCCGATGCGACGGCAGGCATGCTGAGTTTTTTTCATCGCTACGATGTCGAAAAGTACGATTCACCCGGCGCGCCGCTGCACGACCCTTGTACTGTCGCTTACCTGTTGCAGCCGAACCTTTTCAAGACGCGTTTGTGTAATGTAGCAATCGAGACGGAATCGGAACTGACGATGGGTCATACGGCGGTCGATTTCTGGCATGTGACAGAGCGGCCGAAAAACGTGCACTGGGCGTACGACGTTGACAGTGACGGATTCTACGATCTGCTAACTGAGCGCCTGTCGCGTTTTGCGGCCCCGTCATAGTTCCACGATTTTTTCCAGGCCAACCGATTGCCAATGTCGATACACGTCCCGCCAAGCACGAGAAGCACTATGCTCACGGGGTCGTTTCTTTCCGGTCCAGAATCTTATAATTCAAACATCTCCATAGGAGCAGCACGATAGTGATCGTCGGAACTCTGGTTTCGCTGTTTTTTTCGTGGCTCTTGCTTCGCGTTTTAGTGCGCGAACCCCTGACAGTTCTGGGTATTGTGCCAACCAAACAGCGCATGATCGCGTTTGTGGCCGGAATGTTTTTTATGGCGCTTATTGGGGTCATCAACTTCACGTGGCAGGCACACTTCAAGGAAGTTTCCTACCAAGTAAATCCGGACTATGACCTGCACCAGCTGCTTGGCGGTTCTTTCTGGGTGCTTTCTTCGGTGCTCTACGAGGAATTTCTTTTTCGTGGCGCGCTGCTTTACCTGCTTGTCCGTTACGTCGGAGTTGTGAAGGCTTGTCTAGTCAGCGCCATTGCTTTCGGTGTGTACCACTGGTTTAGCTACGAAGTGTTCGGCTCTCGCCTGGTGCTAATGATCTACATTTTCCTGGTGACCGGGGCGGGTGGCTGGATGTTTGCGTTTGCTTACGCCAAGACCCGGTCTCTTTATGCACCAATTGGACTTCACCTGGGATGGAATCTCGTGGCCGCCGTGGTCTTTTCGTCCGGCCCAATCGGTGAGCAGTGGCTGATTCAGCAAGGTGAAGGGGCTTATAAGAGCGAATGGGTAACTTTGCTGTTCTTCACAATTCAGGCAATCATCGCTCCAGGCTTAGTTACCTGGTACTTGCAGAGATTCTATCGCCCGCGAGCGGAGTAGCAGCTATTGGGCGACCAAATAAGAACAGCTCCTTACATAAGCTGATGTTACCGCGG
>CAXBJV010000008.1:0-107722 GCA_963976215.1 uncultured Woeseiaceae bacterium | reverse complement strand
AGGAATCGGGCGCCTGCTAGTCTTCGATGTCGAAATGCTCGTGGTACTTGTCTTTAATCTTGCGAAATCCGCCAGCGACTTCCTTGGCGCCGTCTACATCTCCGGATTTAGCGAGCGCAAGTGCTGAGTTGATCTTTGTCAGGAACTCGTCGATGCCGTCCTGGTACTCGGCATACTGTTTGGTTCCGGCTTCCATAAAGCTTGGCACTTCGCTGCGGTTGGCTGTCACTGCAGCGTGTGCCTTCTCAAGAAACGCCACTAGTTCATCCTGGTCAGACATTTTTCGTACTGATCGCAAATCCCGTCCGAAAGATTTGAAGTTCTTTGACACGGCGCTGTCCTCGTCCGGTACCACGGCATGGGCCGGTGCGGCGATGAAGGTAACAGCGGCTGCTGTTGCGATCAGGATATTCTTGAGCATTATGAAACTCTCCAGTGATTAGGGAACAGGGCGATTATCCCGAATACGCGGAGACTCTTCAAAAAGTCAAATGTAAAGGTTTGTCAGGTAACCGCCATCATTTGCAACACACTTGCGAGCTGCTTTCGGTTAGCGGGATCGAGTATCCCGTGTGCAAATGTCGCGATAAACGCATCGCAATGCGCGATAATGATCGAGGTTTAAGTAGCGTACCGGTGCACTATGTCTAAGAACAAGATTGCGGTCATCGGCGAGTGCATGATCGAGCTGCGCCCCAATATCACCGCGGCCGGCTACTCGGAATCGACCATCGACGCACAAATCAGCTACGGCGGCGATACGCTGAATGTAGCGACCTATCTTGCCCGGCAAGGGATCGACGTCGATTACGTCACGATGCTTGGCGACGATCCGTTGAGCGACTGGATGGTGAACCAGTGGCAGTCAAATGGCGTCCGTTGTGATCTGGTGCGCCGTGAGAAACGCGGCCTGCCGGGAATGTACTGGATCAATATCGACGACAGCGGCGAACGTTCATTCTACTACTGGCGTCTCGAATCGCCGGCGCGGCGCCTGATCAACGATGACGCCCGCCGATCGGAAGTGTTCGCGCAGTTGAGACAGTTCGAGAGTCTGTATTTTTCTGGCATTACGCTGTCCCTCTATCACGAAGCCGCGCGTACTTACCTGTTCGAGTTTCTCAGGTCGTACCGGCAAGATGGCGGCCGCGTTATTTTCGACAATAACTATCGGCGGCGTGGCTGGCCCGACGTTGCGGAGGCAAAAACAGCGTTCGAAGCGATGTACCGGATCACCGACATCGCGCTTCCCAGTGCTGACGACGACCGGCAGCTATTCGATGACGAATCCAATGATGCGGTGATCGAGCGCCTGCGCGCCTGGGGCATTGGCGAAATCGTGCTGAAAAGAGGCGGTGAAGGCAGCCTAGTTGCCGACGACACCACGGTGAAGCATGTACCGCCGATGCTGGTTGATGACGTTGTGGACACGACCGCAGCGGGCGATTCTTTCAATGCCGGCTATATCGCGGCGCGAATCAATGGCGCAAGTCCCGAGGATTCCGCAAAAAATGGCAGCAAGCTCGCCGCACTGGTCGTACAGCACCGTGGCGCAATTATTCCCCGAGCAGCCATGCGGGCCTAAAAGGGGTCAGATTTATTTTCCAGGCAAATAAGTAGCTACTAAATAAATCTGACCCCTTTCTTTCGTGGGCAAATCGCGGCCCGCTTCCAGCTTATCCAGATACGAACGCCAACATTCGACTGGAGCAGGCTGATGATCTCACCGACCTATTCAAGCGCTATCGCGCGACTGGCCTCACTGCTGAGCCTCATGGCACTCGGGGCGTGCACCGAGACCGAGGTGATCGTCCCCGGTGAAACAGGCACCGAATCGCCGCCGCCGGTCATCGCAGCGCCGGATGCTGACAATGACGGCCTCACTGACGAAGAAGAGGCCAGTCTTGGCACGTCGCCGATCATGGCCGACACGGACGGCGATGGTTTCAACGACAAACAGGAGATCACCAATGGCGGTACTCATCCGCTGATTGCCGATGTGCCGTCGTTCTCGATCGATGTCACCGGTAGCCCGACCATCGACATTACCTCGACCTATGAAACCGATACGGAAGTGACCGAATCATTCAGTGCCAGCCTCGCACAGGGGCAGGAATCGAGCTACAGCCGGTCGGATTCGACCTCGACGACAAATACCACGGAGAAGTCGGATCGCGTGTATGCCGAAGTCTCGGTCGAGTGCAGTTTTCCCGGTTGCGGCGGCTCAGCAAAGGCGGGTGCTGAGACGACATCGACTGCGACCAACACGCAGGAGAAATCAACCTCGGTCACATCGACGTCGGCCGCAAGTTCGCGACAGGAATACGGGCGTTATGCAGGTAACACCCAGGGCGCACGAATTGTCGAAGAGGGCGGAACGCTTAGAGCGACGATCAAGATCACGAACACGTCAGCCCGTTCGTTCCGCATTCGCAGCATCGATGTCATCGCCAAGAATCACGCCGATGGCGGTCGCAGACTCGAAACGATTGATGAGCTGCTATTGGCGCCGGACGGCGGTCGGGACCTTGTTCCCGGCGCTGCCATAGAGCAGGCGCTTACCGGCAAAGGAACGTCGGTGACCAAGCTCAAAGAACTCATGCGTAACCCGAGCGGCTTGTTGTTCACCGTCGGCAGCGTGTCGATCGACAATGTCAGTGGCGGCGATCCCGATCGCGACTTCGCGGACATCAGCCAGGCGGTCTTTAATCAAACGGCGCGTGTGGTTATCGATTTTGGCGATCAGGATGGCGGACGCAGTGGCACCGTGGAAACCTACCTTGTCGCGACCAATGTGGCGCGCGATGAAGTCACTCAGCAGCCGCTGGGCATCACTATGCGGGAGGTGTTGGAAAACATTCTCGAGATTCCGTACACCGTCGCTACCAAGGCGCTGCTGGACGCCAATGGCAACGAAACCGGCGAACAGCAGGAGGTCCTGAGTTCGGTGCGCAACGTTGCCAGCCAGTCCGTAGCTGACGGCGTCTGGTATGTGTACAGCGATTCCGAAACGCTGGATGCGGCAAACGCCGATTTTGGTGACATCGTGCTGACCGACGACAACTACATCAACCTGGTTTACCTGGCGGATGCCGATGGCGATCGACTGTTTAATCGCGAGGAGCAACTGCACGGCACCAACATGCGCAGCGCGGACACCGACGAAGACGGGCTGTCCGACCTCGAGGAAGTCAAGGAAGGCTGGATCGCGCGGTCCGGATTCAACGACTACCGCGTGTACTCGGATCCATTGAGTGCGGATGCCGACGACGACGGCGTGTTCGATGCGGACGAGCGTGCAAACCAGACCGACCCGAACCTGGTCGATACGGACGGCGACGGAGAAGATGATCTTGTCGACACCGATCCAACCGGTGGCTCCAGCGGCGTCAGTTTCGCGCTCAAGCTGACTGGCCCGGGCAACCGCGTGACGCTGACCGGCAGTGTTACGTCCAGCAGTGACCTCGATGGCGTGCTGGTTGACTGGGGTGACGGCAGTCCTGTGCAACCACTGGCCAGTTTCAACAATATCGACGCGAGCCACCTCTATGCGGCCAAAGGCGAATATAAGGTCACTGTCACCGCAAATCGGCCGATCGGTACCGACCCGACCAAGCAATTCTCGGTTGCGCTGCTCGCGCCAACGCTAAGCCAGATCGATGGCATGACATTCGCGGATGGCTGGACCGAGGCAGTCGACCGGCGCCGGGTCGCGGATGTCAATAACGACGGACGAATCGATATCGTCGGCTTTGGTCCCGGCGGCGTCTGGGTCGCGCTCGCCGATGGTGCGGGAGGGTTTGCGGCAGCAGAAAATGTACTGCCCGATTTCGATCCATCGGTTGATGTCAACTTTGCGCAGCACATTCACCTGTTGGCCAATGTCGGCGGCGGACCGGAGCCCGAGATCGTTGTGTTTCATGACGATGCGGTCCTGGTGTCACTGAATCTCGGTGGAGAATTTCAGGAGCCGGAACCCTGGGTTGATGCCTACGGTGTCAACAACGGTCTCGATGTATTGACGCATCCGCGCGTGCTCAGTGACGTCAATCGCGACGGATTTGACGACATCATTGGCTTCCTGGCAGACGGCGTATACGTGTCTCGATCGTTCGGCGTTGGTTTTGACATACCTGTGCGGGACAAAACAGACTATGGCACAGCGCAGGGCTGGACCAATAACCACCCACGCATGATGGCTGACGCAAACGGTGATGGCTATCCCGACATATTCGGTTTCGGCGCGACGGAAACTCGGGTAACGCTGAACTCGTTGAGCCCGGACATTGACGGCACTGGAATCCTGGGTGGCACAGACTACGGTGTAGCCCGGTACGTCGATACAAACAAATATATCGCGGCAAACCACATTCGCCTGGCGGTGAACCTGACGGGTGACGATGGCACGGCCGACGTGATTGCATTCGCAAACAGTGTCGTCGTTGCCAATCGACTGCTGCCCGACACCGGCTTCGAGAGTACCGGTTATACGGTGTCTTCTGAATTCGCTTACTACGACGGCTGGCGCATCATCGAACATGACCGCTATGTAACCGACGTGACTGGCGACGGGCGGCCGGAGGTGATCGGCTTCAAGGACAATGAAGTGCTGTATTCACTCAACACGGGCGACAACGGCATTTTCGAACGCGAGACCGACTGGCCGGGCGCGGCGGCACTGTTTGGTAACGACTGGGATGGGCTTGCCAATCCACGCTTCACTGGTGACGTTAATGGTGACGGCATCGCTGATCTCATTGGCATTGCCAACGATGCTGTCATCGTCGAATTCAGTGCGCTGATTGACGTGTTGTAAGTGGCCTATTGACCTCAGTTTTGTTATATCGCGAATACGTGCTGCGTTGAGCTCGGCTATAGTGGGCGCTAGATGACGACCAGGGACTGGAAAATTCTCGAGGCGGCGTTTGCCGAAGCCAGTGATCTCGAGGGGGACGCACGTACGGCAATGCTGGCGGCATTTGCCGACGAGCATCCTGACCTCGAGCAACAGTTGCTCAAACTGCTGTCTGCAGATTCCACGGCGAACAAGCCGTTGGGCGAATCGGTAGCGCGTTCGCTCCGGGAGCTTGCGGAGTCAGCGCCCGACCCGTGGCAAAGCCGTCGAATCGGTGCATGGACAATCAGGCGACGCATCGCCGATGGTGGCATGGGCGCCGTGTTTCTGGCCGAACGAGCCGACGACGAGTACCAGCAGACCGTTGCGCTGAAGATCATGACGGCGCAATTGCTGGCGAAAGATGCCGTAACGCGATTTCGCGCCGAGCGCCAGATTCTCGCCAGTCTCAGTCATCCGAATATCGCCAAGCTGATCGACGGCGGATCGACCGACGAAAACCTGCCGTACCTGGTGCTGGAGTACGTGGATGGTTTGCCCATCGATCAGTACTGCGATGACCACCAGCTCAGTATCCCGGAGCGACTGCAGATTTTTATCAAGGTCTGCAAGGCTGTCGATTTCGCACATCGCAACCTGATCGTGCACCGCGACCTGAAACCGAACAATATTCTTGTCGATACCAACGGCGAGCCGAAGCTGCTCGACTTCGGTATTGCGAAATTGCTTGAGACCAGCGCGGTGCCGCAGACGGTTGCCGTCACGCGCGAGGGTATGCGCGCCATGACACCGGAGTACGCGAGCCCGGAGCAGGTGCGCGGTGAACCGATTTCGGTTGCGACCGATGTGTATGCACTGGGCGTCCTGTTGTATCGGCTGATGACGGGGCAGTCGCCGTACGGTATGTCGACCTCGACGCGGCGCGACTATGAAGCCGCAATTCTCGATAGCGAACCGCGCCGGCCCAGTACGGTGGTGACGCGTCCCGATACGGATGTGAATGTCGGTGCACGTCGCGCGACGTCGACACAGAAACTGCAAAAGCGCCTGGCAGGCGACCTCGATAACATCGTGCTGCATGCGCTGCAAAAAGAACCGCAGCGTCGCTACACCACGGCCGAGTCGCTGGCGAACGACATTGCACGCTACCTGTCGAACGAGCCGGTCCTGGCGCGCGGCGACGACTGGCCATACAAATTGCGCAAGTTCATCGTCCGTAACGCACGCAGTCTTGCTATCACCTTCGTGGTTGTTGCTGGCATCGCAACGATGAGTATCTACTACACGATGCGACTGGCCGACGAACGCGACCGGGCCAACCAGGCAGCCGCGCAAGCAAACGAAGTGGCGGCGTTCCTGACCGGCTTGTTCGAGAGCGCTTCCCCACACGAAGCGAAAGGGGAGCCGATTACGGCCGTGGAGTTGCTGGAGCAGGGCCGTGATCGCATTGAGGAACTCGATGAACAGCCGCAGGTAAAAGCCGAGTTGATGCGCATCATGGCGACCAGCATGACGCTCATTGGTGACCTCGAACGCTCGGTCCCCATGCTGGAACGGGTGCTGGAGCTCAAGGAATCCGAGGTGCCGCGCAACGAAGTTTCGATTTCGCGCACGACGCACAGCCTGGCGGAGGCGTATCGCCAGTTCGGCGACCTAGAGAAGGCGGAGCACTACGAGCGACGCACACTCGACATCGCGACGGCCGCATTCGGTCCCGATAACAGCGACGTTGGTTACCTGATGGCGCGCCTTGGCGTGATCCTGCATGACGCACACCGGTCAGAGGAGGCGCTGGACCTGCAGCAACGCGGGTTGGCTATTCTGATCGCAAACGGCGATGGTGAAACACAGAGCGCGATTGACACTCGCGGCAACCTGAGTAATTCATTGTCGCGCCTCGGCCGGCACCGCGAGGCGGAGCAAATACTGCGTGAAACGATTGTGTTGTCCGACCGGGTTCTGGGTGCCACACACCCCAATACCATCATCAGGAAGTCCAATCTTGCCCTGGTATTAATCCGCCTGGGCAAGTTCGAGGAAGCGATCGCGATACTCGAAGAGAATATCCCAATGGGGGTGCAGGTATGGGGAGGCGATTATTATCACGTCGCATTCATGCATGGCACTTACGCAAGTGCACTGAAGAGACTCGGGCGGATGCAGGAGTCACTCGAGGCGTATCGCACAGCACAGGAAATTACGCGCTCGCGAATCGGTGAAGACAACATTACCTACGCACGCAACCTGCGCGGCACGGCTACCGTTTTGATCGATCTGGCACGTTATGACGAAGCCGATGCGCTGCTCGACCAGGCGCTTGCCACGGCGACAGAGATTGACGGTGAACAATCGACGGATGTGAATCGGCTGCGACTGCTGCGCGGCATGATGGAAAATCGACGCGCGCGTTTTTCAGAGGCGGAACACGAGTTCCGTTCCTTAATGACAGCGCGTGACACGCTAAGTCGAGAAAATAATATCGTGTTGCAGCGGGAGCTGGGGCATGCATTGAGCGAGCTGGGCCGGTTCGATGAGGCAGAAGTATTGATCCTGTCGGCGATTAGTGGGCAGGAAGAAACGGTCGGCGCAGCCAGTGTCGTGAACCTGCGTCTATACGGTGTTGCCGCCGAACACTATCGTCGAAAAGACGAGCTGGTCGAATCTCTCGCATACGGTGAAAAGATTGCAACGATCATTCGCGACGATTCGAGGCCGCTGGCATGGGAGGGCGCATTGGCATTGCTGCAATACGGCCACACGCTGCAAGCATTGGGCCGCGATACGGAGGCAAGCGCGGTATTAAGCCAGGCGCGTGCAGTGCTGAGTGAGACGTTTGGTGAGAACGATTTGCGAGTAACGGAAATTCCGTCACCCTGATGACACGTTAGCAGCCGCGCGAATAAAACCAGACGCCGACTTTACCGTCGCGATCGTAACCGGGCACCCACCCGGTGCCACGCACTTTGTCCGAGCCGCTCGAGCAGGGATCCGCTTCGAGCACCTGCACGCGGTACCACGGCATGCCGCCAACATCCAGATGTTCGAGCACGTTAACCGGGTACTCCTGCCGGTCGTCGAACTGCCGCCGATCAAAACGCATCGGCAGCCCGGCACCGGCGCCGGGCCAGAGGAGTCCACTCCAACCTTCTGTCAGGTAGGCGAGACGCTTCAGTAGCAATTCGGCATAAGGAAACCAGGTGCCCGCATCTTCGCCTGCCGCCCAGCCGCGTTCACCGTCGGACGTTTCGAGCAGGTACCAGCCGGGCACGCGGGCAAACACACTGGCAGCCGGTACTTCGTAACCGACTTCGCGATACTGAATGTCATCCCATGTGCGGACCTCGGCAACGACGGAGCTTTCCTTGTCGGGCGCCGAGTACAACGGTGTCAATCCACCGTGCGCGAGCGCCTTCAGGTCCAACAAGCCGAGCAGGGCCGTGTTATCAGCAGCGCTCGACGCTGGTGCGTTGCGAGACACATCGCGCAGCACTTCCATGCCCGCCAGTGCGTTGAGTTGCCCTGCTACAAATCGCGCCGGCACGTCCTCGAAACCGACCGGCTCGTCGAGCTGCGTTGAAATGTGCACCCTTGTGCCGCTGCAACTGTCGATGCGCAAGCGAGGGGAATTCGCGTCGTCAGTGTGGGCAAACACGACATAGACGGCATTGATGTCCGGCTGCACACCGCAACTCGCTGTACTGATGGCCGTCGCGAGCTGTACTGTCTTGACGTCATCATCGTCGCCACCTTTATAGGGCTCGGCGAGCAGTTCGAACTCAAGCACGCGCTGATCGTCGCTGTCCTCGAATGACAGCAGTCGCGCCATTGCGACGTAGTCGGCGCCATCGAAGTAAGTGGCCAGTGCTTGCGGCGCACAGCGGCACGCATAGGTCGCGGCGGGCAGCGCCAACAATAACGTGAGCCAAAATATGCGCCTCATTGCGTGGCCTGCTTACGAAAAATCCACGCCACCAGGAAACCGAGCAAGATACCGGCCGGTGCGAAGAAGAGCGGGCCAATGACGAATTCGAGGCCGTGCGGAAAGCCGAGAAACTGGCGTGCTGGCAGGTACGATGGCCAGTATTCGAGGTGTACATAAATCGTTACCAGCACTACCGGCAGTGAAGCGGCAAGCGCGTAAGTACCCGAGCCGTCCCAGGTTTTGCGGATAGCGCGGCGGATGCCGAGCAAAAGCATGATGAGTAACATGGGCACGAGGCCGAGCAGGGTGATGACAACAAGATTGCTGCGTTCAACGACGTATTGCTCGGCGAGGGCCGTGCTGCCGCCGCCGAACCCCATGCCTTCGAACAGGGCAGAGCCCAGAAACAGCAACGGCGGCAGGACGACTAGAGCCGCAGATGCGGCTGCAATGACAGGGACAGCGCGAATGCTTTTCATTCCGGCATCGTAGCGCCTGTCGGGCCCGGATTCACGTTGCAGGAGAAATTATCTCACACGTAACTGTTGTTTGCGGCGGTGGATATGGCACTCTCTTATGACAGCAGCTTGGGCAACAATGCCCGCCGTCTCGGCTGGAGCTGCCAGTTCTTGCGCAAAATCAATGTTCAAAAAGATTCTCATTGCCAATCGCAGCGAGATTGCGATCCGCGTCTTTCGCGCGGCCCGCGAGCTGCAAATCCCGTCTGTCGGCATCTATTCAGCCGAGGATCGCCTGACCCTGCATCGTTTTAGTACGCCGGAGTCGTACCAGGTCGGCGAGGGCAAGAAGCCGATCGACGCCTACCTGGACATGGACGACATCATCCGGATCGCGAAACAATCGGGTGCGGATGCCGTGCATCCCGGATACGGGCTGCTGTCGGAAAACCCGGAATTTGCGCGCCTGTGTGCGGCATCAAACATCACTTTCATCGGTCCGTCGCCCGAGACCATGAGCCGCCTGGGCAATAAGGTCGAGGCACGAGCCATTGCGATGCAAGCCGGTGTGCCGGTGATGCCGGCAACGGAACCGTTGCCGCAGGATGGTGAAAAAATCCTCGCGCTTGCCAATGAAATCGGCTTTCCGCTCATGCTCAAGGCGAGCTGGGGCGGTGGTGGCCGCGGCATGCGCGTCATTGAAGAAGAGGCCGGCCTGCTGGACCAGGTTGCCGCGGCACGCCGCGAAGCCAAATCCGCGTTCGGCAACGACGAGGTGTATCTCGAGAAGCTGGTGCGCAATGCCCGTCACGTCGAAGTGCAGGTCATCGGCGATTCGCACGGCCAGGTCGTGCACCTGTTTGAGCGAGACTGCACGGTACAGCGTCGACACCAGAAGA
This sequence comes from uncultured Woeseiaceae bacterium, assembly GCA_963976215.1. Lineage (GTDB taxonomy): Bacteria > Pseudomonadota > Gammaproteobacteria > Steroidobacterales > Woeseiaceae > UBA1847. The sequence goes on along the minus strand of CAXBJV010000008.1, from coordinate 97,588 downwards.
TTGTCGAGCGTGCGCCGGCGCCGTACCTGTCGCAGGCGCAACGTGACGAGATCACCGCGGCGGCTGTACGCCTGGCGGAGTCGGTGCAGTACTGCAACGCCGGTACGGTGGAGTTCCTGCAGGACGTAAACACCGGTGAGTTTTATTTCATCGAAGTCAACCCGCGCATCCAGGTCGAACACACGGTGACCGAACAGATCACCGGGCTGGATCTCGTCAAGTCGCAGATCCGAATTGCCGCCGGTGGAAAGATCGGCGACATGCAATCATCCGGCATCCCGGCGCAGCAGGACATCGAGATGCGCGGCGCTGCGATCCAGTGCCGTGTAACGACTGAAGACCCGCGCAACAGTTTCATTCCGGATTACGGTCACATCGTGGCGTATCGCAGCCCGGCGGGCCCTGGCATTCGACTCGATGCCGGCACGGCCTACTCCGGTGCTGTCATTGGCCGGCACTACGACAGCCTGCTGGTCAAGATCACGGCACTGGGCGTATCGGAGGCCGAGGCGACGGATCGCATGTTGCGCGGACTGAGTGAGTTTCGCGTGCGCGGCGTCGAAACGAACCTCGCTTTCCTGAGTGCGCTGATATCGGATTCCCGTTTCGCCAACGGTGACTACAACACGCGTTTCGTCGACGAATCTCCGGAGTTGCTGGAGTTGCCACCCGACAGCAGTAACGGCTCGCAGCTGCTCGAATTTATCGGCGATGTCATTGTGAATGGCAATGCCCAGGTCGCTGGCCGCAAACAACCGAAGATTCTTAGAAGGCCGACGGCGCCATCCATAGAACAGCAGGTGCCGGCCAACGGCGTACGCCAGATTCTGGACGCCGACGGGCCGCAAGCGGTCGCGAAGTACATGTTGGACAGCAAGGTGCCGCTGATCACGGACACGACATTCCGCGATGCGCACCAGTCGCTGATGGCGACCCGCATGCGCTCGATAGACATGCTCGGTATCGCACCGCACTATGCGCAACTGTTGCCACAGCTGTTCTCGGTGGAATCCTGGGGTGGCGCCACGTTTGACGTGTCGATGCGCTTCCTGAACGAAGACCCGTGGCAGAGGCTTGCCGATCTGTCGGCGGCGATGCCGAACCTGATGCAGCAAATGTTGTTGCGTGCCTCGAACGGGGTTGGCTACAAGAACTACCCGGACAACGTGGTGCGCTATTTTGTGCAGCAGTCGGCGGCTGCCGGTGTTGACGTGTTCCGCATTTTCGATTGCCTGAACTGGGTCGAAAACATGCGTGCCGCGATCGACGCGGTTTGTGACACCGGCAAGATCGCTGAAGCCGCCATTTGCTACACCGGCGACATCCTCGATCCGATGCGTTCGAAGTACAACCTGCGCTACTACGTCGACCTGGCGAAGGAGCTGGAAGCGGCTGGCGCACATGTACTGGGCATCAAGGACATGGCCGGGCTGCTGAAACCCGCTGCCGCGCGTAAATTGATTCGCGCACTACGGCAGGAAGTCGGGTTGCCAATTCACTTGCACACACACGACACCAGCGGAGCGGCGGCGGCAACGGTGCTTGCGGCGGTAGATGAGGGTGTTGATGCCTTCGATGCCGCGATGGATTCGATGAGTGGGCTGACATCACAGCCCTGTCTTGGCTCGATAGTTGCGGCGCTTGAAAACGGCGATCACGATCCCGGTATCAGCCTGCCGAGCGTGCGCCTGATTAGCGACTACTGGGAACAGGTACGCGAACAGTACGCCGCGTTTGAGCCGGATATTCGCTCCGGCGCATCGGAAGTCTATTTGCACGAAATGCCGGGCGGCCAGTTCACGAATCTTAAAGAGCAGGCGGCATCGCTGGGGCTTGCTGAGCGCTGGCACGAAGTTGCGCGTGCCTATGCGGATGTCAACATGGCATTCGGCGACATCGTCAAGGTGACGCCATCGTCAAAGGTGGTTGGCGATATGGCGCTGATGATGGTGACCTCGGACACCAGCATCGAAATGGTGCTGGACCCGGACACCGACATCACGTTTCCCGAGTCAGTCGTGTCGCTGTTCGCCGGCGAACTGGGTCAGCCGCCGGGTGGTTTTCCGCAGGCGCTGCAGAAGAAAGTCCTGAAGTCGCGTAAACCGATCACGGTGCGGCCGGGCTCTCTGCTCGAACCGGTGGACCTCGACGAGGAGCGCCGCAGCCTTGCGGAGGGCCATGAACATCCCATCAGTGATTTCGATCTCGCGTCGTATTTAATGTATCCGAAGGTCTTTACCGACTTTCGTCGCCACCGGGAACAATACGGCGATGTCAGCGTATTGCCGACACACGTCTTTTTTTACGGCATGCAGCCGGAAGAAGAAGTCGTTGCGACGATGGGTGACGGACGCGAATGCGTCATTCACTTCCTGACGATGGGTGAAACCGGCGACCGTGGCTATCGTCGCGTGTTCTTCCAGATCAACGGCCAGCCCAGCTCTGTGCTGATCCAGGATCGCAGTTCCGAATCGGTGGGCAGCAAAAACGAGCAGGCTGACAGCACGAACCCCAATCACGTCGGCGCGCCAATGCCCGGCGTAGTTTCGACAATCTCGGTCGAGGCCGGGCAGAGTGTTGAACGTGGCGATACGCTGTTGACCATGGAGGCGATGAAAATGGAGTCTTCGATCACGGCGGAACGCGATGCCACGATCAAGCGCGTGCTCGCAAAAATCGGCAGTCAGTTCGATGCCAAGGATTTGCTGGTCGAGCTTGAGTAGCGGGTTCAGGCAGGTCGGCATGATCAATCGCCGCCAATGTAGAGCGAATTCCAAAGCGATCGCGTAACATTCGGGAATGTCACCGTCGACGGATAATCCTGGGGAGCCACAAAACGCTGCGCAACAACGCGTACGCGATGCGATCAGTGCTCGACAAGTCGCTGATTTTTCAGCGCTGCCCGAATCTGAAAGAAGCCTCCCGGCTGAATTTTTACAGCAGCTCATCAGCGGCACCGACGGCGAGCTCTGCTGCCCGGTTCGCATTCGCGGCGCAAAAATAACTGGCGCGTTGCGGCCACCGTCGATCAATATCTCAACCCGTGCGGCAGTGCAATTCTGGGACTGCCAGTTCGATTCACCGGTGGATTTCAGTGGCGCGGAGTTCCTGGTATTGCGCTTCGTCGACTGCAGGTTGCCAGCATTTATCGGCGCGAGCCTGTCGGTCCGCGCAGACCTCGATTTGTCTGGATCCTGCTTTGACGGTGTTCGTGACTATGAATCCGAGCTGAGTGACGTTGGCAGTTGTGCCATCCATCTCAAGCATGCGCAGATTGGCGGCAAACTCGACTTGTCATCAACCGAAGTCAGCCGCTTCAGATCAAACGGCACGGTTTACCTTGATGGTGCCAAAGTCGACGGTGACGTGTTGTTCGCCGGCGCCATGCTCGATGGCCGCGATGCACCCGCCTTGAGTGCGCGCTCGGCGGTCATCGGCAGCAACGTGAAACTTCGTTCGACGGCAAAGTATCGATTCGAAGCGAATGGCGAGGTTGTTCTGGTCGCATCACAGATTGCCGGCGACCTGGATTGCGAAGGTGCCCGGCTATCGAATCCGGGTGGGCGGGCGTTGCACTGCGAAGATCTGCACGTCGAATCGGTGTTCGTGTCTGGCAACCAGGATCTGGATATGCCATTCGAGGCTCGCGGTCGACTCAACTTTCTGACCGCTATCATCGATGGCAGTTTTTTTATGACGAATGCGCGGCTTGAGCCAGGCCCGGATTACGGCGGCCTGCTGAAAAAGGGCGGCCCTATCGCGCTCAATCTGCAGCAGGCGCGTATTTCAAATGCGCTGGGGCTGCGAAATATTAATTCGCTTGACGACCATGCGCAGCCGGTCAAGGGCTGGTTCCTGCTCACCGGTACGCGGATGACGACAATTCTCGACGACGTTGATACCGGCTGGCCGGAGCACGGCTATCTTGATCTCGATGGTGCGACCTATGCAAGCATCCGTCACATCGGCGATGGTGAACTGGCGGCTCGCAGCATTCGCTGGCTGCAACGCCAGTTCCCGAACGGTGTGCCAAACCGGCGCAATTTTCGGCCGCAACCCTACGAGCAACTCACGCGTGTATTGCGTGAAGGCGGCCGCGCCGTGGAGGCAAATGCGATCGCCGTCGAGAAAATTCGCATGCGACTGGCCGCTCGCGTCGATCGGCCGTGGGTACGGTTTTTTCCCAATCTGCTGATGCTGGTGAGTAATTACGGTTACTCGACGCATCGCGCGATCGTATCGTTCCTCATATTCGTACTGCTTGGTAGTGCGATGTACGCGACGGCGCTGTTTGCTTTTCAACAGCCGTTCGTGCCCGTTGAGCACGATCCCGGGCCCGTAACCTACACCTGGGCATTTGGTCTGCTGGCGCATTCAACCGAGTACGGTTGCCCGGGGCTCGATGTCACGCACTATGCGCTCGATGCTGCGCTGCCGGTTATCGACCTGGCGCAGGATTTGCGCTGCCGCTTCACGCCCGCTGGCCCGTTGCGCGGGTTCTGGTTGTTATTGCACAGCATCTACGTGCTTGGCGGCGCGGCGCTGTCGGCGATCGTCGTGTTGACTCTGTCAGGCGTGCTGCGACAGGACTGAATGCTGCTCGCAATTGCGGGGCAGGTTGAGTCATTCGCTGGGTAAGTTTCGCGAGTTTTGCCGCTTCTACTATTAAAGGCCGATTTTCGGCAAATAGGAGGAGTTTACCCATGCATATCGCCAACGTGGCCCGGATTACAGGGCCCCTGAAAGTCATCTTCGCTATTGCCTGCGTCCTGTCACTGTCGGCATTTCGGCACACGGACATCGAGGGACACACGGACCCGAGCTATACCGGCTATACCTTCAGGACCGTGGTCGTGCAAGTGCCCAACGCGAGCTTGTCATTCAAGAAACAGGTCATCAAGCAGCTGCAGAAACGTTTCAAGAAATTGAACATTCGCATGTTTCAGCACGATGACTTATTCATCCCGACCCGAGAATGGACGGAACAGGCCATGCGGGAAATCTATGAGCAAAACGGCATTGACGCGGGTCTGTTGATTACGCTGGGTGCGTCTGGCAGCGAGACAACGCCGGGCGGCATATTCTATAACGCGTCGACTATCAACGGTACGACGACAGGTTATGCGTCGCAGGCGACCTTTCACAGTGACCATGCGAATTTCGAGATCGCGTTGGTCGACATGGACACCAGGGACACCGTCTGGATCGGCGATCTCGATACGCGCGGCGCCGGACTGCTGTTTACCGGGTCGAAAAGTACCGCCAAAGGCCTGGTAAAGGGACTGCTTAAAGAATGGAAGAAGGCGGGCCACCTGCCGCCCAGATAATCTCCGGCGTCGGCGGCCGCTTACCCGCAGCGGCGGCTAACGCCGGTGCGTATGCAGGTGCTGGAGCACGTTGCGAACAATTGCATCGCAGCGATGCCCGGCAAATTCATGCACAGCTATTCCGGCAGCTTCGCTGTAGTTCATCACCTGTTTCTGCAGCAGCAGTCGTGCCCGGTGGTAGCGCGTCTTCACCGTTGCCGGCTCAATATCGAGAATCTCGGCCGTGGTTGCGACGGAGCATTGTTCAATGCCGCGCAACATGAAGACGGTACGAAACGCATCAGGCAACTCGTCGATGAATTTTTCCAGCAGGCGCCCCAGTTGCTTGTTAGCGAGCGTTGAGTCGGGCTGTTCAGGCCGCTTGATGTTGGCTGCGAGGCTCAGAACGTTGTCGAAGTCGGGTTCATCCATGTACTGCATCCTGCGGCTCTTGCGAAGTCGCATTAGCGCATTGTTGCGCGTTATTCTGGCGAGCCACCCTGGCAAAGCGGCGGGCTCGCGCAATTCGTCAAGCCGGTCAAAGGCCACGATAAACGTTTCCTGTACGACATCCATAGCTTCAGCGTCGTCCGTTACGATGCTGCGCGCAATGCGGTACAGGCGCTGGTTGTGATGCCGCATGATGCCTTCGTAGGCATCGAGGTCACCGTCGGTAACGCGTTCGAGAATGGCATCGTCACTTAAGTGTGCAAATGACTCGGGTATTTCATAAGACGCTTGTTGCATTATTCGTTTCCTGGTTTCAAGGGCAGGACATCACGGCAGGCGTCGGATGACGCATCCAGGCTCGCCAGCCAGGCGATAAGATTGCGTCGTTCTTCGGCATCCGGAATGCCGGCAAATCCCATTGACGTTCCGGGCAGCATGGTGAGCGGCGCCGTGAGGAATCGATCCAGCGTGTCCGCATCCCACACGATGCGGGCCTCGCGCATTGCCTGCGAGTAATTATAGCCCTCAACACTGGCCGCTTCGCGCCCGACAATGCCGCAGTGCAGGGGGCCGGTACGGTTGTAGCTCGGCGAATGGCAGCCGATGCATTTTGCATAGCTTTCCTGGCCCGCGGCGAGGTCCGGCTTCGAGGTTGCAGCGACTGGCAGCGACAGCAGGAAGAACACTGACGCTGCCAGTACTGCAGCGGGCGTTGGGGTACGCCCAGAGGGTACTGAGAGATACGGGTTCAAGAGAAAAACGCGCCAGGAACCGGGTCGAGACCCAGTGCGTTACGAAGCACAGCCCAGTGCATGGCTTCATCGGCGAGGATGCTGGCAGCCGCGGCGGACAGGTCGCGATTACCGAAAACCGGAATCGCACCGGCGTAGGCGCTGACGGCACCGCGCTCGAGACCCGCGGCGAACTGCAGGACATCGGCTTGCGCCTTGAGCTTTTCAACCGGGAAGTTGTAATTGCGGCGTGCATGCACATCGGTGCCACCGAGGCTGCGAACGGCCTTGACGAGGGCGTCAACGTGCTCCTTGTGATGCCCCTGGAAAGCAACCGCAACTTTCAGGACGCCCGGCTCGAGCAACCCGCTTTCGGCACCTACCTGGTAGGCGGCAACCGCTTCGTGTTCTGCGGCAATCGCGGTGTTCAGGATGCGAATGTCCTGTTCCACCGCGTCGTCGCTGGTTCCGGCGGCATGTGCCGTCGACCGGCCCCCGAGCATGGCGACAGCCACGCCGGAGAAGGTCAGGGCGCCTGCCTGGGTCATGAAGCGGCGGCGGGTCTGCACTGCGGTGTCTAGCAGCAGGGATGATGGTACTACTTTGTTCTTGTCGATCATTGGGATTTCCTCAGGATTAAGCAATCTTCCCCCGCAAGATGCACGAGTTGTCAAAAGGTTCCCGAAGCCGCGAATTATTTACAGCGACCTCAGGTATTCCTCGAGATCGGCCTTCTCGTCGGCCGCGAGGCCGAGATTGCGGACCAGGTCGTAGTGTTCGACGACTTCGGCGAGCGTGCCGAATTCACCGTTGTGGTAGTACGGCGGGTGCTGCCACAGGGCACGCAACGGCGTTGTGCGATATCGCTTGGTAATCGTGCGGGTCGCGTACAGTGGATCGGCGCCGATCTCGTGTGCTTCGTGCAGCGTAGTACCGGCATCGGTGAATGTGTCACCGCTATGGCAGCCAGAGCAGCCGGCCTTGCCGTCAAACAGCACCTTGCCCCGTTCGGCGGCTTCGAGGTCGTAGCTGTCGAGTGGCGGCGGCGGCGAGTCGAGGCTTTCCTGGTAAGCGAGCAGTGCCGGTAATTTTGGTGTCACGAGGTCTGGATCAGCGTGCACCTCGATGTTCAGTGCCGGTTCAACAAAATTTCCTTGCCCGCCCATTTGTGTAATGGCGACGTACGCATTCCAGTAGGACACCGGACCCTCACCGGTATAGGTTTCAAGCGGCACATCTTTTAGCCCGTAAGCAGGCGCGATAACGACCGGATCGCTGATGCCGTCGAGATTCCAGTACGGATCGTACATGCCGGGCCCCCACGACTGCAGTTCCGCGCGCAGCGACGGCTTGTCGTCAAAGAACGGTGACAGCGAAATGATCAGGCCGGGATCGAGGTCTTTCGCGGGCCAGCCGTCCTGCCGCACGCCGATGCCGGGTGCTACCGAATTATCGACATCCGAGTGGCACAAGGCGCAGGTGACTCCGAAGCGGGTCACCGTGCCATCGGTGGCAACCTCGGCCTTGATGCCGACAACAGCATCGAGCTCAAGTAGAGCAACCGTCGTGGCCGGGTCCGTGAGATCGGCGCTTGCCAGGACATCCGCAGGAACGGCTTCCGCGTCAACTTTGAGTCCGACAGCCAGCGCCGTTTCCGGGCTAATCGTCGTGACGACTTCGTTGAAGCGCAGTACGTCGGTCCAGAATGCCTCATCGCCGTAAGTGTCGAAACGAAAGGTCGCCTGTCCGTCAATGGGCGGTTCCGGCGGTGGAACAGCGACGAACTCGGCGTCATTGTCGGAACATGCGGCCGTCAGCACGGCCGTGGACAGCAACAGGGCAAAAAATTTTCTGGCATTCATAACATTCTCGCAAACCGGTTAAACGGATCTGCAAGATGCGGCTAAATGTTAAAGGTTCCCGAATGCGAGAAAAAAACGTGTTTTGCGGCGCTAACGCCTAGTCCTGGTCGATTTCCGCCGGCAAGGACACGACCGGGTTACCATCTTCGTCAGTGACCACTTCGCCCATTTGTTCGAGCTGACGGGTCCCCTGACCGACCTGGATTGGAATCGTGACCGTGTGCGGCTGGCGCCGCCCATCGAAGACAGCGCTTGCGGTGACCTGGACATAAAAGCGACCTTCCATGGCCGGCGTGATCGTCAGGATGCTCGTCTCCGGCACGCTCGCCGGCTTGCTCGAAAATGTGCGTTCCGCTTCGTGCGGAGCAACGACCAGGGCGCCTTCGGCAGCAACGCTGTAGCCCATATTGCTTGTTGCTTGCGACGAAATCAGTGTCAGCTCTAGCCGGAATGGCTGCCCGACCTGGGGAACATCCAGCAGCCTGTAACTTACGTTGAGCGGTGTCAGGTTGGTCTTACCGGGAGACTCGAACACTGCGTCGCTGTGTTCGGGCTGCACGTCGGCAACCTCGGTCTCACCGGCCGATGGCTGTTGTTGACAGGCCGCGATCGAAACGGACGCCAACAACAGGAGCGACATACTTAGCGACACAGGTTTCATCTGAATTTCTCCATCATGGTTTGCCGACCATCAGGGCCTTGTTACCGAAACGTCAAAACAAGCGCGACCGATGCTGGGCCCGCCGACCGTCGGCGACAGCAGTTTGGATGAAGCCCGGTTGTTGAAATCAAAGACCTCAATAATGTAATCGCCGGGCTGCAGGAAGTTCTGGCTTACGCCGCTCTCACTGTCCGCGTCAGTGCTTTCGAAGACTTCGAATATCGCACTGGATGGCGGTTGCCGCAGCCACATGTCCGGATCGGTTGTCTCCCCGGTGGGAATATCAGTCGCGGTTGCTGTGAACGTATGCGTTCCCGCGATCGGAATATTCAGGCGCACGAAGCGAATGGTATTGAGCTTGTTCATTCCGCCGAACTGATCCTCACTGCACACGTTGACGGCGCCGCCGTTCACGGTTGCCGTTGCGTAAATCGGGAAACTATCGGTACTGCCGGCGTCATTGGTCGATTGGCCGTCACCGAAATCATCCGTCACTGAATCCACCGACTGCGATACCAGCAATGCATCGATCGCGACGGCATCCGCCGGCCGGTCCGACTTCAGCGCGTTGACGAACGAGAACAGGCTCGTGAACGCTGTCGTTGTCGATTGTTGATCGATAAAGACGTCATAAATCGGACCAAAACCAAAGCTCGTGGTGTCCGCCCCATCGCTGTTGCTGTCGACAAAGTCATACAACAACTCCTGCACCGAGCGTTCGCTGTACCAGCCCGGCGCCGGGTTTGCGCCGTTCAGGAGTGTGCCGTCTTCAACATCGAATCCGCCGCTCAATCCCTGGTTCGTGCCGAAGGAATCGAGGTAGGTTGTATCGCCGATCGCAATGCCGGACCAGGCATTGCCCCAGCCTTCACCGAAGGCAACGCGGATATCCAGGATATCGCCGCCACCATGTGCGCCACCGATCGAGTCCGAGCGTGCGATAGTGTCTTCGAAGTAGTGTCCCCACTCGTGGACGATGACGTGCTGGTCGTACTCCTCGGTATCGCCGTCTTCCGAGCCAAGCAGGTAAATGCCGTCGATCGGGTTGCCACCACGATAGAAGGATGTGCCGATCTCACCAATCTCCGGGTCACCACTGACCGCGACATTGTTAATGCTCCAGTGCGTGTCCAGCGGCACGAAGTCGACGCTCGGATCCGCTGCGAGCACGGCCTGGAAAGCATCGTAGATCGCGTCGAGAATTGCGAACGGGGCACCGTTTCGGACCGTGTAGTCCGTACCGTCAAAGGCCGTCTCTGCGAGCAGGTTCACGACCTGATTGGCCGCGCCGGTATTGAAGTCGCCTGAATCGAGCACGTATTGCGCATCCGGATCAGTCGTATTATCGACGATACGGAAATCCCAGCTTGGTGCCGGGCCGGCATTGACCATCTCCGCAGGGACGCGCAGAAAGGCGTCAATGTTTGCATCGACCGTCATGCTGTAGTCGCCGTTGGTGTCGGTGGTGGTACTTTCGAGCACCGTCACATCATCCGTGGCATCTATCAATTGCACGGTCACCAGGCGCGCCGGCATTGCTACGATGGCGGTGTAGTCGAGCCCGGTTCCAGGCGTGCCGTGCGGAATTTCGCTGAACGTGATTTGACCGGAAACTGTAACGGTTCCCGAAACCACGATGTCGACGGAATCACTGACCGAGCCACCTTCATCATCGGTAACCTGCAGCTGGAAGGTCAGTGTTTCGGGCCCCGCGGGGCTGGTGAATGTTGCAATCGCCTGGTCTGCGTCAGTGATGGCGACGGCTGTGCCGGCCGTCTGTGTCCATGCGTAAGTAACAATCGATCCATCATCACTACTGGCGCTGCCGTCGAGCGTAACCAGAACCGCCGCGCCAACATTCTGGTCCGGTCCTGCGTTTGCGACAGGTGGAATGTTGAGTGTCGGATCGTTATTCACCTGGACGTCCACGCTGTCGTTATCCGACGATCCGTCATCGTCGGTAACCGTTAGCTGAAATGTCAGCGTCTCGCCGGCTGATGTTACCGTCGGCGCGGTAAAGCTCGGCGTGGCAGTGTCGTCATTGTTCAGGACCACCGCGGTGCCCGCGGTCTGCGTCCACGCATAGGTCGCTATGGAACCGCCGGGGTCATTGCTGGCGGTGCCATCGAGGTTCACCAGTGTTTCTTCGTTAACCGACTGATCCGGACCCGCATCAGCCACCGGTGGCGCATTGACTGTAATGACAACAGTATCGGTGTCTGTTGCCGCGTCGTTGTCGGTGACTTCAAGCTGGAATGTCAGCGACGCGGGAGCAGCGGGTGCGGTAAATGTCGCGATCGCCTGGTCGGCATTGGTGATGACAACCGCAGCGCCGGCTGTTTGCGTCCACTGATACGCCGTTATGGTGCCGTCGGTATCAGCACTGGCGGTGCCGTCAAGTGTGACCACAACACCGCCTGCGACCGTCTGGTCAGGGCCGGCGTTCGCCGTGGGTGGATCGCTCAGCGCCGGGTCATTATTGACTTGTACATCGACGGAATCAGTAGCGGTCGCGCCTTCGTTATCCGTGACCTCCAGCTGAAACGTCAGGACTTCGCCCGCGACGTTGACAGAAGGAGCGGTGAAACTCGGTGTTGCAGTATCCGCGCCGGTCAATGCGACTGCGGTACCCGCCGTTTGCGTCCATGCATACGAAGCAACACTGCCGTCCGAATCACTGCTTGCAGAGCCGTCGAGATTCACAGCGGATTGCTCATCGACACTTTGGTCTGCGCCTGCGTTCGCAACCGGATCCGCATTGACCGGGTTAACCGTTATGTCGACCGAATCGACGTCTTGTTTCGGGTTGAGCGGATCATTGTCTGTAACCGTCAACTGGAAGCTGAAGACTTCGGACGAACCGATAACATTTGGTGCGGTAAAGTTTGGCGTCGCGGTATTTGCGTTGTTCAGCGTGACATTGCTACCGGCAGTTTGAACCCATGCGTACGCTGCAATAGCACCATCCGGGTCGCTACTGGCACTGCCATCGAGATTGACTACGGTCTCATCATTAACACTTTGGTCGACGCCGGCATTGGCGATGGGTGGAACATTGAATGAGTTTATGACGATATCGACAGTATCGCCGGCTTGCCCGCCGTCATTGTCAGTTATCGTCAGCTCAAATGTCAGCGTGGTTGAGCCGGATACGAGCGGTGCGGTTACGGACGGAGTGGCCGTGTTTGCTCCCGTTATCACTACGGCAGGGCCGGCTATCTGTACCCACGCATATACTGCAATCGTTCCGTCCGGGTCGGAACTGGCGCTACCGTCGAGATTGACATTTGCGCCTTCACTGACCATTTGGTCGGGGCCGGCGTTCGCGATGGGTGACTGGTTTACATTTTGAACATTGACGTCAACGGTGTCGGTATCCGACTGGCCGGAATCGTCGGTAACGGTAAGTTCGAATGTCAGGGTTTCGCCCAGCACGGTAACCTGGGGAGCAGTGAATGTTGGCATTGAGGTATCAGCACCGTTTAGGACAACAGCTGTACCGCTCGTCTGTACCCACGCGAAACTCGCGATTGAACCCACTGCATCGCTGCTGGCACTGCCGTCCAGGGTTACCGGGGCCGTGCCTTCGTCAACGGTCTGGTCGGAGCCCGCGTTGGCCACCGGGGCCGTATCGTCGAGAACCGTGATGTCGACTGTATCCGTATCGATATCACCATCGTCGTCGGTTACCGTTAGCTCAAACGTGACCACTTCATCGGCGCCAACCATCGCGACATCGAAAGTTGGCGCAGTGGTATCCGCCCCCGCCAGGTTTGCGACCGGCGTACCGGCGGTCTGCACCCATGCGTAACTGACAATCGTGCCACCTGTCATTTGGCTGCTGGCACTGCCATCGAGCGTGACAGCGCTGCCTTCGACAACTGACTGGTCAGGTCCGGCGTCGGCCGTCGGACCGCCATTTACGATCGTGACGTTGACCGTGTCGGTCGCGGTTCTCGATTCGGTATCGGTGACCTGCACCTGGAACGTCAACACTTCGTCCGCGGCGACAAGCGGTGCGGTGAACGTTGGGCTGGCAATGGTGGTGCTGCTCAGTGTGACCGGTGTGCCGGCCGTTTGTGTCCACGCGTAGGTGAGAGTGCCAGCGCCGGTGCTGGTGGCACTCAGGGTGACGTTTGCGCCTTCGCCGACACTTTGGTCTGTACCGGCATTTACCGTTGGGTCGTTGTTGCTACTGCTGTTTGAACATGCGCCCAGGCTTACGGACGCAATAAGCAACATGACGATCTTCGGGAGTCCTCGGAACTGATCTGCGATCACAGCCAAACCCCTTCGCACGTTCTAGAATTGTCGTGCTTTTGTTTTTGGCCATCTTACTCCCACGCGGCATCGGGTGTCACATCTGTGGCTGTTTGCACCAAGAATCAAGTGCTTAGAATGGCATTGCAGCCTCGGCAAGCGGCGAGGGTGAAGTCTGAGCCGCTCAATCGGGTACTTGCCGGTCCTTCGAATCGCGCCAGTCCTGGCGCGTAAGCAACGGGGTCAGACTTATTTATCTAATAAATAAATCTGACCCCTTTTTTACCTTCTAAAAATCGTAGCGTAAGCCCAGCTGGATTGACCTGCCCGGCAATGGCACCAGGTCTTTCAGTGGTGAAGTGTGTTGCCGTGCATCCTCGTCACCGAGGTTTGTACCGCGCAGGAACACGAACACTTGCGGGCTCTCAATAAGGTACGACACCTCGGCATTCAACAACGTGTACGAATCTGTTGGCAGTTCGCCCGTTGCTGTTTTGTCCTGCTCCGAATGGAACACGGCTTCGCCAGACGCCTCAAACCCGTTTTTCGCAAAATGCAGTCCGACTCCGTAGCGCAGCGGCGTGATGCGTGGCAGATAGCCACCGGTGCGATCTTCCTCACCGTACACATAGTCTGTGAACAGGCGCGTATGCAAGTGCCCCTTGCCCGAGTCGAACAGTTCAATACGCGATTCGGCTTCGAATCCATACAGCTGGGCATCAGTCTGTGTGTATTCGTAGACTTGCATATCGTCCTCAACTTGCGTCGTTGGCGACAGCAGGATGTAGTCGTCAACATCATTCAGGAACGCGGTCACGGTCCATTCGATGCGGTCGTTTTCGCCGCGGAACGTCAGGTCGATGTTGGATGATGTCTCTTTGCCGAAAAGGCCATTTCCCTGTGCGACAGATCCGCGCTCGATGCGTTGCACGGCAACGTGTGCACCGTCAGCGTACAGCTCGGTGGCATTCGGATGCCGTTGCGTCAGCGCGTAATTGAGTGCAACGCTGTAGCGATCGCCCAGCGCCCGGATAACACCGATTGATGCGCCTACTGCCGTGTCGTCGTAACCGGCTAAGCCCGTTGAATCGATCGACTGGTTCTCCACTCTTGCGCTGCCCTGCAGGGTCCAGCCGTCGACAGGCTGCCACTCCTCGAACGCAAACAGGCTTGTTTGTTGTGTTGTGGAACCGGGGACGAACGCCTCTTCGCCTACCGCAAGGAAATCGATATCCTTGTGTTGCAGACCAAACGCTCCTTCCATTCCGCCAAGGGGTTGGTGCCGAAACTCAAGTCTCGCGTCGGTACCCTCTGAGTTGAACTGTGTACCGATCTCGTCGCCTTCGAGTTCAACGTGTTCGTAATCATTGCGCGCCAGTTTGAATCGCAATTCGCCCAGGTCGGCGAACTGGTAGGCGGATTCGAGGTCAATCCGGCTTTGATCGAGGTCGACGCGAACTGCCTCTTCCTCATGCTCCTCTTCCTCTTCCTCTTCTTCCCCCTCATGTTCTTCATGGTGGTGGTGTCCCGGTATCCCGTAGAGGTTTTCGTTACCACTGTAAGACAAGCCCAGGAAGCCGTTGTCGCCGACGAAGGTTACGGCGAAGGCAGCACCCTGTGCCTCGCTGGACGTGTTTTCGACCACGCCATAGGCCTCTTCTTCCTCGTGTTCTTCTTCGTGTTCCTCCTCATGCTCTTCTTCGTGCTCTTCCAGGGAGCGCAGCAATGCCGACTCAGCGAATCCCGGAATCTTGACGTCGTCGGTGGTGCGGCGAAAAAAGTCAGCGTGAAACGCCACTGTGTCGGTACCGAACTTGATCTCGCCGGCACCCGCCTGCTTGCCGGTGGCGGAATCGGTTCCCAGCACGACACGCCCGGCAAACGGCGCGTCGAGGCCGCTTTCCTGGATGCGATTATCGACAACATTGACCAGGCCGCCAGCGGCACCACTGCCATACAACAGGGTTGCAGGGCCACGGATGATCTCGACGCGCTCGGCCAGCAAACCGTCAACGCTTGAGGCATGATCTTCGCTGAGTGCCGATGCGTCCATTGCATCGAGAGCGTTCGACAGCACACGAATTCTTTCGCCGTACTGACCGCGGATAACCGGCCGCGATGAGACCGGCCCGAAATACGTTGAGCTCACACCGAGCTCATGTGCGAGCGTCTCGCCAATGCTCGCGGCCTGGCGCTTCAATAGTTCGTCACCACTGAGTACCGACGTCGGTTGTGCGAGTTCCTTGATCGTGCGATCAAGTGGCACGCCCTGGACGATGATCTCGTCAACAGCGTGGGGTTCATTATTGTCGCTAGTGTCTTGTGCAGAAGCGATGCTCGTCAGGCCACCATAGGTGATGGCCAGGCATGCAATCGCCAACGGGCGTTGCATCAGAAATTGTTTGGGATCCATTGAGTCCTCCGATCCATTTCATTCGTCAAGCGCCAACTCTCCAAGCTGGCGGGTACGCGGCATGTGCCGCGATAGTGCTGAAACGATCAGGATCGGGGAGGGGCGCGGGACCGGTAGTTGGAGGCGAGCCGGACGGACGACAGCGTGCCGGCATCGGTGTGTATTGCCGTGTTGGTCGGTGCCAGGACAACGGCGGGTAATACATTGTTGGCTGGTACGTCGTCGAGCTGATTGTAGACACTGCATGCATGGCAAACCGCCAGGCCATGATCCGCAACATGCTCGAACTGGTGCGCGGCCATTGAGACTTGCAGCAGGGCGAGTGCGACGAGCCCCAGCACCGCGGTCGTGCGGTGCCGGCGTTTTATTTCGCCGTGTCCTGTTTTCTGCATGCTCATTATTCTAAATGTACGCCCGCGGGGGGGGTTACTGCAATCTTTCGATGCGGTGATATGCAAGAAGTTCCACATTGGCGTGAACCGATGCGACCGTGATGTGACGCAAGTCCACGCGGTGTCGCTAAGTGTTGGTTATTCTTGGATAAATCCGGATTTCGTGCCGGGACGGATTTTGTGTACTAACGCATTACGAGGAATACCGGGTGGCAATAACGAAAAAAGTGCATGTAGACGATCTCGGGGTTGGGATGTATGTGGCCGAACTCGATCGGCCGTGGCTGGAAACGCCGTTCCTGTTCCAGGGTTTCTACATTCGCGACGCTGATGAGATTAATGAGCTGCAGGCGCACTGCAAGAATGTCTTCGTCACCTGCGAAAGCCTGCCTGCCGACTTCGAGCCCACTGCGGCGAGCAATGACTCCGACGCAAGCAAGCGCGTTGTAACGGAGAAAGGCAAGGCTTCAATCGACGTGCCGGAACGGCATCGCGTCGACACGCAGGTCGAAGCCGATTTTGAGCAAACCAATGTCATCTACACAGAAAAAACCAGCCTTAAAGAAGAATTTGGTACAGCGTCGCGCGCGCACCAGAATGCCGTTTCGTCATTGCAACAAGTCATGCAAAACCTGCGCAACTCCGGTGAGATTGAGATAGGACCGCTGGAGTCGGCTGTCTCGCCGATGGTCGACAGTGTATTGCGCAACCCGGCGGCCTTGTCATGCCTGATGCGCATGCAGAAAAAGGACGACTACCTGTATCAGCATTCGCTGGCCTCAACGGTCTGGGCGGCGGTCCTGGGTCGGCAGATCGGCCTGCCACGCGCCGATATCAGTTTATTGTCACTCGGCGCAATGCTGCTCGATGTCGGCAAAACGAAAGTCCCGATGAAAATACTGTCGAAGCCTGGTGACCTGACCAAAGAAGAGAACGCGTTGATGCGGCAGCACGTCCAGTTCGGGCTCGATATTCTGAACCAGGCGGGCGATGTCGACCCCCGTGTCGTGGATATGGTGGCACACCATCACGAACGCTATAACGGTACCGGTTATCCTCACGGTGTCAGTGGCAATTCGATTCCGGTATTCGGCCGCATTGCCGCGATTGTCGATGCCTATGACGCAATGATTACGCCGCGACCGTACGCGACGTTGCTGTCGTCTTATGATGCATTACGCAAACTTCGCGTACTGGCCGACGTCGAGTTCCAGGCCGAGATTGTCAACCAGTTCACGCGGGCTATTGGCGCTTTTCCAACCGGCACGCTGGTCGAACTGAACACAGGAGCCGTCGGTATCGTCACGCGACAGAACCAGATTCGTCGTTTGCGTCCTGAAATCATGGTGATCATGGATGCGAACAAGCAATTGCTGCCCGATTTTCGCGTCGTCGACCTCGGCGAAGAAACCACGACCGAAGAGGGTGGTGGACAGTCGTTGTATATCGAGTGCGGTTTGCCGCCCGGCGCGCACGGTATCGATCCCACTGAATACTACATCGACTGAGATTTGTAGCATGGTCACCGCCACAGTTGAGTTGCCGTTTCATCGTGAAGATGGTATTTCGCGTGCAACTCGACACATCGCAGAAAGTTTACGCAAGCAGCGTGAGATCGCGGTTGTCCTTATCGGCCTGGACAATATTGAACGCATATGCGCTGCGGCCGGCCACCTGCGTACAGCTGAGTTGGTCGACAACTTCCATACCAGGCTGGTGCGGCTGTGCCGAACGAACGATGCCGTCGAGCGCATCGGTGACCGCAAGTTCGTGCTGATGCTCGATGGTCTCAAGAACAATGGTCACATCACACTCGCGGCACGAAAAGTCGAACGCCTGGTACAGGAAATGCATTCCGACGACAAATCGCTCCCGGCTCTGCGCGCGGACATCGGCATTGCGCTCTGTCCGGGGCAAAGTACCGAGCCTCATGAGCTGCTGAGGCTAGCCGAGGTGGCCTGTCTCGATGGTCGGCGCAGGAATGAATCGCCGTGTTTTTTTGAGGAGCACTCCGCGCGCAAATTATTCGAAGACTGGGGTCTTGAGAAAAGACTGCAACAAGCCATCGAGGGTGGCGATCTTGAGTTGTACTACCAACCCAAAATGGAGCTGGCGACGGGACAAATCGTCGCGGCGGAAGCACTTATGCGTTGGCATGAGCCGGAACTTGGCGCAGTGTCGCCGGCGGTTTTTATTGAGCTTGCCGAAGCAACCGGACAGATCCTGGACCTGACGCAGTTCGCGATCCAGACGGTGTGCCGAATGCTGCATGAGTGGCGGGAGTCACTGCCGACACTGCAGTTGGCCGTTAATATTTCTGCCAGCCTGATCCAGAACAGGGACATTGTCGAGGCCTTGCGGGGAGCATTGGGCATCTGGCACGCTGAGCCCGCACGCCTGACGCTGGAAGTTACAGAGAATGCGTTAATGGATGACACCAATGCCAGTCATAACATATTGACGGCAATTCGCGAGCTGGGCTGCAAAGTATCAATCGACGATTTCGGGACTGGCTATTCGTCGCTTGCGTACCTGAAGGATATCCCGGCAGATGAACTCAAAATTGACCAAACGTTCGTTGCAGGGATGCTCGACGATGACAAGGATCGCAAGATAGTCGAACACACGATCAATATTGCCAGAAGCTTTGAACTGAGCGTTGTTGCGGAAGGAATCGAATCCGAATTGGTACTGGATCTACTGCGTGACTTTCAGTGCGATTACGCACAGGGCTACTTTATAAGTAAGCCATTGCCGGCGACGGAATTTCTGGAATTCGTTCAGACCCACAACACAGCCGGGAAGGCAGCTCAATAGGCGACGGAAATTTGCTCGCGAATGTGTCGGGCTTGCTCTGCTTCGTCAATCAGCGCCACGGCAAAATCGGCACGTGATAGGCGTGTTCTGCCGCGTTTGTCTTCCAGTGCGTCGCGACCACCAATACGAAACACACCGGTGCGCGGCCCGTTCGTAAAATTCTTGGGCGGCGTAATGTAAGTCCACTCGACATCGTCAACCTTGCGATAAAACTCGAGCGCCAGTATTTGGCCAAGGATTTCAATTTCCAGATTTTTCGGAATCAGTATCTTTGGTAGTTTCGCGGCGTAGCGTACCCCCGGTTCGACTTCGAGCGTGCCAGAGCCGCCGACATGCAATAGCCGCGGCGCATCGTCGCCTTGCTGGTACACCGCATCGACAAGCATTTCTGCCGCCAGGTATTGCAGTGCGCTGTCGGGCGTACCGGCGTCGCCAATGACGCCACGCACGGAGATCACGACGATATCCTTGCCGGTCACGATTTCGGTAACGCTTATTTTGTCGAGGAGGTCGCCTTTGACCGCGACCAGGTTCTCGTGCTGCATCTCGATCTGTTCGGGTCGGCGCGATACAGCCGTAACCCGGTGACCGCGATTGAGTGCCTCTTGCACAACATGCGTGCCCACTTTTCCGGTGGCACCGTAGACGACAATGTCGAGCGAATCGTCGGCGCACACGCCATTTGCCGTGAGCAGCAGGGCTAACGAGAGAACGATGAGTTGCCGCATGTGCCTCCGCAATCAGGCCTGTTCGGTACTATGATGCCTTACTATCATCACTTTCCTCAGCCACTTTTCTCGGCAACTTCCTTGGCCTTGCTAGCCTCTTCGGCCGTTTTCAGGTCTTCGATCAGTCGCAGTCGTTTCTCTTCCAGCACCGCGCGCACGGCAGGATCAACAGATTCGGCTTCCGCATTCAGTTCGGCGTCCGTTTGATCGATTGCAGCGCGAATCTGCTCGATTGACGCGGCTTCTTCGGCCTTGTCGAAGGCCAGTTTTTCCGCTTCGGCTACGGCCGGTGCCGTCGGTTTTTTCGTTCTGACCGGAATGAATCGCGTAGTTTCATTGAGCGCGCGCGTATTCATGAAATTTGGCGAAACGATTTCAATATCAGCCTCATGCAGTGCGTTCAGAATCGCTGTACGCAACCTCGAGCGCGAAGAGATCAGGCTTGTAACGTCTTCCAGCAATCCGGCTACGCGGTAGACCACAGAAAAATCACCCAGTTCCCGCACCTGCACGAAGCCGTCTTTCAGGCCGGCTTCTTCAGTCGCTGCACAAAGGACTTCGGTAACTTTCGTATTGGGTACATCGTATCCGAGTGAGACTTCCGCCTGGATGATGGTTCCCGAAGCACGCACCACCTGCAGCGGCTGCGTAACCATGTACAAATTGGGAACAGTGACCAGATCGCGAAATTCGGTCTGGATCTCGGTATGCAGCAGGTCCATTTCGGTAATTCGCCCGGTAAGCTCAGCGACGGTAATAAAATCACCGGGCCGGGCATTCTTGACAATGCGCATCATGATGCCGGCCATGATGTTGCCAATGAACGTTGTCGACGAAAGGGCAATCGCCGCGCTCAGCAGGATACCGATCAGGCTCAGCAACTGGCCGCGCAAGGCATCGTTGATGGGCAGTGCGACGATAATTCCGAGCATGCCGGCAAAACTCAGTCCCAGCATAATGAGCTGAAAGCGGAACTGGACATTCGGATTGTCTCGCCAGCGTCGCCGCAGACCCCAATTAACCGCAGCAATAAACACGACCACCGCCGCCGTGGTCGCGAGGAATGGTATCAAGGTGGCAAAGTCGTCGAGCAGGTCCGTCATGCAGGTCAGGCTACCCTAAATCGGGACGACTAACCGCAATTAACGTCGAATCCTACGCGACCGTCCGCTCTGGCGACGCCCTGTTTGAAGAACACGGTGCAGCTATCCGTGCTCGCTGTATCGCCTACTTTCATGCGCGTCTTCACGCCGTTCAAATTGACATCGACAACCTTGCCCCAGTCGCGCGTAAGGCCGAAGACGTGGCGCCGATCACCAATGGATACGCTTTCCCCGGTCTTGAGCCAAAAATCGACACCGCCGGCAAAACCTCTTTCATCGAGCGATTGCTGTTCGAGATTCGCAATCTGACCGCTCAGGTATGCCATTTCAGAATTGGACTGGCTTTGCAGCTCACCCTGTTTGGCAAGCAGCTTGCTCAGCTCGTCGAGGCTCTTCTGCATTGCCGGGTCATCTGCTTGCCCTTTCAGGGCCTGCAAGCGCTCCGTCATGTCGTGGAAATTGGCTTCCTGTTCGACAAGTAGCGCCTCAACCGACGGACCCAGCAGGCCAGTGCTTTCGACGCCCACTTGAATCGCGATGCCAACGAATGCGCCAACGATCATACCGCCCAGTGCCAGGCCGCCTTTCTGCAGGTGTTCTCGAGCGGGCAGCTTCATGTTGCCATCATCCTGTATGCAAGCATGTGCTGATACGCTTTGTAAAACATGTACAGGCCCAATGGCAGCAGGAACAGGCCGACTATCATGCCAACGGTAAAGACACCAACCGCACTGAGAATGATGGCCCACATCATGAGATACCAGGTGCTGTAGCCGTAGATCATTTCGATCGTGTCATTGCGAATAAGTATCGCCTTGATACCCGATCGTGAATTGCTGCCGACCACGGTTGCCTCGTCGCCATCGGTCAGTTCAATCCCATTGATGTTCTTCATTGTCACCGGCCGATTGCCAACCCGGAAACTGATTTCCTTCTCGGTCCGCACATTGGTGTGGCCGGTATTGTATGTATGTGTACTGGTTACCTTTGTTTCCTCGCGAAAATTGCCGACTGGCCCAGATATTTTTACGAGTGCCATTTTCGTTCCCCTTTTGTCATCTTTTATTGCCGAGTGAGTTCTAGACCCATGGGCCCGTATAGCCGGTCATCGCGCAGCGTGAGGACGACAGTGCCCTGTGCGCTGCTGACCAGCACCTTGTCATCGTCGAGACGGTATTCTGCGTTCACTTTTGTGCCCAGAACCTGGATGGTTACCTGGCCGTCGCCGCCAAACGCGTACTGCGTCACGCCCGCCGCATCGCTGTAGGTGCCCCTGATTTCATCGCCGCAACCGATCAGTGAGATTGCGGCGATGCCAAGAATCAGCCCGGTAAGTGCTCGCATAAGTCGCCTCCAGTTCACGGTAAAAACTAGACGATTGGCGTGCCCTGGCGCATCGACAGATAGCGGAATTTAAAGGCGAATAGCGTAAGTATCGGCATCTGGGATAATATTTGCGCCAATGAGCGCACCAACAAGCGGACAAAGAAATCGTGGCGTGCGAGCCTCCCGGGCGAAGCTCGTTCATGCATTGACGGAAGCAGGGCTGAAGACGCAAGCAGCCCTGGCGGAGCGTATCGCCGATATGGAAGCGCTGGAGTCGCCGCCAAAGGATGTCGTCAATCGTGTGTTTCGAGAATTGCCGGTCGACCCGACGACGGTTGAGCGCGTCGCAAGGGCGCTGGGCGTCGATGCCTATTCTCTGTACAAGACAGCCGACGAGGAGCAGGTCGCGCCAGAACCTGCTCCGGGGGCGAAAACCTCGAACAGGCGTTTACTGCCGGTGCTGTTTGCCGCCGTGGCTGTGCTTGGGATGGCACTGGGTATCCGCTGGTGGTTTGCGCCAGTCAATAGTGATGACACGAGCGCGCCGCAGGTGGGCGAAGAAACACCGGTGCTTGGCATGGGTGCGCCGACGCTGGCGGTAGTTCCTTTCGTCAACGATGCTGAGGGCAGCTTTAGCAACGCACTACGCAAGGTGTTGGGCAATCATTTTAGTGTTGCGAGACCGACTGCCGACATGCTCACCCAATCACGAGACCTGACGGCTATCGCGACGCGGCTCAGGACCGACGTCGTCATCGATGGTGATTTTAAACAGCTTGGACGACTAACGGCCGTGCGTGTTTATCTTTTTAAAGGCGGGGTGCGGCAACAAATCTGGGCCGACAGTGTTCCGACTGTGGCATTGCATGAAACACTGGCCGCCATTGCTGGCGACGCGTCGCTCGCGGTGCGCCGTACCATCGGGATGCCGGTACCGGGAAATGCCGACAGACATTTTCCGCTTGCACCGGTCCAGGACGACTATCTCGAGGGCGAATTGTTACTGGACGCGCCATCGAACGAATTGAATATCAAGCGTGCACAAAGCCGCTTTGAAGCCGCGCTCCGGCAGGACGCGAATTACGCGCGTGCTCATGCGGGACTTTGCCAGACTTTGCTTGAAGAGCACTGGATGGATAGCGAGGAGCGTGCATTGAAAGACGCGTCACTTGCCTGTGGTCAGGCAGTACAACTCGATCCCGAGGATCGCGTTGTCGCCCAGGCGCATGCGCACTTTTTGCAACGTACCGGTCGCGGCGAAGAGGCTATCGCGCGCTACGAAAAGCTTATCGCCGCGTATCCGAAAGACAGTGCGGCGTTGGCGGGTCTTGCGGCGAGTCAGCTGGAGGCGTATCGCGAAAGTGGTGATCACGCCGACCTGGCGAAAGCCAAGTCCACCGCTCGCCGTGCGACCGAAGTTGATCCGTATGTCTGGAAGCCGGCTTTTACCCTCGCAACGCTGGAGTGGTTTGATGGCAATGTAGCCGGCGCGATCGAGGCCAGCGAGAAAGCCCGCGAACGCGATGAGAATGAGTACATCCTTGCAAATCTCGGCAGTTTTTATCTTTGCGACGGCGATCTGGAAGGCGCGCGCGAGGCCTACGCCCGTGCGCGCGACCTGAATCCGGATTCGTATGTCGGCGACGAGTTTCTCGGTCAGGCCCACTATTTTCTCGGCAACTTCGAAGAATCTGCCGAACTACGCCAACGAGCCATCGACTCGGTTGCCAACGGCAACCCGGAGATCCACGAAATGTGGGGTAATCTCGGTGATTCCTACCGGCAGGCAGGGGATGCACAGAAGGCGATCGACGCGTACATTCACGCCGCCGAAATCGCGGAACGGGACTACCTCCGTGGGACCACGCCGGTCGCCGACCAGGCGGCGCGCGCCTACTACTACACGATCCTGGCGCATCTGGATTCTGGCGCAGTACCGGATTCAGTGATACGAACGATTGATGACGAGATTGACACGATCGCAGCGGAGCTGGTGTCGTCTTCGGCGCTGCGGCGCATGGCGCAAACCTACCTGTTACGTGATGAGGTCGACAAAGCCCGCGCGGCACTTGAGCGAGCAACCGAAACCTGCCGCGGTTACGCCAGCTTCCCGGACCTGGCGCCATTGCTGGAATGACAACCCGCAGAATCCAGCAGCGAGAGTGGTCTCGCCTATAGAGCTTTGCACGCGCGCAACTGGCGTGTCAGTTGCAACAACTCGGCGAGATGTTTGCGATCGTCAGCCTGACTGGTGCTGTGCTGCAGTTCCGCGTCGATCGCATCGATAGCGTCGCGAGTCTTTTTTTCGCACTCGGCACGATCTTGCGAGGGCGGGGCCGAAGGCTCCTGTTCCGCCTGCAACAACGGCTCGGCCTCCGCATCGAAAGGGTTGACGAAATCGAAGACTGAATCCGACGCGACACCGATTTCCTTTGCTGGCGGGCTCTCCGCTACAGCACCGCTTTCCTCCGTCGGCTCAGCGCACGGCATCTCCTGAAAGGCGATCGTGCCGTCGTCCTGAGCGCAGCGGTGAATGACCAGTTCCTCGCTTGCGCCGATCCCAGGCGCAAGCAGCGCGCACAGAACAATCGCGAAAATTGTCGTAACAAACGGAGATGGCACGTGCCGAACGGTTCCCGATTTTATGCAGTCAGACACCCGCATTGTCGCAGTGTGGCAGCGTTACTTGTGCTTCAGTGCCGCAATCGTGTGCCGGGCACGTGCGCGCCGGATATCGTCGAGATGCTGCAGGGTTTGTGTTTCCGCAATATCAATCTGTTGCTCGACTTCCGAGCTGTATGGCGGTGCGTGTTCGACTTTCAGCCTGTGATGGCCGAGCATAATCACATCGTCACTGCGCAGGATTTTGGTCTGTACCTGAATCGAATTAACTGTAGTGCCGTTGGTGCTGTTCAAGTCGACCAGCAGAATGGCATTGCGATAGACCTGTAGCAGCGCATGATTGTTGCTGACAAATCGATCGTTCACCTGGATGTCGGAAAGTTTGCTGCGGCCGATGACATAGTTACCCGGTAGCAGTGATTGCTGTCCCAGGGTTGTGCCGTCGCGCGTGAGCACCACCCGTGGTGTAGCCGCCTGCTGCTGGTCGATGTTACTTGCCTCTTCCAGCGCGAGCGCATTCAGTGCCCCGGGCCAACCGCTGGATTCGGTATGCAGTCTGTTGCAGGTATTTCGTGAGAAAACCGTATCGAATCTGTCATCACCGTCTGCAGCGATCCACTTTGTCCGCAAATACATCGCGGTTTCCTGAACGTCCAGCGGGTTCATCGCCCAAGTCGCTGGCTGCCGGCGCGCAATGCCGCGCAAGCTGTTTGCGCGCAGTAATTGTGGCAGATTTGCATTACCGGTCAGGACGAATCGCAACGACGGTTTGCCTTGTTCTTCGAGCGCAACCAGCCAGTTCAGCAGCGTGCGGGTGCTATTGGAACACCGGTCAAAGTTGTCGAGGTACAGGATCGGTACATGATTGCTGCGAGACATGTCGCCCAGGAAGCGGCTGAGTAAGCTCAGAATTTGCTCATCACCGAGGCCTTCGTGTTTGACGCCGAATTGCGCCAGCATGCCATCGACCAGCTGTCGCGGCGAAGTGCCATTTCCGTCCAGAACGGCAACGGGGATTTCACGATCGACCCATGCGGCATGCTCTCTTATCAGCGTGGACTTTCCGGAACCCTGCGGGCCTGTCAGCAGTGCACAGCCGCTCCTGCTGTCCAGTGTCGCGTCCAGGCGGTGCCGGCTCGCGAGGTAGGCGCCATAGGCGATGATGAGCCGCGGGTCCGAATTTCGTCCGTAGGCCTTGCTGCTGAATGATGTGCTGGATGAAACCATGCTCGTCGCTTTCTCTTCTTGTTATGCTTGCATTATGACCTGAGAAAAGGCCCCGGCGTCGCTGAGATTCCATAATATACGCCAGAATCGCAGCAATTTTCCTGTCCATTGACGCCGCCGCCATGAGTGCATTCAGCAACCCTTCAGCAATCCTGTGGCTCTATAGGCGCAGGATTCTTATGGAGTGGGATGATGAAACGCAGCACTACAGCACTGACGGCCGCAATATTACTGAGCAGCGCGTTGCCATTGACGGCCGACGCGGACCCGGGTTTGTACGTCGGGGCCAGTATCGGGAATGCGCGCCTGGACGATGATTTCGACAGTTTCCTGATCGACACGGATACCAACGCGTATCGATTCTTCGCTGGCCTGCAATTCAGTGACGCCTTCGGTGTAGAGGCGGGCTATCTGAATTTCGGTGAATTCTCCGAGTCGGCTGACCTCGGTGGTTTGCTGTCCCGCACCGATATCAGCGGCGACGGCTGGACCCTTGGTGGAACGCTGGGTCTGCCAATCTCGGACAACCTGATGCTGTTTGGAAAGGGCGGCATGTTCTTCTGGGATGCAGATATCTCAGTCGATGGTTTTTCGATCGATACGCCTGGAGACGAAAATCCCTACTGGGGTGGTGGACTGAAACTCGACCTGGGTGAGAGTTTCTCGCTGACCGGTGACTGGACGGTATATGAGCTTGACGATCTTGATACGGATGTCATTTCTCTCGGGTTCAACTATCGATTCTGAGCGACAGGCGTTACTCCATTGTGATAATCACCTTGCCGCGGGCGCGCTGCGTTTCGAGATAGCGAAGCGCATCCGCGGTGTTCTTGAGCGGATAACGGGTATCGATCTGCGTTGTCAGCTGGTCACTGGCCATCAGGCCTGCGAGGTATTCAAGATCCTCGCCTTTGAGAGATGCGAGCATCATGCCGATCTGCTGATCGATAAAGGGTGAATACATCGCCGCCTTTAATGGGTTCCAAAACGGTGCCAGCCAATCGCCTTTAGGGCCGCCGACCAATACCATGCGGCCGTCAGCTTTGAGCACGTGGCGATTTGCAGAAAGTGAGTGGTTGCCGACCATATCGACTATCAGGTCATATTCGTCGCCGGAAGCGGTGTAATTTTCTTTCTTGTAGTCGAAGACATGGTCGGCGCCGAGAGACCGCACCATTTCGACGTTGCGTGTGCTGCAAACGCCATGTACCTCGGCACCGAGCGCTTTTGCGATTTGCACTGCATAGGTACCAACGCCGCCCGACGCGCCGTTGATCAACACCTTCTCGCCGGCAACGAGGCCGCCGCTATCGCGCAGGGCCTGCAGTGCCGTAACGGCTGCGATCGGAATCGCAGCCGCCTCGTCAAAGCTGACCGTGTCCGGCATCCTTGCGATTGCACGGTTCTCCGGAACCAGTACATATTCGGCAAACGCGCCACTACGCCCACCAAATACGGCATCGCCGACCGAAAACTTTGTCACATCCTCACCGATCTCAACAACGATGCCGGCGAAATCCACGCCCATTCGCGGATCATCGGGGCTAGCGAGTCCGGAGGAAAGGCGCATCAGGTAAGGCGAGCCGCGCATGAAGTGATAGTCCAACGGATTAAGCGCTGCGGCTTTGACTTGTACGACGACTTCGCCGGGTCCTGCTACCGGTTTTGCAACGTCCAGATACTCGGCCGTCTCCGGCCCTCCGTAACAGCGGGAGACGACGGCCTTCATTGTCTTGCTATTCGCAGCAGCAGTGGGCGCAGGGGGGCAATCCGATGTGTAGCTAATTGTGACTGCAAGGGCCGCAATGAACAGCATCACCACTGACAGAAATCCATTAATAATCTTGTAGCGAAGTTTCATGACTCTCTCTTTACGCAAATGCGCTTTATAAAAAAGCCGCCCCCGGTATCCGGGAGCGGCATTCTACTTCAATATCGCCTGTTACAGGCGAGCAGCGAATTGACGACTAGTCTTCTTGCACGGCGGTCAGGCCGTATGCCGTATTCACTGTAGTGTTTTCATCGCCAAGGAATCCTTCGCCAACCGAGTAGAGATCGTCGAAGAACTTCACGTCCAGGCCGTCCGGCGCTCCGAAGATGCCGCTCTCACCGATTCCTGCGAGATTGAACAGACCACCCGGACCTTCATCCATCAGGTTTTGTTGCTCATTGAACCCGTCGGTATGGAAGTTGCCGAGGTAGTGGCCAGCTTCATGCGCGATGATGTTGCCGAGTGACGTTACTACGAGATCTTCCTTGCTTGCCCACGGTGCCAGCTCCACATCGTTCAGAGAGAAACTGAAGTCCGCGCTGATACCGGAAGCCGGTGCGCTAAGGATATCGAGCAACACGAGCGCCGTATCGTTCGCCTCGTAGTTGCCCGGATCAATGGTTGATGCGATACCGATGGTGCTGATGAAGGATTCATTAATCGTTCCTGAAACTTCAACGACACTGATCTCGAAGGTGTAGCCAAACAGGTCGAAGCTTCCTGCTTCGATGTAAGGCTCAACCCAACTCGCTTCACCGGTGCCATCGTTGCCCAGCACAACTACGCCAAAGTTGGGGTTCTCCTCGGACCGCGCCAGCTCTCGTTGCAGATTGTCGCGGGTTTCATCGGTGATCCGCCTCGTGATTCGACGCACATCCCGGGCACTGGTCGGAAGGTCCCATGCAGGCAGAAAACCACTGAACGGCGTGTGATTCGTAATCAACGGGAAGCCAAACCACGGCTCCTTGCTGACGGGGCCGCCGTTGTAATCCAGGTAGACCAGCTGGATACGGTTGGCGTCACGCTCGAAAGCAGGACGATAGACGCCGAGCTCCAGCTCGTACTCGCCGACCGAGTTGCTGATAGCGACCGAGTATTGTCCGGTCTGTTCAACGATATAGTCGATTACGGTGCTGCCATCGACCGGTAACGGGCTTTCCACTACCGCGAAACTACCGAACCCTGATACGCCTTTTTCAAGCTCGCCTTCCCGGGTGATAAAGCCCACTGTCGGGGTGCCCTCATTTCGCGCTGCGGCGCCGACCACATCGCCTTTTTTCAGGTGGAATGTGTAAATGTCGAGATCACCACCGTCGGGCGGGAATACGCGCATCTGGAAGTCATAGGTGCCTTCCGAACCGATCAGGCCAGTCACCGATCCGCCGGTGGAGTCAAACGGGTCCGCTGGCTCGAATGCGCCGTAGCCACCGATGGCCATATAGAAGTGCAGGTCAGCTGCACCGACCGTCAGTGAAACAAAGGTGTCATAGCCGTCGCCGCCATCATCCTGCTGAAATATGATCGTGCCATCGTCGAGATAGAAGGTGACGAACGGGTCGAGATCACCGAATGGCTCCGGAGTCCTGACGGCGACATCGAAGGTCGTGCCGGCAGGCAGGAATACCTCGACAAAATCATAGTCAGAGACCACGCCCGGCATCGGGCCGTCGCCAATAACGCCGGAAAAAGTTACGCCGTCAGGGCCGCCGACAACACCGGAAGGCAGGGCGAGTGGGATTGCGCCATCGTCCTCAACCTGCACCAGTGGCCGATTCGGCAGTTCGCCCAGGGAGCCTGAAATAATGAGCTGATGATTCTGACCTGCGCCGGTTCCAAAGCCCTGGATTTGTTCGAAGTACAGGGAATTATCGTTCTCGCCCTGTTCGACTTCTTTTTCCTGGTAGAGGATCGGCCCAGCCGCAACGGCCACTGTGGGTGCGCTGGAGCGGGCGGCGGCCCGCGGTGCTGAACGTGCCGATGGCACCTGCTGACCCGGTTGCGCCTGTGACTTCATCTTGCGCATGCTTTTCCAATACTCCGCTCGATAGTCGGCGCCCGGTGGAAGCGTGCTGATCATCGGGTCCGGCGTAATAGGAGCGGTCGGGTAAAACAACGTTCCGCCTGGCTGAATCTTGTTTGCCTTGATCGCGGCATGATCCGGCGTGAACGGCACGGCGCGCAAGGTTTCTGCCGCCTGCGCGTAGCCGCCGACGAATAGCAGTGCAGTGAGTTGCACCAGGATTCGAGAAAAAAAATGTCTGCTTCTTACTGCGAGGTGTCGCGAGAATTCGCTTTGCATGGGTATCCCCTGTTTGATCGTTGACCAACGTACCGATCGCTCGCCAAAATCGATGAGATACTTCACACCCCGGGATGAGTTGCGCCGCGTTTTTACATAATCTTTTCGTTTTTTTCGCAGTGCGTTGTGGTTCTCAGGTTTTGCGATCGCCCTTTTGATACTTTGCACAAGTACTTCGAATTATTGTGCGCTCACAATACCATTGATGGCACAGTCGTCGCCATTTTCCAGACGATTCTCGTGACAATAAGGAAACAGAACCGACTGGTGCGTGTCGGTTTCCATCTTCACTGGCCTGGCGCTAGCCCTTCGGAAACGGATCGATCCCGGCAACCGCTTGCGCTGGTTAAAGGCGGTGTACGCTATTTGGTCGGGTCGACTGAGCGGCTCAATAGAATTCGACCGAACGCGACAGACACGTAGTCACCATTGGCCTGGTCTGTCGCCCAGTCGCCGGTGCCATGGCAGGCGGGGTACCAAAAGGACGGGTCGTCCCGGGTGCTGCACTGGTTATAGGCGCCAGCTTTGAAATACATCGCGTCGCCTGCGTAGCCCTGCGGATGATCTTTTTCATCGACGTTACCGTAGGGGTCGACATTGTTCGACAGGTCGACCTGGTACTTGACCGTTCGCTCCGGATCTCTCGTCCGGAATGTCAGGTACATGACGTTACCGTGCACATTGATGTTGTAGTTGAACAATTCACCCAGTGCGATGCCGTTCTCGCCGGGGTCCTCCGGATTATCCCAGGTGTTGCCCCACACCGGATACGCAATGTCTGTCCGGTCCGGATCGTCTCTCGGAAGGTTTCTTTCGTAGGTCCAGAACACGGATCCGGTTTCATGCTCGGGAAACTTCTTGTAGTAAATCTTGATCGGCTCATTGCCGTAGCCAAAGCCTTTTCCCTGCTCGACGACGCCGTCGTTCTTGTCGGCATGAATTTGCCCAACAACAACCGAGTGGGTCGGTTTCTTGCCCGCGTATTTTGCGTTCTTTGATACGTGCAATACGGCAAGCGTCGCTTCCAACTGGCCGCCGATATCGGCATGTTTCCTTGCACGTTTATGCGCTTTCAGAGCGAAATTATTTTTCGGGTCGTGCGTACGAATCCTGGTGTTCTTGCCGCGCAGCATTTGCCGCAACTCGCTGCGTGTGTTGGTCGAATTGGCACTCGTCGGCGCCTTGTTTGGCGCGTTCATGATGAGGAAGCCATTCTCGTCGAGGTAGAAGAAATCCGGGTGTGAATAGCCGCTTAAGTATTGCACGTCGACTTCATCGATCTTGCCATCATTGTTGTCGTCAGTTGGCAGCTGCAGCTTCCAGAAGCTCAGGTCGAATTTGTCGCTGGGCGCGTCGGCGAAGACGGTGGCCGATGTAATACACAGCAGAATCGTGCTGGTCGACAGGAAGGTTATCGGTCGTGTTAAACGCATTGTCAGCTCGCTGTTGATCTATTCGCTATTCGTTCAGAAAGTGCTTTTCAAGAAACTCGGAGCGGAAATTTTGTGGTGGCGTCATTCGGTCGGGCCGGCCTTCGGGCGTAAAGTCCATCATGTTCCAATAAGGCCATACGGTATCGACGGAATTGCCTTGTAGTTCGGTGCCCCAAAAATGATAGATGCCGTCGTCGTGTTTCGTGAACACATGCAGGATCGGCCATTGCATGTCGTCATTTTCGCCCTGGCATTTGTAATCGGCCTGGTAGGTTGTGCCAAATCCCGACACCAGGTCTATTTGGGTCCATTGCCGGGTCATTGCCCACGCGTTGATTTTGTCGGCGGGAGCCTTCGCGATGCCACAAAACGCCGCGTCATGCGTCACCTGGTAGGCGGTGCGGTCGAATCCGTCCATCAACGACGTACAGGACAAGCAGGGTTTATCCCAGCCCGGTCCGTACATAAAGTTGTACAGAATTAAAGTTGACTTGTCTCCGAACAACTCGGACAGGCGTACCACCTGGCCCAGTTTGCTGTCGGTTGCCCACTGAAATTCATAGTCTTCTTTCAGGCGTCCGCCGCGCGGCAGCTGGCGGCGCTTCTCTGCCAGTGATTTCACTCTTTCGACAAGCGCTTTTTCTTCTTCCAGTAATGCGTCTCTGGCTTGCCGATATTCGGGACTCTCGTTGGGGTATCGCGGTTCAGTCATGACAGCGGACTCCAAATCGGAATTTCTGTGTTGGCCGACGATTATGCCACGAGGTCCCGCGATGATTTGCGGCAAAGGCTCAAAAATAGTCCGGCTCGTTGCCAGCTCGCCATTTGATACTGCAGCCAATACTCGGTTTTTGCCTGGCAACAGGTGGTTCCGATGCGAGAACGGCTTCCAGCGCAGCGCGCAGGTCACGGCCGTCAATCGGCGCATCGTTCGTTGGACGGCTGTCATCGAGCTGGCCTCGATAGACGAGTTTGAGGTCGCTATCGAACACGAAAAAATCCGGTGTGCAGGCGGCACGGTAGGCTTTGGCGATGTCCTGGCTCTCATCAAACAGGTAAGGAAACTCGTATCCCCAGGTGGCGGCCTCTTCCTTCATGCGGTCGGGATGGTCAGCCGGGTGCGTGATGACGTCATTGCTGTTAATTGCGTAGATTGCGACGTTCCCGGGTTTGTAGTCCCTGCCAATTTGAGCAAGCTCGGTGCGAATGTGTTTTACGAACGGGCAGTGATTACTGATAAACATGACCAGCGTTGCCGCAGCATCTGTGCGTAGCGAGTGTAACGATCCGTCCGGGTCTGGCAGGGTAAATTCCGGGGCAGCCGTGCCCAGCGCAAGCATTTGAGATTCCACTGCGGCCATTATTTCTTGTCCTTGTGTTTTCGATCCTTTAGCCGTTGTTGGCGCCGACGACCCGCCTCCCTGAAGCGCCGCTTGTCAGCTTTGGTCTTAGGGGTAACGGCTGGAACGGGCTGCGGCGTGCCATCGTCACTCAATGCGACAAAGGTAAAATAAGCTGACACAACATGACGCGAATCGCCGGTATGGCTGTTCTCGGCTGCGACATGCACGCCGATTTCCATTGAGCTGCGCCAGGTACGGTTCGCTGCCGA
Source organism: uncultured Woeseiaceae bacterium (assembly GCA_963976215.1). Taxonomy (GTDB): domain Bacteria; phylum Pseudomonadota; class Gammaproteobacteria; order Steroidobacterales; family Woeseiaceae; genus UBA1847. Next base: position 64,575 of record CAXBJV010000008.1, on the reverse strand, counting down.
TTTAATAATTAGAGTGTCGCCAGCGCGTGCGGGCGCAACAAAGTTCAGGCTGTCGACGGCGGCTGTCACACACGGCGCGCCGCTGTGCCGTTCGGCGACAATCAGTGCCGTGCGATCGCACAGGCCCATGACCAGGCCGCCGAACACCGTGTATTTGGAATTAAGGTCATTCGGAAAGACTTTGTAGACATTCTGCTCTACGGCGGATTCGGATGGGGCCTTGCCTGTTCTGCTCATCTGCCTGTCACGTCAATAACTGATCGATTGAATATTCTACAGCAAAGCCATACCGGAATAGCCTGGACGCTGCGAAGCACGTATCGGCGACAGCTGAATGGTATAGTTCGCCCACAATTGAATGCCAGGTCATAAAAATAAATGGCAGACCCTTCAGAGAGAATCAGTCAGCTAAAGATTGATCGCAGCGCGCCCGCAACGAAAGAGCGCCGCTTGCTGCTGCCCGGCCTGACCATCCTGGTTCTGGCGGCGGTCTTTTTATGGTGGCTGTTTGTGGGCTTCGGATCGGCGGCCGTACTGGTCGAAACCGATCTCGCACGCAAGCCGCCCAGTGCTGCCGCAGCAAACAGTGTCCTGGATGCATCGGGCTACGTCGTCGCACGACGGCAGGCGACGGTGTCATCGAAGGTTACTGGAAAGGTCGTCGAGGTTCTTGTTGAGGAGGGTATGCGCGTCGAGAAGGACCAGGTGGTGGCAATACTCGACGATACGACGCAACAGGCGCAGCTATCGCTTGCAAAAGCGCAGGCGGAGTCGGCTCGCGCTTCGCTGCAGGAAATTGAAGCGCAGCTGCGCAATGCCCGGCTGGAACGCAACAGGCTTCGCGACCTTGCGCAGCGCAACCTCGCAAGCCAGGCAAGCCTGGACGCGGCAGAGGCGAATTTCGACCAGTTGGCGGCCAGTCTCGACACGGGTAAAGAAAATGTAAACGTCGCATTACGTAGCGTGGCAATCGCCGAAGATTCACTGTCAAACATGACGATCAAGGCGCCGTTTGCCGGCATGGTTGTGTCCAAGAATGCGCAGCCGGGAGAAATGATTTCGCCCATTTCGGCTGGCGGCGGATTTACCCGTACCGGAATCTGTACGATTGTCGATACCGACTCACTCGAAATTGAAGTCGATGTTAATGAGGCTTACATACAGAGAGTGAAGGCGGGCCAGGCGGTGACGGCAACACTCGATGCCTATTCCGACTGGCGTATTCCTGCCGAGGTGATCGCTATCGTGCCAACAGCCGATCGCCAGAAGGCGACGGTGCGGGTCCGCATCGGTTTCCTGGAGCGCGATGAGCGTATTCTGCGCGACATGGGAGTGAAGGTGGCTTTTATGGGTGGTGATACACCGGTCGCCCCGGTCGACGAAGTCCAGGGGGTCATGATTGCGGGTGAGGCGCTGCGTGCGGATGAAAACGGCGATTTTGTCTGGCTGGTCAAGAACGGTATTGTGGAAAAACGCTTTGTTACAATCGGCGGGCAGCGCGACCGCGCACAGGTTTTGGTTGTAAACGGATTGAGCCTGGGCGATACAATTGTACGATCTTCGGAAGCTCCGTTGCTCGCCGGAAAATCAATAAAGACAAACTAGAATAAAGACAAGGATCAAGCGATGTCCGATACGCTCGCCAGGCTCGAAGGCGTAAGCCGCATCTACCAGAAGGGCAAGGAAAAGGTCGAGGTGCTGCACGAACTCGACCTTGAGATCCCCGACGGCGATTTTCTCGCAATAATGGGGCCCTCGGGTTCCGGCAAGACGACCTTGCTGAACTTGCTGGGCGGGCTTGATAAACCGACGGCCGGTACGGTCACCGTTGGGGATGCGGAGTTGTCGTCCATGTCCAACAGCCAGTTGTCGAACTGGCGCTCCAGTCACGTCGGATTTATTTTTCAGTTTTACAACCTGTTGCCGGTATTGAACGCACACAGGAATGTCGAGTTACCGCTGTTGCTAACCAACTTCAGCAGCAAGGAGCGCTCCGAACGCGCATCGATCGCACTCGATATCGTGGGTCTGGCGGAACGCGCCAAACATTATCCGCGCGAGCTGTCCGGGGGACAGGAGCAGCGCGTAGCGATAGCGCGAGCGATTGTTTCAGATCCGCCATTACTACTCTGCGACGAACCGACCGGCGACCTGGATCGTGACACGGCGGACGAAATTCTTAAGTTGCTGCAAGTGCTGAATCGCGAGCATGGCAAAACTATTGTCATGGTGACGCACGATGCCCAGGCTGCCGAATACGCGAAGCGTACGCTGCATTGTGACAAGGGCACGCTCGAGGCCAGGACCGCGGCATGAAGTACTTCCGCCTCATCTGGAAAAATGCGTGGCGCAAGAAGATTCGCACATCGCTCACGATCCTTTCCGTGTTTGTGGCGTTTCTGCTATTTGCACTCTTGTCGGCGATCGGCTTTGCGTTTCGCGGCGGGGTCGATGTGGCCGACGCCGAACGCCTGGTTGTTATCGACAAAATCTCGTTGATCAACCCGATTCCGATGAGCTATCAAAATCGCATCGCATCGACTCCCGGTGTGCGCGCGGTTACGCACGCGAGCTGGTTTGGTGGTTTCTACCAGGAGCCACGCAACCAGTTCGGACAGTTCCCGGTGGATCCGGAAAGCTATTTCGAGATGTACCCGGAATTCAACATGCCCGAGGAACAACTCGAGGCATTCAAGCGCAATCGAACGGGTGCCGTTGTCGGCCAGGAGCTGGCGACACAGTACGGCTGGGAGGTCGGCGACCGCATCCCGATCCAGGCGACCATCTGGACCAAGGCGGACGGCGGGCGTACGTGGGAATTTGATCTTGAGGGTATTTTCTCAACCGATGACCCACGCGGCAGTACCGCACTGATGTTGTTTCAGTACGACTACTTCGAAGAAGCGCGAGCGTTCGCCAAAGGCACTGTCGGCTGGTACATATTGCGCGTCGCTGACGGCGCCGATCCTATTCAGGTCGCCAACGCGATCGACCAGCAGTTCGCGAATTCGCCCAACGAGACCGAAACCAGTACCGAGGCCGCTTTTGCACAATCGTTTATGAAGCAGTTTGGCAATATTGCGCTGATTGTCGCCATGATCCTCGGCGCGGTTTTCTTCACGTTGCTACTGGTGTCGGGCAATACCATGTCCCAGTCCGTACGCGAGCGCATCTCGGAACTTGCTGTTCTGAAAACACTTGGATTTACCGATCTCACGGTCCTCGGGATAGTGCTCTCGGAATCCATCCTGATCATGATGATCGGTGGACTGCTCGGCCTGGGACTGGGCTGGATCATCGTGCAGGGCTTAGCGCAACAAATGGCGGCCTTCCTGCCCGGCATTTTCCTGTCGTCGACCGCCGTTGCCGGAGCGGTTGGAATCATGTTTGCGGCCGGAATTCTTGCCGGGATTTTTCCGGCCCTCAAAGCCATGCGCCTGTCGATCATTGACGCGCTGGCCCGAGCATAGGAGACAGCGATGACGGGTCCGAGACAAATTGCTGCCGTAACCTGGCTCAACCTCCGCAATTTACCGCAGCGTGTCGGATCGTCTGTTGTGGCGGTCGTCGGTGTCGCGGCTGTAGTACTGGTCTTCGCCGCCGTGTTATCGATGGCGAAAGGCTTTGAGCGAACCATGATTTCTGCCGGATCTGACGATACGGCGATCATCATGCGCAGCGGCTCGACATCCGAGCTGAACAGCGGTCTATCAAATGAACAAACGCTGATCATCGCCGAATCACCGGGCGTGCTGAAAGACGGTGACGCCGCAATCATGTCGGCTGAACTTTATGTCGTCGTCGACGTAAAGAAAAAGTTCAATGACTCCGACGCAAATGTACCGTTTCGAGGCGTGCAGCCTGGTGCCTTCGATGTGCGCAAAAACGTAGCGCTGATTTCCGGTCGTATGTTTGAACCGGGCAAGAACGAGATTATCGTTGGCCGTTCCGCGCAGCAGGAATTTGCGGGTCTGGATACCGGCACAAGCATTCGTTTCGGGCAAACAGACTGGAATATTGTTGGCGCATTTGAGGCGAATGGCAGCGTGTCGGAGTCGGAGTTGTGGACGGATGTACGCGTGTTGCAGAGTGCGTATCGACGCGGCAACAGTTTTCAGTCGGTGCGGGTGAAACTGCAAAGTGAGGCAGCGCTGGATGAACTCGAAGCGGCGCTCGAGGCCGATCCCAGGATCAACCCGGACGTCATGTCGGAAAAAGAATACTACTCAGGCCAGGCCGCACCGCTTAGTCAGTTCATCAAGATCATTGGTTATCCGCTGACCATACTGATGGCGATCGGTGCGGTATTCGGAGCGTTGAACTCAATGTATTCGTCAGTTTCGGTGCGTGGCAAGGAAATAGCGACACTCCGTGCTTTGGGTTTCGGGCCGCTGTCGATCCTGGTCTCGACGATGATCGAGTCAACGATCCTCGCGCTGGTCGGTGGAGTGTTGGGCGGCGCAATTGCCTACCTGGCCTTCAATGGATTCCAGGTATCGACACTGAACGGCGCGAGTTTCAGCCAGGTCGTCTTCGATTTCGCTGTCACACCCGACCTGCTCGTCGATGGCCTTAAGGCGGCGTTGATTATCGGTGCCTTCGGGGGGCTGTTCCCGGCGATACGCGCGGCTCGCTTACCAGTTGCACAGGCGTTACGCGAGCTCTAGTTCGACGGGTGCGTCTGCCGCAGGGCATACGACAACATTTTCTTCATGAGCCGGGACTTCAGGCCCGAGGGTTTGTCGAGACCCATGCGAGCGAGTGCACTGTCGTCCTGCGGCATATCCGTCAATGCAAGCGCGCGCGCCATGGTCGCGGCCTTGCCGCTCGTGGACGCGGTGTTGGACTGCAACCAGCCCAGCGCTTCGGCCAGTACCTGCTCATCGCTCGTTAGTTCTGTGCCGAGCGGGTAGGGCGGGAAATGGCTGCGGTATTTATTGAAAACAGACTGTATGGCAGCGGGCCGATTGTCGTCAGCTGTTTTCGCCAAAGAATAATCGCTTTCGACTTTCCCCGACTGTTTCGCGGTGTCCATCAGTCCCGCGTGAAATCTCGCATCGGCGATGTGCAGTAAACGGTCAATCGTGTCCCGGTCACTGCAGCCGCGCGTGGCGGCGATGCCGTACTCGGTGACAAACACATCCCGATGATGCCTTGGTACCGTGTTATGCCCGTAGTTCCAGCGAATATTCGATGTCACCTGGCCACCGTGTTCGCGGCATGCGCGGCACATGAGTATCGACATGGCGCAGTCCAGTGACTGCGCCATGGAAACGAAATCGAATTGCCCGCCGACGCCGCTGACGACGCGGCCATCCTCCAGCGCGTCGGACACGGCAGCGCCGAGCAAGGTCACCATCATCGTTTCATTGATAAAGCGCGCATCGTGGCGTTGTGCGCGCTTCTGTGACTCCTCGCCGAACAAGGTATTTACCCTTGAGATGCGGGTCATATTGATGAGACGGCGCTGCGCTTCAGGCAGCGATCGCAGCCCGTCATACAGCGCGGTCGAGCCGATAAAGAAGCCGACATCCATGACGATGTCCGTTGCATCATCGGCCGGACGTTTTACCAGGCCTTCCCTGAACAGGAAGAACAATGCATCGCTCAACAATTCCGTTGAGGCGTACAGACCTTGCTGAAACGGCGCCAACTCTGCAGGCAGATGCTGGCGTCGCTTTGTCGATGTGCCGCCCGGCAGTCGCTGCAGTACTTCGCCGAACAGGTCCGGCGACGAGTGCCGCAGCTTCAGGCAATGCGCCACCGCGTCGCTAAGCGAGCCGATGCCGACTTGCAGCGTGCCACCGTCGCGCACCAGGCTCGCGACGTGCATCGCGGTCGCGTAATCGCCGTCCGATACGCGTCGATTCGGCAGCGTGAAGAGCGGGTATTCACAGCTTTTGCTGTCGAGAACGATGTCGAATTTCGATGCGTCGATGTCCGCATCGCCGAACATGAAGGGCATGTGGCGATTGACCTGACCGACCAGTAGCGCCGGCAGACCGGCTTTACGGCGTTCATCAAAATATGGCATCAGGTCGAGCGTGACCTCGGGGTTGGAGCCAAGACTCAGGCGTCCCGGGTATTGCGGTGATTCCGCAACGAGTTGGGCGACAACATTGACCCCGAGTCGCGTCAGCTCGCCTGCAACTTCACTGTAGTTGATATTCGCGTACTGCTGCTGCACATAGCGATTACCGAGGTAGGCACCCGGCCGCAAGTAAAATTCCTGCACACGAATATTGGCCGGCAATGAACCGGCGCGCAGTGCTTCGGCATAGCGCGGGACGGGCCAGTTCGGGTACAGGCGTTTGACAAGTGGCTCGAGCAAACGCCGTTCCAGATCGCTGCCGCCGTGCGGTGGCTCGAGCGTCAACCCGGTAAAGATAGTCAGCGACAGTGTCGAGTCACTTGCGGCCCTGTCGAACAGGGCGTCCGCCACGTGTGTCGCTTTGCCGATGCCAATCGGCAGCCCGAGCACGATTTCGCGGCCAATACGTTCGACGATCGCGTTTGCGGTTTCTTCAGCGGATTGGCAGGTCTGGCTCACGCGGCGAGTATAGCAATCCATGGCGCCGGTATTCTGCAGCGCTATTGGCGGGGTGCAGCGGCCGTAGGTCAATTTCGTGTAACGTTTCCGCCTCCGGGGCGTCGTTTACGGTATGACAGGAAAAAACAGGTGAAGGCAGTTTCAGACGAGCAACTGATTCGCTGGGTGGCGGATGGTGATCCATCCTGCCTTGCGACCCTGTTTGAGCGACATCATCGCGATGTTTATCACTTTTTCCTGCGCATGCTCAGGCACAAGGCCCTGAGTGAGGACCTGGTTCAGGAGGTGTTTCTCAAAATGTTGAAGAAGGCCAGCAGCTTTCGCGGCGAAGGGAGTTTCAGGGGGTGGATGTTCTGCATTGCCAGGAACGCCGCGCTCGAACACATACGCAAGAACAAGCGTCGAGGTGACGAAGCGCTTGACGACGAAACGCTGGCACAACTGTCGGATGAGCGTTCCGCCGAGCAGTCCGCGGCCGGCCGGGAGAAAGTCGACCTGGTCATGCAGGCAATTGCGACCTTACCGGCTGCGATGCAGGAAGTGATCTTTCTCGGTCGTTTCGAATTCGACAGTTTTGAAGAGCTGGGGCAGGCGCTGGACTGCAATGCGGGAACCGCGCGTGTGCGTATGCATCGTGCAATGAGTCTGTTGAGCACAACATTTCAAAGTATTCATGGAGTACCGATCGATGGCTGACAAGAAAGTGCCGGAATTACCGCTTGAGATGGACGATCCGCATGAGCGTGCCCTGTGGAGTGCATTGGGCGAGCATGAGGCCGGGGAGCCATCAGCAGAATTGCGGCGCGAGTTTTATCGCAATCTCGAAGCGGCGAGTCGCCCATCCGTTCTGGATCGGCTACAGGAGTTACTGGGTTTCCGCGGTAACGCCGGCTGGCTGACAGCGACGGCTTGCCTGATCGTCGGATTGGGCACCGGCGCAATCGTTGCGAGCGGGTCCGGCACAGGTGATGAGCGACTGGCAGTGCTGGAGGAAAACATTGCACTGCTGAATCGTAACCTGATTCTTGATCGACTCGAAAACGAAGCGCCCAGCAAGCGACTGCGCGGAGTAATCGATGCCGCGAGCGTCGCGGGCGACGATGCGGAAGTTGCGCATGCACTGTTGGAACGCGCAACACAGGACCGCGTCGGCTCCGTTCGCTCCGCCGCGATCGATGCGCTGGGCCCAAATATCAATGCACCGACCGTGGGAGAGCAACTGATGCCACTGTTGCAGCAGGCCCAGTCGCCGATCGTGCAGTTGGCGCTGATCGACCTGGTGCTTCGCTACGGCAACAAAACACAACTGGATGAAGTGCTGGCGTTGGCGAAGGGCGGGAAATTGCATCCCGACCTGGAGCGCTACGTCATCACAACACTCGAAGGGGAAACCGCATGATTATTCGAACGATGACAATAGTGTTGCTGATCGCAGTGGCGGCAACAGGCGCCGCGGAGCCTGTATCCGAACATCGCGCCTGGACAGAGACTTACGCCGTTGGTGGGGCTGCGCCGCTCCTGTACGTGAACAATGTTTGGGGAAGCGTGCAGGTGCGGCCCGGGCCGGGAGGCGAGATTCGCGTGTCGATCGATGAGTTCCGCAGCGCAGCGACTCCAGAGTTATTTGCCCGCTCGAGGACCGTGCTCCCGCTGCTGATCGACGCCGATGCGGCAGGCGTTTCGATTGAGGTTGGTAATCGGAAGAATGGCTGGAACTTTCACAATAAATGCATCAAGTGCCGCGTTGACTATCAGTTTGTCATCGAAGTGCCGCCGGGAAGCATCGTGGACGTCAGTACCGTTATGGACGGCAAGGTCGATGTCAGCGGCGTAAGCGGGCCTGTGAGCGCAAGCAATGTCAACGGGCCGGTTAGCGTCAGCGATATTGCAGGCTGCGAAAAGGTGCACAGCGTCAATGGTCCGATTCGCCTGGGCTTCAAGTCGGCACCCGTCGCGAGCTGTGACATCGAAACAATTAACGGGAACATTACGATGGCGATTCCCGACAATAGCAGCGTCGACCTGTTGCTGGACCTGTTCAACGGCAAGGTTGATTCGGAGTTCGGGCTGGAGAGTTTCATGCCGCCGGCAACAGTGGAGCAGGTAACCGACGAAGGGCGCACGCTGTACCGCGTACAGCAGCAAGCCGGTTTGCGCATCGGGGCCGGTGGCCCGGTTTTTTCAATTTCGTCGATGAACGGCGATGTTCGCGTCAAGCGAGTGAATTAAATGGAGTCTTTCATGAACAAATTAATTATCCGCAGCCTGGTGCTTACCGTGTTGCTGCTAACGAGTGTTTCGGCCTGGTCGCAGGGAACGCAGGTCGTCGATATATTGTTGTCGCGCCCCGGGGAGCCCGTCACGCTGGACATCGACATTCTTTCCGCGCGAATCGAGGTCGTTGGTGAAGATCGAAGCGATGCACAAATCGACGTCGCGGTTGACGCCGGGGAACGCAAGATCATCACGCCGTCCGGCACGCAGCAAATAAAGGCGGCGAGTTTTTCCTTCGAAGTGGAAGAGGATGACAACGAAATAACGGTCGACACGGACTGGCGTGCAGATCGCGCAACAGTCGTTGCCCGCATTCCAAACAGGGCCAACTTGTCGCTGCATACGGTCAATGATGGCGAGCTCATTGTCAGCAATATCACCGGCAATCTGGAGCTGAACAATGTCAACGGTCCAATAACCGCAACAGGCATCACAGGTTCTGTCATCGCGGAAAGTGTCAACAACACCATTGACGTGAGCTTCGTGAGGCTTGATGAAGATAATGCGTCGGCATTCGAGACCATTAACGGTGACTTGTACGTACGGTTGCCGACCAGCCTGGGCGCTGAAATTCACCTCGATACCGCGCGCGGTGAGATGTACTCGGACTTTGAAGTGGAGGTAGTACCCAACAGTGGCAATGTGACTCGTGAGAACAGCAGGAACGGCACCATTGTGCGTATCGACAATGTTGTCGTCGTTAACGTCAATGGCGGCGGCCCGGTGGTACGACTGAAATCGCTAAACGGGGACATCCATATTCTGAAGGCGGGTCAGTAACGCCCGCGTGGCCAGGGTTGTCAGGCAGCGATACCCGACAATACGCGTACGCAGTCGTCGTCGAGTTTCAGTTCTGCGAGGTCGTCTGCGCGCGTGCGCCCCTGGTTCACAAGCACAATGGGCTTGCGCAATTCCGCGGCGAGTCGTGCAAACCGAAATCCGGAATACACCATCAAGGATGAGCCGATAATCAACAGGGCGTCACTTCGATCTACTGCAGCGGTGGCTGCTGTGACTCGCTCTCGAGGGACATTCTCTCCGAACATGACAACATCGGGTTTGATGATTCCACCGCAATAATCACATGCTGGTACAACGAATGACTCCAGACTCGATTCGGCAACGTCGGCATCGCCATCTGGGTTAAAGCGAAAGACACGCGCATGCCAGTCGGGATTCGCATCCTGCAACTGCTGTTGATAGGCGATGCGTGATTCCCTGCGGCCGCATTGCTGACAGGTAACCTGGCCAAGGTTACCGTGTAGATCGATGACTCGACGACTGCCGGCCTTGCGATGCAGGCCGTCAACATTCTGTGTAATCAGGGTGTCGATTTTTCCGTCGGACTCGAGCTTCGCCAGCGCGCGATGCGCTGCATTGGGAGCGGCCTTCGAGAAGCGCTGCCAGCCAACAAAACTTCGTGCCCAGTAGCGCTGCCGGAAACTGGCACTACCCATAAACTCCTGGTACTGGATCGGGGTCTTTATCTTCGACTTTCCGTCACGATCGCGGTAATCGGGGATTCCCGATCCGGTGCTGATCCCGGCGCCACTCAGCACAGCCAGCGATCCTGATTGTTTCAGGAACTGACTGAATGCCTGGCTTTGCGGAGTCACCGGTATATTGGGCTATGGCTGGAGATTGATGTCAAGAATAGCCGCTGCACGATTGCGTATTCGGCCGTATTCGCCGTCAATCCGCGGCAAATGAACTAGACTTGCGTGATGGGGCAACTTAGGTCGCTTGTCACTGAACTCAGGCGCCGCAAGGTATTTCGGGCGGCGGGTATTTATGTCGTTGCGGCATGGGTACTGGTGCAGGTTGCAAGCCTGGTCTTTCCGGCCATCGATGTGCCGGAGTCCGCGATTCGATACGTGTGGCTCATCGTTATTTCATTGTTCCCGATCGCGCTGATCTTTGCCTGGTTTTATGAGGTGTCGCCGACAGGCTTGCGTCGCACGGGACCGGCGGCCATCAGCGATCATGCCGATCTGCCCTTACGGTCGTCAGACTGGCTTGTATTGTTGGCGCTTGCTGCAGTTGGTTTGACAGTGACCTGGCAGTTCAGTGCGGACATACGTGAGGTAGCCGGTGCGGCAGCAGTGCGAGCTAGTTCCGGCATCGATCCCAACTCCATCGCCGTGCTGCCACTTGAGAGCATCTCGAACGATGCCGGGCAGCAATACTTTGTGTCCGGCATGCAGGATGCGCTGATTACCGGGCTGTCGAGGATACGCGCACTGAAAGTAACCTCGAAGACTTCAACGATGCGTTTCGCCGGGGGGCGGCAATCATTGCCGGACATCGCCAGTGAGTTGGGCGTCGCGAAGTTGATCGAGGGTTCCGTCAGCCGGGATGCAAGCAGAGTTCGCATAGCGGTTCGATTGATTGACGCCGCACTGGATCGTCAGGTTTGGTCACGAGTATTTGAGAGTGAAATGACCGACGTCCTGCAGATGCAAGGTGATATAGCACGAGCCATTGCAGAGCAGGTGCAGGAGACCGCTGTCGATGGTGTGACGGCGACTCAGACCAGCGCAAGACAAGTCGTACCCGCCGCCTACGAGGCCTACCTGAAGGGTCAGTTTCATGTCGAACGCTTCACGCCGCAGGACATGGCAATGGCCGCGAAATATTATGAGCAGGCGGCCGCGCTCGACCCGGATTATCCGCTGGCGTGGTATGGCATGTCGAAGTTATGCGGATTCCGCGCGCAGGCTGGCCTCATTACGCCCGAACGGGCACAGCAGGAATGTTTGCCGCCAATCCTGATGGCGTTGCAACTGGACCCGGACTTGCCGCAAGGGCATCTTGGTTACGCCGCACACATGACCTGGCAGCGCTTTGACTGGGACGAGGCGGCGAAGGGCTTCGAACGTGCCATTGAGCTGAATCCGAGTTACGCCGAAGCACGGATGTTTTATTCGCACTACCTGGCATTGATGGGGCGTACGCGCGAAAGCACGCGGCAGATGCAACTGGCGCTCGAGCTTGATCCCTTCAATCCTTTCGTTCGCGGTCTCTATGGCGCACAGCTCATGCTGATCGGTGAGTTTCAACACTCGGTCGAGGTGCTCGAAGAAGTGATGCAGACGACGCCGGGATTTGCCTTTGGCTTCAATGTCCTGTGGCAGTCCTACTCGGAACTCGGCCGCTACGATGATGCCATCAAATCCGTTGCAGCCTTTTACAGGCACACGCAAGGCGATACCGAGACTGCCGAACTTATTGAGCAGGCCTACCAATCAGCCGACTATGCGACAGCCATGCTGCAAGCCGCGCGGGAACTGGAGGGCGCCGTCAACGAACAACACCTGGCGCCGATTTTTATTGGCTACATGTTTGAACAGGCCGGCAATTTCGAAAAAGCGATCGACTGGTATGAAATCGCTGTTTCGCAGCGCGATCCGGATGCACCGTATGTTGCTGCGATTTCGAAGCACCCCGAATTGCATGGAAATCCGCGCTTCATCGAACTGCTAAAACATATGAAGCACTACTACTGGGCCGGCCTCTATGCCGCGGGCCCTGGATTGTAAAGCGCGGGCACCCGGTCCGGTCGCAGCAGCGATACTAATCCCGCGCATTGCACGAGATCGGCTTCAGTTCGCGGCGTGCACATAGCCGGCAAGATGATGCTTCGCCTGCATTGCCCACCATGGCCATTGGTGTGAGACGTCGTGCCCCCAGAGATCGAGCTGATGGCTTATACCCTTGGCTTCCAGTAGTCGCGCAAGATGCTGCGTATCTTCGATGTTGCCGTCTTCCCATCGTCCCTGCCCGCATACCAGCGCCAGGTGGGTATTCTTCCGGACCTGTTCGAGGTAGTCGCCCTGAATGCCGGGCACATAACTGATCGGACTATTGAAGTAGACATCGTCATTGACGAACCCGTCTGTCAGCCAGGTGGCGTCGTAGCGGCCGCTCATGCACAAGGCATAACGGAATACCGCTGGAAATTTCAGTGCGAAGTTTGCTGCGTACAGTGCACCCAGGCTGGTACCGGCGGCTGCTATCGGTATGGTGTCGTTCTGACAATCGTGGCGAATGAATGGCACCAGTTCATCAATGACCCAGCGTTCATAGGGTAAGTGTTGCTTAATCCGCTCTTGCGCAGGGACTTCTTTGCGTGTCCAGACCGCTGAGACGTTACTCTCAACTGTATACAGTTTGAGTTTTCCCTCTTCGAGCCATGGCGCCAGTGCGGCAACCATGTCATTGCTCTCCCACTCGTGTGCCATGCCGGACGCGCTTGGAAATGCAATCAGTGGTGGACCATAGTGACCATAGCGCCACAGATTGACGGGGCGACCCATGTGCCGGCTCGGAATCAACTCGTGTTTACGAAACATTCCCGTCCTCTCCGCCGCCGTATTCGCGGCGATTCTCATGTTGTCTTTGTTGTCAGTATAAGCCAGCCCGGCCAGCCGGGGTTCAGTCAAGGCAGACCCGTTCATTCCGCACCGCGGTTCTGAAACCCATTTCAGCCATCGTCTGCCGTGCAGCGGAGTCCTCGAAACGCAGCGGATTGGTGTGGTTCATGTGAAAAAAACGAATCTTGCGTTGATGTTCTGCTGCGAGGCTGGAAAAACGCCGCATTGAATCCAGTACCCGCGGGTGTGGGATTTTCGACATGTCACGGCCCGGAAGCTCATTGTTGTCATAAAAGGTTGCATCAACATAGGCAAAATCGACGCTGGCGATAAGGTCTTCAATGCGAATGCCGAATTCGGATTCCCATCGGTCCCAGTCGTCGATGTCGGGAAGAAACAGCAGACTCTTCGAAGAGCCCTCGATGACAAAGCCCACCGTTTCCGAGTATTCATCGCGATGCGGTACGCGCAACGGCGTTACAGACACCGATGCAGTAACTTCGACTGGCTCACCATTGCGCAGCGGCTCGATGTCGATGTTCGAGTAACGAACGAGCTGGTCCCACGGTCCGTTGGATTCGAGAAACTGCTGCATCCGCGGCATTGCAAATACACGCAGATTTTTCGCTCCCGCCGACTCGTGGCCGGCAAACATCAAACCTGCATAGTGGCCGATATGCGCGTGTGTCAGAAACACGCCAGCAAGTCCGAGCGGATCATCGTTGCGGGCTTCGCCGATAGTGGCATTCAGTGCATACAATTGTTCGCGAATATCGGGCGTTGCCTCGAACAGGAAGCGTTGCCCGCCACTGTGATCGAGCAGTGCGCCTGACGCGGCGAGAAGTCGCGATTGCGGTTCGGCCCAGCCGGGATCCTGCTGATTGTCTATTTGCGGTGCGCCACCGTCCTGTCCGGTCCCGAGAATCATGAATTCGATCTTGCAAGTGGACGGCACACGCACGGCAATCACGGTATTGTCGTAACCCGTCGGGACCAGGGCCAGTCGCAAGGCCGGGGAGTAGCCATGATTCGCGCTGCTGATACCCACACCCGTGTAGATTTCAGCTTGCGCATCTGCTTGCAAACGCACAATCGGTCCGCCTACGGGCGTAACCTGCAATGTGCCATCTCGCTCGAATTCGATGCCGTCGATATCGGTCAGCCACTGGGGCCCGATTGCAGTAACGGTGCCTGACTCAAGACTGACACGCCACAGACGTTCGCCGCCGACATAGAGATTGTTGTCTCGCAGGGCGACGCCATTTGCGTTTGCAAAATGATAGCCGTCCGACACGGCCGCGAACTCGCCGTTGAGATGGCGCTGAAATACCCGGTGCTGCGCTGAGTCGCTAATAAAAATGCTGCCGTCGGGCGCCACAGCAATATCGTTTGCAACACGTGTCTTAAGTTGCACCGTTTCCAGCAACTCGAATCCCGGCCAGTGGAATATTTTCACCCGGTTCCTGTCGATGACGTGCAAGCGATCCCCTGACAGTGCCATCCCGAGCGGTGCATCGAGTTTGTCGACGACTCGCCAGTCGAGTGCCGTCCCGTTGGCGTCGAGCAGCGTAAGAAAGCCAGTACCTGGTTCGGCAAAGCCGCAGACATTCGAGACCAGGAACGTATTGTCTGGCAATGGCAGTACGGTTTCCGGTTCACAGAATTCGCCCTGCGCAGTCCAGGCGATATCAGCCTCGATCGGTCCAGGCGGTACTGCGCCAAACAGGGCAGCTGATAATAGCGGCAAGACAGGATTCATCGCACGACTCAGGGTACAGGGTTTGGCAGGATGTTTTTGAGCCGGGGAAGAAGGGCGCGCCACTGTTGACAGCTCTCGGACGCCTGGTCGCCGAGCTCGACAGTTGCGCGGATGGAGCGACTCAGTCCGCTGGCATACAAGCGCTGGTAGTAGCCGACCGTGCCGTCGTAAAACGGCAGGATATCTTCAATCACCTGATCGTTATCGAGTTGCTTGCTGAAAGCATCGTAGAAATGCCCGAGCGCCTCTGCCATCGGGCTGTCTTTCGCCAGTTGCTCCGACGGTTCAATCGTCCAGGTCATATCGGCTTGCAATACGCAGGAGCCAGCAAAAGCGGCGTACTTCTCGTTTGACCATTCCTGCGGTGAGATCAAGCTCAACGTCCAGGCGCCGTCGACCCAGTACAGGTAATTGGTAACGCCGATGGCCGGGCGGAATTTAAACTTCGCTGACAACACCAGCATGGAAGTAAAAAACTCGGCGAGAATTTGCTGGCGTGGTTTAGCGACCAGCCCGCGCGGCGCACACTTTGCCCAGTCCAACAGGAAGCCATTGGCACCCTTGCCCTCCGGGTTGCCATCGTCCTTGCGCGTGATCGCCAATTTGCTTTGCGGGTGCTTGCTCATTGCGAAAATGCTTGCCCGGTCAAACCGATTGATGATCATGCAAGATATTTTCGTCAGGGGCAAAACGTGCGGTACAGGGCCTCGATTACCTGGCGTGTTTCGCCCTCACGCAGGCGGTAAAAAACAGTTTGCGACTCCCGGCGCGTGTCGACCAAGCCCTCACTGCGCATCCGTGCAAGGTGTTGTGAGAGGGAGGACTGTGACATATCGAGGTCCTGCGCAAGCTCACCTACAGCGCGCTCACCGTCGGCGAGATTGCACAGAATCATCAGGCGCCCCGGGTGGCCAAGCGTTTTCATCAATGCGCTGGCGTGTCCCGCCGCTGCCTGCATCTTTCTTAAGTCGGCCTTGCGATTCATGAAGCAGCAATCAGTCGTTGCAGTACGGCACCGCCGATTGCGGCCATTACGTATTCATTCATGTCCATAATTGACAATAATATATTAGAATATTAGAATATACAAATATTAAGTAGAAGGATTTCTTATGAATAGTGCAGATGTTCGCGGTTTTTTCGACGAGGCGACCAACACCGTTTCCTACGTTGTGAGTGATCCGAAAACGAAGCGCGCGGCGATCATTGACCCCGTGCTCGACTACGATCCGCACGCGGGTCGCACATCCACGAAACAGGCAGAGACGCTTGTTGAATATGTCAGGTCATTGAATCTGCACGTCGACTGGATCCTGGAGACACATGTTCACGCCGATCATCTGAGCGCCGCGCCCTTTGTGCACCAGGAACTTGGCGGTACTACTGCAATTGGTGCGCAGGTGTCGGACGTGCAGAATGTATTCAGCGGCATTTTCAATCTTGTAGACCTCGCGAGTGATGGCAGCCAGTTTGGCCATTTATTCAATGACGGGGACAGTTTCAAGGTCGGCTCGATTGACGCGCGGGTTATTGCCACCCCCGGGCATACACCGGCCTGTGTAACGTATGTGATCGGTGATAGTGCATTCGTCGGGGACACGCTGTTCATGCCCGACTACGGCACTGCGCGAACGGACTTTCCTGGTGGCAGTGCACAAACCCTGTACGCGTCGATACAAAAAATCCTGTCATTGCCGGACGCTACACGCTTGTTTATGTGCCACGACTACAAGGCGCCGGGGCGCGATGAATTCGCCTGGGAGACGACTGTACTCGAGCAACGCGAGTCGAACATTCACATCAATAAAAACACCAGCGAAAGCGAGTTTGTCGAAATGCGAGAATCCCGAGACAGCAATCTCGGCATGCCAAAACTGTTGTTACCCTCGATCCAGGTGAATATCCGTGCCGGTCAGCTGCCCACTGCAGAAAACAACGGCATTCGCTACCTGAAGATTCCGCTCGACACGGTGTAATACACGCATGTTTTCATCTTGGCTCGCAATTCCGGGCGCCATTGCCATTGGAATCAGCCTCGGATTACTCGGCTCTGGTGGTTCAGTGCTCACTGTTCCTGTGCTGGTTTATCTTGTCGGACAAGACGAGAAAGTCGCTATCGCAGGCTCCCTGTTTATCGTCGGGAGCATCGCAGTTGCGGGCTCACTGCAGTTCCTTCGAGCGGGCCTGATACGCTGGGATACCGTGGTCATGTTCGGTTTACCCGGTATGGCAGGTACCTGGTTAGGTGCGGTGCTGGCGGGGAAGCTTGCAGGGATCACCCAGCTGCTGATGTTCGCTATTGTCATGCTTGTTGCAGCGTGGCTAATGCTCAGGCCGCTCGACCTGGAGCTTGCCGGGAAAACGCGGCGGGCAAGCTGGAAAATCGGGTTTGATGGGCTGATCGTCGGCGTTATCACGGGACTGGTCGGCGTTGGCGGCGGTTTCCTGATTGTCCCTGCGCTCGTATTGCTTGGCGGCCTGACGATGCACCAGGCGGTAGCAACCAGCCTTATCGTAATCGCACTAAAGTCATTCAGTGGATTCTATAAATATTTGTCGGTTCTCGAACAACAGGGCCTCGAACTGGACTGGCAAACCCTCTTTCTGGTGACGGCGCTCGGTATTGCGGGCAGCTTTACCGGCGGCTACCTGGCCAAGATCACGCCGCAACAAAAACTGAAAACCGGGTTTGGCTATTTCCTGGTTGCAATGGGCGCCTTCATACTAATGCGTACGGCGCCCGTGGTTTTGGCTTAGATCTACCAGGCCGATCGGGAACAGCCAACCATTAACGCGCCGCAAAGTTGACGGCATCCTGATTGTTGCGACGACGCCAGCCGTCGGCCGCGGCAATCGCACTCATATTGAATACACCTTTCACCGTCGACGACGGCGTGACGATATGAACAGATTTCGCCGTACCCGACAATATCGGTCCGATCATCAACACGTCGTTAATCGAGCGAATCAGTTCCAGTGCAATATTCGCGGCATCCAGGTTTGGCATTACCAGCAGATTGGCCTCACCCTGCAGTGTCGAGTCCAGGTTCAATGCGCTGCGGACCGCGGTATCGAGCGCTGCATCCGCATGCATTTCGCCGTCAATTTCCAGGCCGCTGGTCTGGGACTGCAATATCTCTCTTGCCTTGCGCATCTTGTTCGCTGACGGTGCACGCGATGACCCGAAGTTCGAGTGAGACAGCAGCGCAACTTTCGGGCGAATGCCAAAATCTCTGACACGCCGGGCGCTTGCAATTGTCATGCTCACAATCTGGTCGACAGTTGGATTAACGCAAATGTGACTGTCCGTAATAAACAACGGTCCTCGTGGCAGCACCAGTGCCGCAAGCGACGAAATGTGCTCACCGGGGTTTTCCGTACCGATAATTTCAATGATGTGCTGCAAATGTCGATCGTAGCGGCCTTCGGTACCACAGATCATCGCGTCCGCATCACCAATGGCCAGCATGCAGGCCGCAATAGCAGTGTTGTTCGTGCGCATAACCGTCTGCGCAGCCGCTACCGATATTCCACGGCGCGCCACGCAGGAGTGGTAAAACTTCCAGTAGGACTCATAGCGCGCATCGTCCTGCGGATCGACTAGCTCGAAGTCGTCCCCGGCGCGTAAATCGATGCCGAGCTTTCGCAGCCGCGACTCGACGACAAACTTTCGACCGACAACGATGGGCCGTGCAATGCCCTCACGAACGACTCCCTGAACGGTCCGCAGCACGGTAGGGTTTTCGCCCTCGGCATAGACCAGCCGTTCCTGGTCACGACGCGCGACTTCGATAACTGGCTGCATGAACATCAGCGAGCGATTGCCGAACGAACGCAGTTGCTTGCGGTACTGGTCCAGGTCTTCGATGGGTCGCTGGGCCACACCGGTATCCATGGCAGCTTTGGCGACGGCAAACGACACGTCGACGTAAAGGCGCGCGTCAAACGGCTTCGGAATCAGGTATTTGGGTCCAAACTGCAGGTCTTCGTCCTTGTAGACACTCGCGACTTCATCGGTGGATTCTTGCGTTGTGATGGCGGCAATCGCATCGACGCAAGCTATTTGCATCTGCCTGTTGATCGTCGTTGCGCCAACATCAAGTGCGCCACGAAAGATAAACGGAAAGCACAAGACATTATTGACCTGGTTGGGATAGTCGGACCGGCCGGTTGCAATAATGGCGTCGGGTCGGGCTTCCAGCGCGACCGCCGGCTGTATTTCGGGCGTTGGGTTTGCAAGTGCCAGGATCAGCGGGGTCGCTGCCATCCTGGTGGCCATTTCCGCGCTCAGCACATCGGGCGCAGACAATCCCAGGAAAACATCGGCGTCGACGATTGCGTCATCCAGTGTGCGCATCCCGGTTTCCCTGGCGTAACGCGACTTGAATTCGTTCATATCTTCCTTGCGTCCCGAGTAGACGACGCCGTGTAAATCGACCAACGTGATGTTTTCAATCGGCAGGCCGAGTTCGACCAGCAAGTCCAGGCAAGCGAGGCTGGCGGCGCCACCGCCGGTGGACACCAGTTTGATCTTGTCGATCTTCTTGCCGGCGAGCTTCAGGCCATTCTTGATCGCAGCGGCTACGACTATGGCCGTTCCATGCTGATCGTCGTGAAAAACCGGAATATTCATCTTCTCGCTCAAGGTGCGTTCGATGACGAAACAGTCTGGTGCTTTGATGTCTTCAAGATTAATTGCACCGAATGTCGGTTCCAGTTTGGATACCGCATCAATGAACTTGTGTGGATCGGATTCTGCTACCTCAATGTCGAACGCATCGATATTTGCAAAGCGTTTGAACAGCACGGCTTTGCCTTCCATAACCGGTTTGGCTGCCAGAGGACCAATATTGCCGAGACCCAGGACCGCAGAACCGTTCGTGATGACACCGACCAGGTTGCTGCGCGCTGTGTAAAGCGCGGCGGTCAGCGGATCATCCTTGATACTCATGCAGGGGTAGGCGACGCCGGGTGAATAAGCCTGGGCCAGGTCGACCTGGTTGGCCAGTGGTTTCGTTGCGGTAACAGCCAGCTTTCCAGCAGGTTTTTCGCTGTGATACTGCAGCGCGCTGTGTTTCAGGGAGTCGGACATGCATTGCACCAGTAAATTGTTGTGGATTTTCGGTCGCGTGCATTCTCCACTGATTGCCAGGCAGTAGCAACGCCGCGCAATTTTCACATATCACGCACGCTTTGCCGTGATTTTCATTCGTCCCGTCGCATTTCGCGTTCCTTCGGCAAACTAAACAGGCATTTATTGCATCAAAGGATTTGAGACCGGGGAAAAGGGGGTAATCCATGTCGTTGATTCGGATATCGGCAGACAATCCGGCCGCACTGCTGGCGGCCGCGGTATTGTTGTTTGTACTGGGTGTCGTTGGCATTGCGTCACTGCCGATACAGATGTTGCCGAATCTCGAATACCCGGAAATCAATATCAATACTTCTTGGCGCAATGCGGCGCCGCAAGAAGTCGAAGCGAGCATTATCGAGCCACAGGAAACCGCGTTGCGGCAGGTGCCCGGTGTTATCGAGATGTCGAGCGACGTGCGTTCGGGCAACGGCAACGTGCACCTGAATTTCGATATCGGCACGAATATGCAGCAAGCGATGCTCGATGTACTCAATGCTTTGAACAGTGTCGAACCGCCGCCGGCCGACGCCGATGAACCGCAAATTCAGGTCGGCGGATGGGACTTCCCGGTAGCGACCTTGCTGGTGCATCCGAAAATTCCGGTGCCTGGCACCGATGTCACCGAATTCCAGCGTGTACTGGACACCGAAGTCGAGCCGCGCCTGTTGCAAATCGATGGCGTGCAGCGCGTCAATCTGCGCAGTGCGCGCGATCCGCTGGTATTGATCAATTTTGACCCGTATCGTGCGGCCGCACTGGGTGTCCAGGTGACCGACATCGCAAGTACGGTTACACGTGCCGTGAACGCAACCGGTGGCCTGGCAAGCGTCGGCAGGCGGCAGTACACCGTGCGCTTTCTCGGTGGCTTCGATCTCAATCAGCTGGGCGACCTGATTGTCGCGCGGCGCGACAACCAGCCGGTGCACCTGCGCGAGGTGGCCGATATTTCGACGGAGTTGTATCCGCGCAGCGGTTTCATGTATCGCACCGGCTTCCCCGCTTATTACATCCAGGTGCAGGGTAAATACGGCGCCAACACGGTGACGATTCTCGATGACATCAATGCAGCGATCGACGAATTAAACGCCGGCCCGCTGGGCGACGAAGAATTGCAGATGGTGTTGAGCTTCGATGCATCCGTGCATATCCGCCGTGCGATCAGTCTCGTCAATGGCAACCTGATTCTTGGCGTTGCACTGGCGCTGGGCGTGTTGTGGCTGTTCCTGCGCGGCTGGCGCGCGACATTGATGATTGCGCTGACCATTCCATTTTCCCTGTTGTCGTCGTTGCTGGTGTTAAGCCTGTTCGGTCGCAGTCTCAATGTTGTGTCACTCGCCGGGCTCGCGTTTGCGGTGGGTCTCGTTCTCGACGCCGCAATCATCGTGCAGGAGAACATCGTGCGGCTTCGGCAGGACGGTATGTCCGCTGAGAAGGCAACCCGGGAAGGTCCGACGCAGGTGGTCGGTGCACTGTTCGCGTCTACGATCACCAGCATTGCTATCTTTCTTCCGGTCCTGTTTATGGAAGGACTGGAAGGGCAGCTGTTCGCTGATCTCGCGTTGACACTGTCGGTTGCCGTCGCGATGTCGATGATTGCCGCCATAACAATTCTGCCGGTGGCGAGCCGCTATTTTCAGGAAGACAAACTCACTGCGGACAGGTTGAGCGGATTCTGGGACACGCTGACTGACAAAATTGTGGCAATGACGGCGCTGCCACGCTCTCGGAATGCCTGGGTCGCAACCTTGCTGATAGTTCCGGCGGTGCTGACGTATCTGCTGGCGCCGAAGCTCGATTTCCTGCCGCAGGCCGACGCAGACGGTGTCGAGGTCTTCTTCAGTATTCCCGAGGGTGTTCCGTTGCGGACGATTGAAGACGAAGTCATCGCCGAAGTCATCGAGCGCTTTCAGCCGCATGTCGATGGCGATGCTACGCCGGGTATTCGCGGTTACAACCTGTACTCCTACGGCTCGAACGCCACCGGCGTGTTTATTTATCCCAGCGATCCGCGCGAGGCGCCTGAACTAATGCGTTTGTTGCGTGAGGAGCTATTGCCTGGCCTGCCCGGCGCGAAGCCCTTTGTATCGCGTTCATCACTGTTGAATATCGGTATATCGGGCGGCCGCAATATCAACATCGATTTGCAGGGACCGGAGCTGGCGCCGCTGATGAAGGCAGCAGAAATTGGCCAGGAGGCAGTGTCGGAGCGCTATCCGGACTGGTCGGTACGTGCGATACCGGGGACATCAATGTCGAAGCCTGAGCTGCAACTGGTACCGAACGATATTCGTATTGCGCAGGCCGGGCTGGATCGCGGTGCCGTAGCCGATGCTATTCGTGCTTTTACCGGTGGACTGAATGCCGGACGTTATTTTGACGGCAGCGAAGGACTCGATGTGCTGATCTGGAGCGGCGACTGGACGACACCCGAAGACCTTGCTGCGGTACCGGTGTATACACCGCAATCCGGCATACAGGTCATCGGCGAGCTTGCCACGATCGAGCGTAAGGTCGGCCCGACGCAACTACGCCGCGTGAACGGCCAGCGGACCGTGACCTTGCAGGTGTTACCGCCGGCGAATATGACTATTGAAGATGCGTTGCATACCATCCGTGACGAAATCGGTCCGATTCTTACCGAGGCCTTGCCCGCGAACGCGGACGTCTTCTATCGTGGCACGGCTGATCAACTTGCCAATGCGGTCGCAGACATGGCTCAGAATTTCATGCTCGCCGTGTTGATCCTGGCGCTGATCATGGCTGCGATGTTTCGATCGGTGCGCGACAGCCTGATTGTTTTGTTGGTGATGCCACTCGCCATAGTCGGCGGCGTGATTGGTCTACGGGTACTGAACGTGTTCACATACCAGGCGCTGGAGCTGCTCACCATGATCGGCTTCATCATCCTGCTGGGTCTCGTCGTGAACAATGCGATCCTCCTGGTGCATCAAACGCGCGTCGCGGAACGCCAGGGCAACAGTCGAACTGACGCGGTTGCGCAGGCGGTGCGCGTAAGGGCGCGGCCGATCTTCATGAGTACGCTGACATCGATCTGCGGCATGTTGCCGCTCATGCTCGTGCCGGGCATCGGCAGCGAGATTTACCGCGGGCTGGCGACAGTCATTGTCGGCGGCATGAGCGTTAGTGCAGTTTTCACCCTCATATTGTTACCCAGCATTTTGCAGATAGGCGCCGCCAGGCTGCCACACCCGAATACGTCGGCCCTTGCGCCGGAGGCAGGTTCATCAGCATGACTTCTTCGCGAAAAGTACTATTCCTGACACTCGTTACCGTGGCACTTTCCTGCGGTCCGGGCGGCACCCGGGCGATGGCGCAGGGTGACGATGAGCCGGTACCGGTTACGATTGCCACCGTGCAATCCAGTGAGGTTGCACCCCTGGTGCCGGCTGCCGGAACCGTATTCAGCCGCAACGAATCGCAGATTACCGCTGGTATGGCAGGGCGACTCGAATGGGTTGCGGAGCCGGGCGACAGAGTTGTCGCCGGCGATCCGGTCGCCCGTTTCGACTGCGAAATGCTCGAGCTGCAACGCGAGCGTCAAGCCGCCGAGGTTGAGCGCGATCGCGTTACTTTCGAAAACCTGCAACGCGAAACCGCGAGACTGGAATCGCTGATGTCGACGAGCGCTGTCTCCGAGTTGCAACTGGAGCGCACGCAGGCGAGCCGCGACCTCGCGGCTGGAAACCTGCGTATCGCGCGAATAGTCGTACGCGAGACCGAGGGGCTATTAAAGCGCTGCACCGTACGGGCACCATTTTCCGGCGTTGTTACATCGCGCCTGCGAAATCCCGGTGAAGATGTAGAGCGCAGCGTTGTTCTGGCAGCGATGACGGATCCGTCAAACCTCGAAGTTCGCGCCCTGGTTCCGATCCGTTACCTGCCACGCATGCGCAGTGGAGAAATTGCAGAAGTCGCATTGAACGAGTTGCGCATGGAAGGCCTGATTCGCAAGGTTGTGCCGGCTGCAAATTCGCAATCGCAAACCTTCGAAGTGCGCCTCGATCTGCCGAAGAGTGCGCCACAGGTCGTCGCGGCCGGTCAGTTGGTTAGTGTCAGGCTCCCCTTAGCCGCGAATGCCGCACTAACCGTGCCGCGCGACTCTGTCGTGCTCAGGGAAGACGGTGCATTCGTGATGCGCATTAATAGCGAGCAAAAAGTTGAACGCGTCGCTGTCGAAGTCGGCGAAGCGACTGACAGTGAGTTGGCGGTTCGAGGTGATATTTCATCAGGCGACAGGATTGCTGTGCGCGGCGCGGAGTCGCTGCAGGAAGGCGAACTGGTCGCGATTCATACCGATACCTGACAGTACGGATTAAGGTCTGGCCTCCGGCACATGGTGCTTGACGAAAATCAGTTCGTCAGTCTGGAACCCAAGCCCCGCCGCTTTTTCAACTAACGCAGAGACAATGCCCGCATCCAGGTCCGGCGAGCGGGCGAGTATCCACAGGTAGCCGGTATCGGGCCCGGCAACCAGCGCATACTGGTAATTGTCTTCGTCGAGCTCGATTACATTGTAGGCACCGTAGAACGGTCCGAAGAACGATACTTTCAAACGGCCAACGTCGGAGTCACCAATGAAGTAGGCTTTGCCGACCGCCTCGTTCCATTCCTGCTTGTCTGCAATGTAACCGCGATTGACAACACGAACACCGCCATCCTCGCGCATGCTGTAACTGGCCGTAACATTGGACATGCCACGTTCAAAGCGATGATCGAGCCGGGCAACTTCATACCAGGTACCGAGATAACGTTGCAGTTCGAAACCGGTGACGGCTCTGGCCCCGTCAGGCGTGCCCATGCAGCCGCTCTGCAGGACGAGCGCGATGAGTGCGCCAGCCTTCGCGACGAATTTTTTGTAGCTATCCATCACCCGATACTACCTTGCGTCGTGTCTGCGGTGGTCGCCTGAAACAATTGTTTACAATTGTCTACTTCGCGCGCGAACGGCGCATGCCGAAAATGGCGGCATCGATCAGGTCCAGCGGAATGCCGCGGCGAATCTTGCGTATGGTCGCGGCGCGGATGCGGCGCTTGGAGGCCTTGTGAGCAATCGGGTCGAGTTTTACGAATTCGTTTGCGCAGGTTTGCGCTCGCGTCAACAGGTCGGCCGGTTCAACGACCTCATCAAAGAAACCCGCGTCCAATGCGGCATCGACATCGAAATATTCGGAAAGGTTGACCGCGCGTTGAAACGCGGCGGGTGTCAGCCGATGGCGGAGCGTCAATGCGGCAGCACGCGGCATCGTCAATCCAATTGCAACTTCGTTTGCGGAAATCCGGAAATCACCGCGACTGCCGATAATGTAGTCGGTCGACAGCATCATGAATACGCCCATTGCAAGAGAGTGCCCATTGCACGCGGTCACAACCGGATGAGGGTACGCCATCAGGCGCGCTGTCAATGCGTATCCCGAGCGCAGCATACGAAGCGCATCAAGCCCACCGCGTTTCATGACATTGAGATCAAACCCGGCAGAAAACACCGATTCGCGGCCGGTCAGAATTATTGTTGCACCGTCGGTTTCGGCGCGATCGAGTGCGCGGTAAATTTCATCGAGTAGCTGCGGCGACAATGCGTTGCGTTTGCCATCATCGATGTAAATAGTGGCAATTCGGTCTTCTAAACGGTAATCAACTGACGTGCTTGTCATGCAAGCGATCCCGGCTCCCGGAGGGTTCAAGATAGCACATGGGTTTTAAGCGAACACGAGAAAGGCCAGCGCCCGGGGAGCTGGCCTTTGGTCGTTATCTCAAGTCGTTTTTTTCTGCACAAGCTGGTCGTCGATAACTCGCTGTCAAGAGTTCGGCAACGGTATCGCCGAAGGTTACGGCGTTTTCACAGCCAGCGACGCCAAAAATCGCCACCGGTCGGAACGTTTCCGTATCGAGCGCATAGTCCAGCAGGTCCTCAGCCGAGAGTACCTTGCGTCCGGCACGCTCGTTTAGCGGAATTTGCAGGTTGTCGACGCCGTCATAGGATCGATAGATCAGTTCTGTACAGACGACCCGGTCCGAGTTGAAAAAGTCGAAGTCGAAATTGTACAGCTTGCCCTCATGGGAAAATGCGCGTTCAATCGCTCGCCCAATATTTTTTTTGTCCACCTGTGGGCGCAGAACGACAAAGGCGTCGACGGCGAGAGTGTCATGCAAGGGCCGAAGGCGCACGCCATCTTTGCGGGCTTCCATTACACACAGTGCGGCGCTTCGATCAGCTTGCGCTCCAACATACAGTGCTGCGTGAGGCCAAAACCCGGGAATGAACAGGTTGGTCAGGGCTTTCGCATGGCGGGTAACAATGACATCACCGGGCTGCATGAATGCGCCGATAGAATCGAGAACGTCCTGCGTCACTGCCTTGTTGCGCTTTTCGACGAACTCAGAAGCGGTGCGACCGACGGCTTCGGCAATCGCTGCCAGCACATTAGTTGCCGTGACGACGCCACGACGGCGCCATTTGTGGCTGACGTAACTCCACGCTCGCTTCAGATGACTGCGTTTGCTCGGGTTAAGCGCTGACTCCAGGTCGTTCAGTTGGCGCACAACGAAACCCACATGAGCGTCGTGCTCAAGCTGCATCAGCGCGTCACGATTCCGATCGCAAAAAATCATGGCATCACGCAGTGCGAGGACGTTACCCTGATCGACGAATGCCGAGAATATCCGGGTGTACTGTTTACGCGGGATGCGGTATTCCGGAAACGCCTCGTTGAGCTTGCGCTGGATTACGCTGTGATAGGCGACGCGAAACAGCATTACCCTGTCGATGCGTACAATTAAACAGGCGGCAGCGTAGCCGAGCAGGAAAAAGCGCAATTCGTCATCGCGCTTAAGCCGGTCTTCTGGAGAATCAAGAACGACGTCCACAGCGTCGACTACGGACCACAAACTCTCACGAATACTCAGGAAGCGGGCGAACCAGAAGCCGATCGCCTCATCTTCGCTGGGTCGAAATTCGCCGCGTGCAACGATTTCTTCGAGCTGTGCGCGGGACGGTGCGTCCTGTGCCAATTCGCCGGCGGCTTCGACCAGGCCACGTACTGTTCCGCTCAATGTAGTCAGCAATTGCATTCCATAGATCTAGCGCGAGCCCATCTTAGGATAGCTTGCGGAAGTTTGTTGGTATATGTTCCGTATAGCGTTGCCCGCCACAGCCCCATTAGCCCGATGACAACACCTTGCTCTTATTCCTAAGGCGCAATTTCCGCTGGATCGCAGGCGGTTTTGCGCTCACATTCTTGTCCAGTTTTGGTCAGACGTTTTTTATTTCAGCATCTGTGTCTGAATGGCAGGCGGCGTTCGGGCTCAGTCACGGTGAATTTGGTCGGCTATACATGTTCGCGACGCTCGCGAGCGCGGCGTGTCTACCGCTGCTTGGTCGTCTGGTCGATTTTGTGCCACCACATCGCATGATATTGCTGGTTACTCCAGTACTCGCTGGCGCGTCGGTACTGGCCGGACTGGCGACGTCGGTTGCATTGCTGGTTGCCGCAATTTTTATGCTGCGCCTGTTTGGGCAGGGAATGATGACGCACATCGCACTGACGACAACCGGCCGCTGGTTCGTCGCAGAGCGGGGTCGGGCAATCTCGCTGGTCGTTCTGGGCAACCAGGGCGGTGAAGCGGGTATTCCATTGGCGTTTGCGGCGGTGTCTATTGCGTTCGGCTATCAGGTTGGCTGGGTTTCGAGCGCGGTTTTTCTCCTGGTGGTCGGGCTGCCGTTCGCATTCTACTGTTATCGCAAACCCCGCGTACCACATGGGCAGGTTTCGAAGGAGAAATCGACGACACCGGCGGTGCGTAACTGGAGCCGCGCTGAGGTCTTGCGCGACCCGGTGTTCTGGGTCCTGTTGACTGGTGTGCTGGCCCCGGCATTTATCGGCACAACCATTTTTTATCACCAGAATTATATGACGGCGCTCAATGACTGGCCGCCGCACCTGTTTGCGACGTCTCTGATGGTTCTGGCAGTAACGGTGGTAGGTTTTGCCCTTTTGACCGGCGCGGTCATCGACCGACTCAGTGCAAAGCGAATCCTGCCGCTGTTTCTGTTGCCGCTGGCAGGTGCCTGTTTTGTATTGGCGTCCAGGGGGCCGGCGTTTTCGTTGTTTATTGTCATGATCTTTGTTGGCATCAGCTATGGCATCGCAAAGACATTGTTTGGTTCGTTATGGCCGGAGATCTACGGTCTGCAACATCTCGGTGCAATCCGCTCTGTCACCGTGTCGGCTGCGGTTTTGGCGACGGCGGCCGGCCCCGGGCTGACAGGAACACTCATTGATATCGGCGTGGACTTGCCGGCCCAGATGAATTTCCTGGGCCTGTATTGCTTGCTCGCCGCTGTGGCGATGTTGCTCGCATCCCGTGTGCTGCAGCGGCGCCAGGGATCTTGAACGTTTCAACGCGCATTTCGTTCGTTTGGTCGCAATATCAGGCACTTCAAGCCCTGTTTGAGCACTAATCTCTTGCAAGCGGGTCACTGTGATCCGTGTCGTACAGGGGAGAATAATGAAACTTCAACGCCACCTGGTCCTGTTGGGCCTGTTCGCTGTGAGTGCAGCAAATGCCGACAATTTCACGCAGCAGAATACGGACAAAGCGAAAGCAATCATTGACGCCGCGGTTACGGCGCACGGCGGAGACGAATTGCTGCAAGACTTGCAAACCTTGGTGATTGAAAACCGGACGGTAAATTACTCCGTTGACCAGAGTCGAGGAACGGAGGCACCGTGGGACACGTCAATAGCCGAAGGGCTGGATGCGATCGACGTGGAGAATTCGATTTTCGTCAATGTTGCGAAAGGCTCCGGCGGGGGCTTTGAAAACCACGGCAAGACGATTATTAGTGGCGACGAGAGCTTTCAGCTGGACTTTCGTGCCGGCACGGTTGCGCGCATAGCAGAGCCGGATTTCGCTACCACGTCGGGTCCGTTCGTTCGTGTCACGCCCGCGTTGCTGGTACGGACACTCAAGGAGCGCGAGGCCAACGCACATTATCTCGGCGAAACCAGCATCGACGGAACCGATTACAACATCGTTGGATTTTCGATGACGGTCGGGCCTGCGATCAGCATGTATATCGAAAAGGACACTAACCTGTTGCGGCGCAGCGAGCGAGTATTCCCGGGGTTTGGGCTGGTCGAATACCGTTTCGACGACTACGAGACGAAGAACAGTATTCCGCACAATCGCAAGTTCACCCTGTATTTGAATGGCGACGTCAACCTGGAGCGCGAAAACAAGTCGTTGCGCGCCAACGTTCCGCTGGATGACATCGTCAGCGTGCCCGAAAGCCTGGTCGCCATTCCCGAGGTGCAGCCGGATCCGTTAACCCGCCAGGAACTGGCCGATGGCGTCTGGTTGATTGGTGGCAGTGGTACTTATGGCCTCTTTGTTGATATGGGCGCCTACATTTTCGCAGCAGGCGGTACCGGCGGGATTGCGGATCGGATTGACTCCCTGCGCGAAGTGGTCGCCGACACGCCGATTCGTTACGGCATGATGACGCACCATCACTTCGACCATGTCCTCGCCGTCGGCGCTTATGAAGAAGAGGGTGCGACGATTATTGCCGCTCGGGCACACGAACGCATCGTGCGACGAAATTCCGACAACGGTGAAGAGCTGGATGTAATGCTGGTCGATGATCGCCATGGGCTTGAAGAGAATGGCCGCCGCGTAGAAATCATAGACATAGGTCCGACAGCACACACGGAACACCTGTTGGTTGCCTGGCTGCCGGAGGAGCGCATCCTGTTCGAAGCCGATCACTTCGCGATGCCACGAGTCGGCCCGGTGCCACCCGCAGTGACATCGACAAAGACATTTGCGAAAGCCCTCGAGAAGGCTGGACTGGACCCTAAGCTGATCGTTTCTGCTCACAGTCCGAGGCCAGGGACCATGGCAGACCTGCAGCAGGCACTCGAAACCCGCGAGTTCCAGGCGCAACGCTGACGCATAGAGTGGGCAATGCCCGGTGGCGCAAGTGGCTACCGGGCGCTACTTGACACCTTCGTTCTAATAGGTAACCATAAGGTTACTTATGAAGCCCCAATCAATGGACAAGCTGTTTCACGCACTGGCCTCCGCCGCGCGGCGCGAGGTGCTCGATATCGTGCGGCAAAGCCCCGGCTGCAGCGTTGCCCATGTGTGCAAACACTTCGACGTCAGTCGCATCGCCGTCATGAAGCATCTGAACGTGCTGGAAGCTGCGGACCTGCTGATCTCCGAAAAGCAGGGTCGTACCCGGCATCTGTACTTTAATGCGGCGCCTATCCAGATGATCTATGACCGCTGGACCGACGAATACAGTGGCTACTGGTCGGGGCAGTTGACTGGAATCAAATACCGCGCCGAGGACCGTCATGACCAGGACTCGGTGGATCCCAAAAAAAACAAGGCGAAACAATGAACGAAACCAATTACACAGAAAAGCAGTACTACCGCGTCATGATCGATGCGCCGATCGAAACCGTCTGGGCCGAGCTGGTCGACACGACAAAGCCACGGCCGTTTTTCTGGAATGGCACCTGGGATACGCCCGAATTTGCGCCCGGAAATCCCTACAGGGTCTCGGCAAACAACGGCAAGGCGGTCGCGGTTATCGGACGGATACTCGAAATGGATCCGCCACACCGGCTGGTCACGAGTTTTCGACTGACGGCGCTGCCGGACCCGCCGTCGAAGGTCACCTATACATTGAAGGAAAAAGACGGTGGCACGGAGTTTTCGTTGATTACCGAAAACATTATCGTTGGTTCGAAGAGCGAAAAATCCATGGCGGACGGTTCAAAGTTCATTGTCGAGAACTTCAAAACATTCGTCGAGACCGGGAAGGTCTCGTTCGGCGCGCGACTGATGCTGGCCATGTACTCGCTCATGGCACCCATGACGCCCAAGTCAATGCATGCGGATAAATGGCCGCTCGATGAGGCGGAATAATAAAAGAGACCACAATGGCAAAGTCACCCGATGAAATGGCGGCGTCAATGATCGCCAACATGCCGGAGAAAACCGGCAAGTCACTGCAACAATGGCTGGCGGTTGCAAAAAAGACCGGCGGAGCGAAGCACGGTGAGATCGTCAAGGCATTAAAAACCGATCATGGACTTACACACGGCTATGCCAACCTGGTGGCCCACAAGCTGTTGAAAAGCGATGCCGGCAGCAAGGCCGACAGCGGTACCGATCTCGTGGCCTCCCAATATTCCGGCGCTAAAGCCGGCCTCAGACCGATCTACGATGCAGTGATCAAAGCTGTCTCCGCGCTGGGTAAGGATGTCGAAGTGGCGCCCAAGAAGAGCTACGTCAGCCTGCGCCGCAACAAACAGTTTGCGCTGGTGCAGCCTTCAACAAAAACGCGTGTCGATCTTGGAATCAACCTGAAGGGCGAGGCCGCCACCGGGAAACTCGAAGAATCGGGCAGCTTCAACGCCATGGTGTCGCACCGGGTAAGGCTCGAAAAACCTGCCGACGTCGATAAGCAGGTTAAAACCTGGTTGAAGAAAGCCTATTCGGCCGCCTAGCCCGGAATAGAAAATCGGGCGCTAGTTCTTGAGTGCAAAGACAACGGCAACCGTTGCCGTGAAGGTGAGGTCGCCGGCATTGTAGGTCGCGGCGCTGTCCGACTCCATTGCCGATACCGCCATACTGCGTACCTGCGGTCCCGGTGGCGGGGTAGTGATATTGCTGTCGCTGATCGATATCGGATCACCCAGTGACACGCCCAGCGTGCTGGCGAGCACCTCGGCGTTTGCACGAGCGTCTTCCGCCGCTGCGGCCAGTGCTTCGCGGTGCAATTCTGCGCGTCGGGAGCTGTCGAGGCGCGGTGGCGAGACCTGGTTGACGCCCGCCGCAATCGCACCTTCCAAGAGGCGTCCCAGCTTGTCGAGGTCATCGACTTTTATGCTCATTTGGCGGTCGGCAATATAGCCGCGCAGTTCCTGCTCTTCTGTTTCGCGATTCCAGCGATAGTCCGGGCGAACATTCGCGCCGGTGGTATCCACTTCGCTGCGATCGATATCGAGTTTGTCGACCAGTGCAAGCACGGCAGCGGTCACTTTCGCCGCTTCGGCTTGAGCGGCATCGAGTTCTTTCGAGCGGCTCATGATTGTCATCTGCACCACGGCGCGGTCGGGTTCTGCGCTGACGACACCTTTACCGGAAACCGAAACTGTATTCGAATAATCGTCAGCCAAGGAACTTACGCTCACGAGGACTAACAGGACTGAATATAAACTGCGCCACATACGTGTTCTCCATGAAAATTAGAGTGCCTCATCCGTTTCGCTTTCCGACTGGGCATCGGCGAGAACCTCTGCATAGTCGTCGAAGGGCGGCAGCCCGACCGTTTCACGATCGCGATTAAGCGTCAACAGCATGTTGGCCCGAGCCAGTTCGAAGCGCGGGTCGTCCGCCAGCAACTGCAGTCGCGGTTCTACAATGGCGGGCTCACCCGGCGTCGCCCAGCCCTTGTCGATCGCCGTTTGCAGATGCTCGAAGGCGGAGTCGAGATCGCCACGCATCGCTTCATGCATCGCCAGGGAGCCGGATAGAACGAAATTATTCATTCCCTGCGAGAGCATTTTTTCGAAATGCCGATCGAGGATGGACATCGCTTCTTCAAGACGATCGTTTTTTCCCTGACGCATATAGGCGTATGCGACGAGACTCATGGTGTCGTAGTCGTATTCATCGCCCGTGTTTTCTTCAGCGAAGGCCTGCAGGCTCGGCCAGCGCTCTTCCAGATAGTTGGTCAGGTCGCGGTCGCGCCCATCTCTGACGAACAGGTAGAAAAGATCGTAAGGGTAACCTTCGCCGGCGAACCGGTAGGCCAACTCGTAAGCTTCTTCCTTACGGCCTGTATTGTACAGGGGGAGTACCTTAAAATACGGTGAACCTTCCCGGGTAGCCCGCTGGAACTGGCCGGTGCGATTCAGGCCCAAGCTCAGGTACAGTTTCCCCACGCCACTCATGTCGGCCATGTCACGACGCTTCTCCATCTGGCTCAGGCTTTCGCCGGCACGCCCGGAAAACAAGTAATGCGTCGCCCTTGCCAGGTAAATATCCGGGCTGTCCGGGTCGAAAGCTTCCATTCGCTTCAACAGTGCTTCGGCCTTTTCCGGCTGACCCGAACTGTTAAATTTCTGCATCGCGTTGCTAAAGGCCGGACGGTACAGCGGGTCCCGGTCGGTCAATTCTTCAAGGATCTCGAGCGCGCCCAACATGTCGCCAACCTGCGTGAGCGAAATCTGCAGCCAGTTACTGGCATCGATGGAGTTTGGATTCAGCTCGAGAGCCTTGGCCAGCGCATCGATGGCTTCTTCGCTGCTTGCAGGAGAGTTGGTGTAATAGAGACCAAGCCCGGACCAGGCGTCGGCATGACTCGGATCCAGTTCCAGTGCCTTGTCAACAAAGCGCTTGCCGCGGCGTTGCGCTTCGGTATCGGGAATATCGCCATACTGCGCTTCGGACAGCAGCATTGTTGCGATGCCGCGTTGCGCATACGCCGGGGCATACTGCGGATCGAGCTGTATGGCCTGATCGAGTTCGTCAATTGCGGTTTCGATCTCCGAACCGATGCGCGTATAGATGCGTTGTTTCGCCTTGAGATACAGCGCATAGACGACCGGGTCGGTACGATTTGCTTCTTTGGGCTTCGCATCGTCACCCAGCAGGCGGGTTTTGAGCTGGCGCAAAATCTCGGTTGCGATTTCGTCCTGGATCGCAAAAACATCGACCAATTGCCGGTCGTAGGTTTCGGACCAAACATGAAATCCGTTATCCACACGAATAAGCTGTGCCGTGATGCGCACCTGGTCGCCGGACTTGCGCACCGAGCCTTCGAGAATGTGATTGACGCCAAGGGCATCGCCGATGCGGCGCAGATCGTCATTCTGCCCCTTGAAGGCAAACGACGAGGTTCGACCTGCAACTTTCAATTGCTGCACGGATGCCAGCGAATTGAGGATTTCCTCGGTTATGCCATCGGAGAAAAACTCCTGTTCTTCGTCAGAACTCATGTTGACGAAGGGCAGCACAGCAATTGAGCTTGAGACTTCCTCGTCGGTAATTACCGCCGGGTCGGCAGCGGCCAGTTGTACTTCGGCGGGCTCGGTCGTGAGTCGATCGGTAATCAGCAGCCCGACGGCGATGACCGCCGAAATGGCAATAATGACATTCAGTTTTCGGCCGGTGTCACCGGAAACCGGCCCGGATCGGTCAACGTCGCTTTCCTTAACTACTCCATCGGGCGTGAGCTCATACACCCAGGAGAAAATCAGCGTCGGAATCAGTCCTACCGCGAGGAGCAGCACAATAAGCCGTGGCGCCCAGTCGGGCAAACCAAATATGGGCGATATGACATCAACGATTTGCAAAATCACCCATGCAGCAATTCCATAGGCAACCGCTACACGTATTACGTTACGGCGTTTCAGTTCCTGAATAATCGGCACTTTGTTCTCATTGTCGCGACCAGATTTCAGGCGGCATCATACCAATAAGATCAGTGATTTGCTGTGCCGAGACCCGCCGGGGCCGGTTGCAACGGGCGGGGAGGGTTACGGCACATTCCCGGCGACGAGAGGGTTATCGCCAGGAATGTGCCACCCAGGGGATAGCATTGCACCGGCCCTCAGGGCCGGGTTTTGTCAGTCGCCGTCAATCCTCGTATGGCGTACCAGTCGCTCCGCATCAACATCAAAGTCGCGCTTCATCTCCAGCAATGCGCGCATGAGCCGCCGCCGAGCCCGATTCGGGTTCGCGCGCTCACGATCGGCGAGCTTGTTCGCGTGATCGACAGAACAGTAATTTTCGCATTTCTTTTTCGACATAAGCATCAATGGGTACCGGGTCTGTTGGTGCTGTCATTGATACAAGCGAAAACGATGCGCAAATCACCTCATACGAAGGGCACTTTTTCTCAATCCCTGTTTTCGGCCACAACGACTTCGACTGCAGGTTTCTCGGTCGCCTGGTTGGCTGCCTGTTGATCAGGATCGTCGCCGCCCATCATCATCGTGGCAGCAACGACGCCGAGTACGGCGCCGCCAAATCCGCCTGCAGCAGCAGCTAACAGGGTCTGGCTTGGTGGTGGCTCATTCGGTTCAGCCATGTTCAATCTCCTTGCATAGGCACCGAATTGGTGCCGCTCCAGTCTAAATGTGGCGTCGTGTTGTCGCCAGCCCCGCAATGCTCCTGGCGGCGCATTGCGATGCGGTGATCGATTTGCGATAAAGTCAGACAAACCGCCCCTCGTCGACACGCCCTATATATATGAGTTCCACACCTACCGTTACGACGCTCCTGAGAAGCTGGCGCTCCGGCGATAAGGCAGCATTGGACGAGCTGACGCCGCTGATCTATGACGATCTGCGCCGTATTGCCGCCCGGCACCTGCAGGCAGAGCGTTCCGGCCATACCTTGCAGGCGACGGCACTGGTCAATGAGGCGTTTGTTCGTCTTGCCGATGCCGACCTTGCCTTTAATGACCGCGCACACTTCTTCTCGATCGCAGCACGAACCATGCGTCGCATCCTGGCGGACTACGGGCGTGCGCGTCGTAGCCAGAAACGGGGCAGCGGCAATGCGCCCGTGACACTGCACGAGGACCTGGTCGGTGACCAGTCCGGCTCTGACATCGTTGATATCGACGATGCATTGACCCGACTCGCAGAAATCGATGAGCGCAAAAGCGATATCCTGGTGCTGCACTACTTTGGCGGGATGACGTTCAAGGAGACCGCAGAAGCGTTGGAAATATCGCCCGCGACTGTCGATCGGGACCTGCGTCTCGCGAAGGCCTGGCTCGTAAATGAACTCAAAGACGATTGAGCTCACGCGCAAGCGCTGGGCGAGGGTTGAGGAAATATTTTCCCGTGCCGTCGAGCTTGCGGCGGAGGAACGTGAGCGCTTTCTCGATGCTGCCTGCGATGGCGATGAGCCGCTACGCAATTATGTGCTGGAATTGCTGACGGCGGATCCTGCTGCGGAAGCGACCATAGAGCGGACGATAGTTAACACGGTTCGCCACGCCTTTGTCGATGAGGCGTCTGAAGCTGACCAGATGAAGGGCCAGTTGATCGGCCCCTACCGGGTGCAGCGATTGCTGGGCTCCGGTGGCATGGGCCTGGTTTACCTTGCCGAGCGTGCCGATGAACAGTTCGATCAGCAGGTTGCGATCAAGCTGGGTCGTCACCGCCTGATCGATCCGCAAACAGAAACTCGACTGCGTCATGAAAGACAGTTTCTCGCCGACCTCGATCACCCGAATATTGCGCGCCTGTTTGACGGCGGTACCACCGACGATGGCGTTCCCTACCTGGTCATGGAATATATTGACGGCGTCCGCATCGATACCTATTGCGACCTGCACCGGCTGTCGATTCCACAGCGCCTGCAGTTGTTCCAGACAATTTGCGCGGCCGTGCACTACGCGCACCAGAATCTGATTATTCATCGCGATATCAAGGCGACCAATATCCTCGTGACCGACGACGGGATACCGAAGTTGCTCGACTTTGGCATCGCCAAGCTCAGCGATGCTGAAGGTGCGGCCACCGCCGGACTGACCCGCGATGGTGCCGTGATCATGACGCCGGCAAACGCTGCCCCGGAACAGGTCACCGGTTCGACCATTACGACATCGACAGATGTCTATGCGCTCGGTTTGCTGTTGTACACGCTGTTATGCGGGCAGCGTGCCTACGAGACCGACAATACGAGCCCGGGCGAGCTGGCGAGAATTATTTGCGAAGACGAGCGCATTGCCCCGAGCCGGCGGCTGGCGCAGAAACTGGCGAAGGCGAAAAGTGCCGATGACCGAATCGCGAGGGAAGAACTTGATCGCACAGCGGAAGATCGAAGTAGCACCATACCGCGATTGCAGCGACAGCTTCGCGGCGATCTGGATACTATTGTTCTGAATGCGTTGCGTAAGGAACCAGCGCGGCGCTACCGTTCAGCCAGTGCACTTGCGGACGATATCGAACTGCATCTCAAATCGATGCCCATCGTCGCGCGCGCCGACACCTTCGCTTATCGCACGCAAAAATTCGTGCGGCGACATTTCGCGGCAGTCTCCGCTGCTACATTGGTGGTCGGGCTGCTCGGCGTCTTTACTGTGCTGTTGTCGGTGCAAAACCGGACTGTCGTGAAAGAACGAGACACGGCCCGTGAAGTGATCCAGTTCCTGGAAGACATCTTCATGGCGCACGATCCTTCGCGAGCTCGTGGCGCAGATGTCTCTGCGGAAGAGATACTTGCAGAGGGCGCTGCCCGTATTCGCAGCGATCTCGGCAATCGGCCGGAGATTCAATCGGCACTGATGGGCACGATTGGCCGCGTCTACTACAACCTCGGTGAGTATCCGCCGGCGAAAGATCTTCTGGAACAGGCACTGCAGCTCCGGTTGCAGACAGACGGCGAATCGCATCCGAGTGTTGCCGCAGCACGAAACGATCTTGCGGAAGTGCTGTATCGACGTGCCGAATATCAGCGTGCCGAGGAATTGTTGTTGCAATCCTTGCAGGTAAATCAGCAGGGTACCGATACCGCGTCACCGCTCCTGGCCACAAACTTGTTCAATCTTGCGAATGTGTATCTGGCAACCGGAAGGCTCGACAAGGCCGAGTCCTCAGCACGCTCCAGCATCGAGACATTCGAACAAATCCAGGGTGACTATGCGATCGAATTGTCTGAAGCGAAAAGTACCCTTGCGCGAATTCTGCAGTTCCGCGGCGACCTGGACGAAGCCGAGCTCTTGTTCCGGGAGGCAATTGATATCGTAGCCGGCCTGCAAAACCTCGACCATCCGCTGATGGCCTATTACCTGCAGAACCTCGGTGTACTGCAGCGCTCCAGGGGCGATCTCGATGCCGCTGAAAAAACCTTGTCGTCAGCGATTGCGGCGACAAAGAAACTCCTGGGTGAAAAACATGATTTGCTGGCTGTGACCCTGGTTGATCAGGGCATGTTATTGCACATGAAGGGAGACTACACAGCGGCGGAGTATTCCATTCGCGAAGCGTTGGACCTTGGTGCGGAAATTCACGGCGATAGCCATCCGCGTGCGGGACTGCATCGCACAATTCTTGGTCGGGTCTTGCATGACAAGGGCGACCTCGTGGGCGCAGAAGTGACGTTGCGGGAAGCGTTGCAGGTTTATGCAACGGTGCTCGACAGTGATCACCAGTACGTTGCATCGGCGCTGACTGAATTAGGAGCCGTTCTGAACACGGCGGGCCGGTCGCCGGAGGCAAAAGAACTTCTCGAGCGGGCACTTGAGATCCGCCTGAAGGACTATTCGCCGGGTCACGTACTGGTTGCAGCGACGCGTGCCGAATATGCCGACTCGCTGATCAGGCTGGGTCAGTTTGACGAAGGCGAGGCACTGCTGCGGGAAAGCCTGCGGGTTCTTCATGAGCGGCAAGACCGGCGATTACGGCGTGCGAACGAAGCGCTGCAACGCCTGCCGCAGCGAATCGATCTTAGAGATTAACGATCGCCGTCAGGTAACTGGCAGCAAATCCCTGAGGCGGAGGTGTGCAGAAGGTACGGTGCCCGACGCAAATTGAGTACCAAACTGCGCGTCGATGGCGTTCAACAGCTGCTGGGTAGAGCAGCCTGTCTCGTCAGCGACTTCGGCAATCGTCATCGATGCGCTGGCATTGTTCTGGTTTTGGTCCACGAACTTTGTCAACAGATTACGCAAGCGCATGTGACGATACGCGCTAAAACCGTGGTCTGCGTGACGCGGAACGCCGTGTCGTTGAGACACGAGCTGCGCAACCTCAATGAGATCGTCTGGATCCGGGCTGCTGTAGAAATCGCTCATCGTCAGTATCAGACCGTCCCGCAAGGTTAGTGCGACGGCACCTTCGTAGACAAAGTTGTCGTCATTGGCGGGACTGTTGCGATGTGCGCTGTAGCGATATACAACACCTGCATCCGTGTCGATCACGTCGCCGACCAATCGATAGAAAAACGGTTCGTCTTCAAAGCCGTTGCACAGATATTGCCGAATATTCTTGCCGACACAGGCTTCGAGCCAGAATGCATCGTAAATCGCCGCGCCACTGTGCATCATGGCGAGCACAGCGTCGACGTCGTGATTGTTCCAGGCGGATATGTATTGTTTAACCAGGTCTGCTTGCGTCATGAATCAGGTCGCATTGCTCGGCAAATTTGTTTGTTTTTTTTGTTTTAGCCAGCCAGAGGGCGTCAAGCTCAAGCGGCGACATCATAGCAGAGCCCCTATGTTGTTGAAATACTTACAATACGTGACGCAGTTACTACCGTGGTCCGGAAATCCCATTTAGAGTTACCGGATGGATTCAACACCGGTATTTGATGCGCAAGACGGGTTTTCAGGGCCATGGCTGCGCCGCTTCAGCAGCAGTGCAATCAGCCTGGTCATCGCCAATGCCGGCGTGTTGTCGATTTTTCTCATCTACGACGTCAGTCTTTTCCAGCTGGTACTGGTGTATTGGTGCGAATGTTTGTGGATCGGCGTTTTCAGTGCGATCAAGCTGATCGTTGCGTCGCTCGTTGGCGATCCCTATGAGAATCGGTGGGCGCATGTGTCACCCGGGTCGGCATTGTTCCTGTCGATCATTGTTATTGTGTCTTCAAGCGGTGCGTTTTTCTCGTTGCTCGGAATTACGCTGATGTCGATCTTGTTTGCAAACGATGCGCTGCAGTTAAGTACTGCCAGCGATCAAATGCACCAGCATATCGGGCTCGTGCTCGGTGCATCGTTGCTGTTGCTGGCCAGTCATGGCATCTCGTTAGTCGCCAACTTCCTGTTGCTGGGTGAATACAAGCTTGCGCGAGTGGGCATGCTTGTCGCACTGCCTTTCAAACGCTGTGCGGCACTGTTCCTGATGATCCTGATCAGCATCGTTTTTGTCGCACTGGTGCCGGCCTTTGCCAATACCTTCGCCTTCGCTGCCGTGATCATCGTTCTGAAAGTATTCTGGGATCTTGGGCTGCACGCAATCGAGCGGCGCGACTTCGCATTGCTGCAACAGCCGGGCAGTTAAAAATGATATCGAAACTGATCCGCGTTGCGCTGTTCTTACAGGTTATTTCCGGTGTCTTCTGGACACTGACAATGGCAATGATGAGCGGGCAGGGCGGGCTCGAGGTGTTGGCGCTGTTCTTACTGGTATTCGCGCTGCAGGCGATCGGTCTCCTGATCGGCGGCTGGGTGCATTGGCGTCACCCGTCGGAACGCAAGATCGCGCGATGGGTGTTGCTACTGCCGTTTGTCTTTTGGTTTCTGCCCGGAGTGATCAAGACGCTGGCAGGCGGCCGATTGACGTCCGCCATGCTGTGGCTAATCCTGGCTCTTGTTGCGGCAGCGGTCCTGCTGGCGTGCATTGTTGTGCCGCAAAAGGTTGCTGGCAAGCTGCCGGAATTCCTGTTTCGCAGTCGCTTTTTTAACAGCGTCGTCCTGATCGGTCCGCTGCTCGGATGGGTCGTCTTCATCGGCATACTGTTCGTCGTATTTGGAGCAGACGGCCAATCGTCGGCCAAAGCACTGCGCGGCAATGGCACGGGATACGGGCTTGCATCCGCGATCGCTATCGCCGCGCTATACCTGCTTGCACTCGGCGGCGGATCACTGTGCAGCGGCATCTGGGGTTGGGTCGGCTTGCACAGCGGTGTTGACGATGCCTGCAGCAAATTGAATATCGCCCAGCTTGTACTTGCGACACCCGGTTTGCTGGTAGGCGCCATCGCAGTTGCCGTGATGATTGCCTGAAACCTTTACTGCTAACTCTTTTTCAAGCAGATTGTCGTTTCACTCAGGAACCTGGGACGGTAATGTCTAATCAATCATTGCTTGGCAGAATCATGACGGGCAGCCTCGTGCTGCAGATTGCGATCGGAATCGTACTCGGCGTATTGTTGTCGCTGGTGTCTCCACCTGCCGCAAAAGCGGCAATGTTGCTCGGTAATTTGTTTGTATCGGCCCTGAAGGCCGTGGCACCGGTGCTGGTTCTGGTACTCGTCGCGTCCGCAATTGCGAATCGTCGGGCAAGTCACACCGCGCAATTGCGCCCGATTGTCCTGATGTATCTCGCGGGTACCTTTGCTGCCGCGCTGCTCGCCGTATCGGTGAGTATGTTATTCCCAACGCAGCTCGCGCTGCAGGTGTCTGAAGTGAGTATCAGTGCTCCGCAGGGCATTACCGAAGTCCTTGGCGGCTTGCTGCAAAGACTGGTTGATAACCCGGTAAACGCGGTGTTGAACGGTAACTACATCGGCATTCTCGTCTGGGGTGTGTTGCTGGGCGTGTTCCTGCATCACGCGGCAGATACGACGCGCCAGATGCTGGCAGACACGGCTGATGCAGTTACCAGCATCGTACGTATTGTTATTCGATTGGCGCCGATCGGCATATTCGGCCTGGTAGCCGGCAATCTCGCTGAATCGGGCCTATCGGTGCTTGGCAGCTACGCACGCATTCTTACAGTGCTGCTCGGTTGCATGCTTACCGTTGCGCTGGTTCTCAATCCATTGCTGGTGTGGATCAAGACGCGCAGGAACCCGTACCCGATCGTATTTGCAGCGCTGCGGGAAAGTGGTGTGACCGCATTCTTTACGCGCAGCTCCGCGGCGA
The DNA here is from genome assembly GCA_963976215.1 of uncultured Woeseiaceae bacterium. Taxonomy (GTDB): domain Bacteria; phylum Pseudomonadota; class Gammaproteobacteria; order Steroidobacterales; family Woeseiaceae; genus UBA1847. The sequence goes on along the minus strand of CAXBJV010000008.1, from coordinate 22,839 downwards.
ATATTCCGGTAAACCTGGCCTTGTGCGAGCGCCTGGACCTGGAGAAAGATACCTACGCTGTTTCGATTCCGCTCGGCGCGACGATCAATATGGGCGGGGCGGCAATCACCATTACCGTGCTGACGCTTGCCGCAACGCATACGCTCGGAATTGATATCGATTTCGCTACCGCATTGCTGCTGAGCCTGGTCGCTGCGCTGTCCGCGTGCGGCGCGTCCGGGGTTGCCGGTGGTTCGCTGTTATTGATTCCTCTCAGTTGCAGCCTGTTCGGTATACCCAACGATATTGCGATGCAGGTGGTCGCTGTCGGCTTTGTGATCAGTATATTGCAGGACTCGGCTGAAACAGCACTCAATAGCTCAACGGACGTTGTGTTTACTGCCGCCATCGCGAGCAAGCATAATCAGGGTGAACGATAAGGAATTCGCTGGACCGGATTGAAAGAGGGTTGCAGACAGGAGTTCGGAGCACCGACATGTTAAATGGAGTTCTCTTATCCGCACTTTACATTGTCATTATTTGTGCATGTGCAGCTTTGCTGGTAGCACTCATTCGGACTCGCGATCGCAACCTGCAAATCAAAGACAAGTTGCAGCATGCTGAAGAACTCGCTGTCGTTCAGGAGCGACTTGCGAATGCGCAGCGCATGGCCCGCATTGGAAACTGGGAATGGGACCTGGTCAGTAATGAGCCCTGGTGGTCCGAGGAGGTCTTCCGCCTGTTCCAGATCGACCCCGAATCAACTGAGCCGAGATACGAAGCGCTGATGAATCGTATTCATCCGGACGATCGTGCCGGCGTCACGCATGCGATCCAGGCTGTACTGGATGGCCGCAAGCTCTTTGAGGTCGAGTATCGGATTGTCCTGCCGAACGGCACGGAGCGTATCGTGCACGGACGCGCCGAGGCGACCTTCGATGAGGAGGGTGAACCGCTGCGCATGGGCGGCACGATACACGACATTACGGAACGCAAAAAAGCAGATGAGGACTTTCGCCACCGTGCGGCGTTTCAGTCGCTGCTGGCCAGGTTGTCGTCCGAACTGGTGCGCGCACAGCCGCGCGATGTTGGCAGGTTGTTGGATGATGGCATCAAGGCGGTGGGTAAGCGCTACGATCTCGATATGATCAGCCTTTGGTGGCTGGCCAAAAGCGCAAAAGCCTGGCAGCCATTGCACAGGTGGTCACGCGTTGACGATGGCAACGCAAATCGCGAGCTGCCGCAGGACGAGATTCCCTGGATTGGGAGCCAGTTGCGAGACGGCCAGGTGGTCGTGGTCGACGACGTAGACAATATTCCGGAAGAAGCCTCGGTGGACCTTGAAGTATTCAGGCAACGCGGTAACCAGTCATTCGTCATCATCCCGTTGCTGATCGAGGGAATACTTGAGGGCGCTTGTGCATTTGTCGTCACCCGCGACAAACGCGTGTGGTCAGAGGAAATGATTACAGAGTTACGCCTGTTTGCCGAAAACTGGGCCGGTGCTATTGCGAGAACCACCGCGATGGCAGAAATTGAACAGCTGAAGAACAAGCTGCAACAGGAAAACCTGTACCTTCGGGAGGAAGTCAAGTTGGCGCACGGCTTCAGCAACATCGTCGGTGAGGACCCTGAACTGAAGCGCAGCCTCGAGGCGGTCGAAAAAGTTGCCCCGACGGATGTTGCAGTGCTGATTCTGGGTGAAACGGGAACCGGAAAGGAGTTAATTGCCAGGTCGATTCACAAGCTAAGCGGGCGTCACGACAAGCCGCTGGTCAGTGTGAACTGCCCGGCCCTGCCAAGCACACTGATCGAAAGCGAGTTATTCGGGCACGAAAAGGGTGCATTCACCGGTGCAGAGGCACAGCGTCACGGCCGCTTCGAACTCGCCCAGGGCGGTACGCTGTTTCTCGATGAAGTCGGTGACTTGCCGCTTGATCTGCAGGCAAAATTGTTGCGTGTCCTGCAGACCGGAGAGTTCGAACGTATCGGCGGATCGGAGACCATTCGTGCCGACGTGCGTCTGATCGCAGCAACCAATCGTGATCTGAAGCAAGCGGTGGGTGACGGGACGTTTCGGGCGGATCTCTATTATCGAATCAACAGCTTCCCGATATTTATGCCGCCATTGCGGGAGCGCAAGAATGACATCCCGTTACTGGCGGAACACTTCGTGCACAAGCACGCGAAGCGACTCGGTAAAAACATCGATGCCATTTCCGCGAAGATGATCGTTGAATTCATGGGCTACGAGTGGCCGGGCAACGTCCGGGAACTGGAAAGCATTATTGAGCGGGCACTGATTTCCGCAGAGGACAACAAGGTCCTGAAATTGTCGGACCCGTTGCGCTCTGGCGCCGGCCGGCAAGAGTCGCACATTCAGGCAGGGGCTGACGGTGGCGTGGACCTGCAAACTATCGAGCGCGCGCACATTGTCAGTGTACTGGAGCAGACAAAATGGAAAATCACCGGCGAAAACGGTGCGGCGGCTATTCTGGGCATGCCACCGAGCACGTTGCGTTCAAAGATGAAGCGCCAGGGGATTGTCCGCAAAGACCATTGAGTGATGTGAATGTCCGCCCGCCGGCTTCGCCATTGGTACCAGTGCCGCGACGCCAAGAATGATGACCATCAATCCGGCGACCCGCCGCAGTGTTCGATTGCCCCGCAATTGCTGTAGTCGTCCCGCAGATGCACCGGCAGCGAGTAGCGCCGGTACAGTTCCCAGCCAAAACGCGAGCATAATGGCAGCGCCGCCGAGCAGTGTGCCGGTACTCGCCGCCATTGCGACTGCACTGTAGACAAGGCCGCAGGGTAATGCGCCCCACAAGAAGCCGGCAGCAAGTGCGCGCGCAGATGTATTTGCCGGCAATACGAATTTTGCGTAAGCCGATACACGGCGCCATAAACCTGCGCCAGCGGTCTCAAGGAATCGCGTTGCCTGCCAATTGAACAGCAGGTTCAAGCCAACAAGAATCACCAGCACCGCCGCAAGGAGACGCAATACCAGCAAACCGGTCGATACGCCCGCTGTCCGTGTAAGGATCGCGCCGCCCAGTCCCGCAGTTCCGCCGAGAAGCATATAAAAGCCCAGGCGGCCGATGTTGTACAGGCCGCGGCGGAGCCAGGCGCGAGGCCGGGATGCCGTGGACATCGAGGTCTCGAACAGCACCACGATCGAGCCGCACATGCCGATGCAATGCGTGCTGCCGAAGAATCCTGCTATGAACGCGGTCAGTAAAGTGACTTCGATACTCACGTCGGCGGCGGTTTTTCATCGTCGTCCATGATGACGCTCATGCCGGGCGACTCCAGGTCGTCGAATTGCCCGGAGCCAACCGCCCAAAAAAACGCAGCAACCGCGCACGCGAGCAGAATGAGTCCGAGCGGTATCAGCAGGTAGAGAATATTCATGGCGAAATTTCCGGAATCTCAGCGCGCTGCAATCGTAACGCATTCAGAACCACAATTAATGAGCTGGCAGACATACCAATCGCTGCCATCCACGGTGCCAGTATGCCGCTGATCGCCAGTGGCAACGCGGTCACGTTGTAGAGAATCGCCCAGCCGATATTTTGCCGGATAACGCGTCGAGTCCGCTGTGCGACCGCAATTGCCATATTGATTGTCCCGAGTCTGCGCCCAAGCGATACCGCGTCGGCGCTGGCTCGAGCGAGCGCGGTACCGGCGTCCAGCGCGATAGAGGCATCCGCAGCCGCTAGCACCGGCGCATCGTTGACACCATCACCGATCATGACGACGGTATCACCGCGTCCTCGTAATTGTTGCAGCAGGTCGAGCTTGTCTGCGGGCGACATGGCCGCATGCCAGTTGTCGATATTTACTGCCTGCGCTGCGGATCGAACCGCTGATTCGCGGTCTCCGCTGGCGATTATGGTCCGATAGCCGGCTGCCTGAATCGCTGCGATAGCGTTGACCGCATCGGAACGCAATTTATCGCCGATAATGAACTGCGCGAGCAGGCCGCTGGTATTGCCAAGATAAACATTTGTTTGTCCCGACTCATCGTCAGGCGGTGCTGCGGCAGCCGATAATTCGCAAACATAGTCCGCCGACCCTATGCGCGTGCGCTCACCGGCAAGTATTCCTTCAACGCCATATCCCGCAAGCACATGGACATCGGAAAGAGCAACGTTCTCCGCCGGGTAGTAGCTCGAAAAGGCACGGGCCAGTACATGCTCGGACGCGCTTTCCAGTACGGCAGCGGTGCGCAGTACGTCGTCTTCGCTGCTCGCGTTGCAGAGCAGGTTTGTCTGCAGAACGACCGGCCGACCCTCGGTTAATGTACCCGTCTTGTCGAAAACAAGAACCGCCGGTTGGCTCAGGATTTGCAGGATGCTGGAGCGAACCAGTAACACGCCACTTTTTGTCAGACGTACTGTCGCTGCCGCCAGCGCGGCCGGCGTTGCGAGAGCGAGTGCGCAGGGACAGGTCACAACGAGGGTCGCCAGCGCAACGCTGAAGGCACGCGAAGGGTCCAGTTGTAGCCAGGCTATTGTTGCGATTGCCGCGAGCACAATGACGGCAACGACAAACTTGCCGGCAATCCTGTCCGCCAACAGTGCGACGGGTGGCCGATACGCTTTGGCTCGGTCGATCATGCGGCCAATTTCGGCCAGGCTGGTGCTGGCACCCACCTGGGTTACCCGGACAGTTGCTGAGCCGGCGCGCACGATAGCGCCGGCAAAAACAGAACTGCCGGCCGCCCTGGCGACTGGCAGCGACTCGCCGCTCAACATTGACTCGTCGACATCCAGTGCGCCAGTCTCAATTTCGCCGTCCACCGGAATAACGTCGCCCGGGCGAATGTTGATTACATCGCCTGCCTGCAACTGATCGAGCGCGACTTTTTCGCCTATGCCGTTTGTCAGTCGTACCGCGGTATCGGGTAGCAGCTGAGCCAACGCCGTCGCCTGGTCGAGAGACCGGTGCCGAGCCCGCATTTCGAGGAAGCGGGTAGCGCTCAGGAAGAAGACAAACATGACAACGGAGTCAAAATAGACTTCGCCATGATTTGTCCAGGTAGCAAACGCGGACGCTGAAAATGCCGCGATGATGGCGATGGAAACGGGCAAATCCATGCCCGGTGTCCGTGCCTTCAGCCCACGCCAGGCAGCGGTAAAAAACGGGCGCGCCGAGAAAAGAAATACGGGCAACGTCAACAGCAGGCTGACCCAGCGCAGGAATTTTTCGATGCCCGGTTCGATGCCGAAGAAGTCGCCGGCGTACAAGGCGACCGCGAACATCATGACCTGCATTCCGGCGGCACCGGCGACAATCAGGCGTTTCAGCGCCAGGCGGCGCGCGTTCTGGTCTTCGCCCGCTACCTGGCTGGCGGTGACCGGCGACGGCTTGAACCCGACCCGGGAAATAGCATCGAGCAGCTGACTGAACGTGAGCTTTTCCGGGTTCCATCGGATAACGGCGCGTCGTACGGCGGGATTGATATCGACAGCCTCAATGCCACCGGCCTTCGCCAGCGCCTTGTCCAGCAACCAGACACAGGCAGAGCAATACATGCCGCCGATATCGATGGTTGCCTCAGCTGAACCGCCAGACGGCGCGACGTAGCGATTCAGGAAAGCCGGCTTGTCAAACTGCTCCCAGTCGGCTGCCTCCGGTCGCAGTTGTGCATCGTCGTCGGGCTGGCTGCGGAAATCGTAGAACGCATTCAGGCCGCTGCCGGCAATAAATTCGGCAACCGCTTTGCAGCCGACGCAGCACATCGGCTGCTCTCGTCCTTGCAGGATGGCGACGATCGGTTCGCCGGCGGGCAATGCATCGCCACAGTGGAAGCAGACTGACCGGCTTGTCACCCGTTCGCGCCGTGCTGCTCACTTTCACCGACTACGGGTGCTGTCGCGTTCGGATCGCCGATGAGCGTGTGCGGGCGCGTTATCGCGAGATAGATAGTCAGCATGCATCCCGCCACGGTCAGTGCAGGAATGGCGATAATCAACCATACCCAGGGATTGCGATACCAACTTTCTGCAGCATTCATTTAACGTACCTCCGTCGGTCCACGGAAGCGGCTTTCTTCGCTCACGACGATATCGCTGCCGTCGGTGCTGCGGATTTCGAAACGAATGACGCTACCGCCCGATGCATTTTCGTGCGGCACCGTGACCGCAACCGGCAGGGTCACGACCGATTCGGCAGCCACATGGAATTCCGTTAAGGAGTTGATGTTTATGCCGTCCAGCCCGGTGACGCTGAGTGCGTAGTCGTGTGCTTCGTTGCGTTTGTTAATGATACGCACCGTGTAGTTGTTCTCGATGCCGCGGCGCCCGACGTCGCGATACAGGGCGTTGCGGTCCCTGATTACATCGAGAATAGCCGGCTTGCGCAGGGCGATGCTGGTTACCATGCTGCCGAGGAGCAAGACGAGTATCGCAGAGTAGACCAGCGTTCGCGGCCGCAGCAGTCGGTAGTCTTTGTGCTCAAGTGCCCGTTCGGTACTGTAGCGAATCAAACCACGCGGGGATCCCACTTTATCCATGATTGAGTCGCACGCGTCGATGCAGGCAGCGCAGGCGATGCACTCATACTGCAGGCCCTTGCGGATATCGATACCGGTCGGGCATACCTGCACACACATCGTACAGTCAATGCAATCGCCAAGGCCCTGTGCCTTTGCGTCCGACCCGCGCCGGCGGCTGCCGCGCGGTTCGCCACGTTCTGCATCGTAAGTAATGATCAGTGTGTCGTGATCGAACATCGCGCCCTGGAAACGTGCGTACGGACACATGTACTTGCACACCTGTTCGCGCATGTAGCCGGCATTGCCGTAGGTCGCGAAACCGTAGAACAGGACCCAGAAGACCGCCCAGGGACTGGCGCTGAAATGCAGCAGGTCGATGGCAAGAGGCCGAACCGGGGTGAAGTAGCCGACGAAACTGAAGCCGGTAAACAGCGCCAGCGAAATCCAGAAGAACTGCTTCAGCGATTTTTTGCGAATTTTTTCGAAGGTCCACGGCGCTTTGTCGAGCTTCATGCGCTTGCCGCGGTCGCCTTCAATCGCGGCTTCGATCCAGGTAAACGCTTCCGTCCAGACCGTCTGCGGGCAGGCAAAACCGCACCAGAGGCGGCCGGCAAGCGCCGTAAAAAAGAACAGGCTGACGGCGAGAATAATCAGCAGCAGCGCCAGGTAGATAAAATCCTGTGGCCAGAGCGTCAGCCCGAAGATATAGAACTTGCGTGCGGGCAGGTCGAACAGTACGGCCTGTCGGCCCTCCCACAGCAACCACGGCCCTCCGTAGAAAGCACCCAGCAAGACGAACATCGCCAGCCGTCGCAAGGTCGCGAAGCGACCCTTGACTTCGCGAGGGTATACTTTGTCTTCACTACGGTAGAGTTGACCGTACTGGTAGTTGCCGCCGGATTGCTGTGCCATGGCTAGGGGTTCCGTACCTCGGCAGTAGGCCCGTGGCGCTTGCGGCGAACCAGTCGCAGCGTAAACCAGCCCGCGACCCAGGCATTCGCCCAGAGAAAAAAGAAGCCGATTGCGTACCCGGCGTTCCTGCTTTCGATCCATTCGATGTTGATTGCATCGACCACTTGCAGTGGATCCAGGAAGGCAAAACACAACATGGTGAACACCGACGCGACCAGGAAAGAAATCCAGCTTAAGACCGCGATCTTCTGCGTATCACGCGACCAGTCAGGATGTACGTTGTCGTCGTCGTTTGGCATCTGGCAAGCTATTTTACCGGTTCGACAGGCTGTATACGTACGCCGCGAGAATGCGCGTACGATCGGGACCCAGCAGGTCGCCGTGTGCCGGCATTACGCCATTGCGCCCTTCTACGATTGATTTGCGAATTTCCGCAGGCGAGCTGCCGTACAGCCAGTTGTCATCCACCAGGCTCGGCGCGCCGAGGGCCTGGTTACCCTGACCGGTCGGGCCGTGGCAGGCGATACAAAAACTCATGTATTTAGCATGGGCGGGCGATGCTGTGTCCATGCCGTCCGGCATGCCCTGCACATAGCTGACCATCGCGTCGACGTCCGCGTCCGTTGGCAGCATCGCGACCGATGACGGCATGACGCCGCTGCGACCCCCGGCAATACTCTGTTCTATCTGTGCTGCGCTGCCACCGTATAACCAGGCATCGTCGGTCAGGTTCGGGAAGCCACGCGCACCGCGCGCACTGGAGCCATGACAGGTCGAGCAATAGTTCGCGAACAGGCTGGCACCGATGGCGAGGGCATCCGGATCCTCAACCAGTGCGCTGACTTCCTGAGCACCGTACTGTGCGAATATCGGCCCATACTTCGCCTCCGCTGCGGCAACCTCGGCCTCATACTGGTTTTCCTGGCTCCACGAACCGACACCCTCAAAATTACCCATCCCCGGGTAGTAGATGAGATAAAAAACGGACCAGATAATGGTTAGAATAAACAGCCACAGCCACCACATCGGCAGCGGATTATTAAGTTCACGAACGTCCTCGTCCCAGACGTGACCTTCGGATTCTTCAATTTCGTCATCCGATGCCCGTTGCCGGTTAGCGTAGGCAATGAGCCAGAAACACGCCGCCAATGACAGCGCCGTGCCGATGATGATGTACCAACTCCATGAACTGCTCACGAGTCTCGCTCCTTGTTCGATTCATTCGCTGCCGGAGTGCTGTCGTCACCCAATGGCAGTTGTGCGGCATCGTTAAAATCCTTGCGCCGCTTACGGCTCCAGCTCCATGCCCAGATACCGAGAAACAGCAACAGGATGATGACAGTTAACAGTCCGCGGATATCGCCCATGTCCATGTTCGCCGCTCCTAGCGCGCTGACCGGACGGTGCCGAGGTTTTGCAGGTACGCAACCAGGGCATCCAGCTCGGTTTTGCCGTCAACATCAGCGGCCGCGTTCGCAATATCGGCATCCGTGTACGGATCACCCAGCGTTCGCAATGCACGCATCTTGGCGGCCACCAGGTCGCCATCGACCAACTTGTCGGCGAGCCAGGGGTAGGCCGGCATATTCGATTCCGGCACGACGTCACGGGGATTCAGCAGGTGAATGCGATGCCAGTCGTCACTGTAACGCTGACCGACGCGCGCCAGGTCCGGACCCGTGCGTTTCGAACCAAACTGGAACGGCCGGTCATAGACAAACTCACCGGCGACAGAATAAGGTCCGTAACGTTCGGTCTCACTTCGAAACGGCCTGATTTGCTGTGAATGGCAGCCGTAGCAGCCTTCACTGACATAAATATCGCGTCCCGCAAGCTGTAACGCCGGGTAAGGCTTCACGCCGGGATAAGGTTCCGTCGCGGCCGAACTCGTCATCAACGGGACGATCTCGATGAGACCGCCAATGCTGATGACGATGACGATAAGAATCGACATGAGATTGATGTTTTTTTCGACTTTCTCGTGCTTCATTTCTCGATCCTCATGCCGGTTGTACAACCGCGACAGGCTCGGGTTTTACGCGCCGCGTTGTCATGTAAACGTTGTAGACCATCACCAGCATCCCGGAGAAGAACACCAGGCCGCCCAGCAAGCGAATGCCATAGTACGGATACGTGAACTTGAGGCTTTCGATAAAGGAGTAGGTGAGCGTGCCGTCATCATTCATCGCGCGCCACATCAGGCCCTGCGTGATGCCGGAGATCCACATTGAGACGGCGTACAGAACGACACCGATGGTCGAGGTCCAGAAATGCACATCGATCAGTTTGATCGAGTACATCGATTCCTTGTTAAAGAGACGCGGAATCAGGTTGTACAGCGAGCCGATGGTCATCATCGCAACCCAGCCCAGGGCACCGGAATGGACATGGCCGATGGTCCAGTCCGTGTAGTGCGACAGGGCGTTGACGGTCTTGATGGACATCATCGGGCCTTCAAAAGTCGACATGCCATAGAACGACAGCGACACGATCATGAACTTCAGGATCGGGTCGGTGCGTAATTTATGCCAGGCACCGGACAGCGTCATGATGCCGTTGATCATGCCGCCCCAGGACGGAGCCAGCAGGATGATCGAAAACACCATGCCGATTGACTGCGCCCAGTTCGGTAGCGATGTGTAGTGCAGATGATGCGGGCCGGCCCACATGTAGATCGCGATCAGCGCCCAGAAATGCACCACCGACAGGCGATAGGAGTAAACCGGGCGCTGCGCCTGCTTGGGCACAAAGTAGTACATCATGCCGAGGAAGCCGGCGGTCAGGAAAAAGCCGACCGCGTTGTGGCCGTACCACCACTGCATCATGCCATCGACAATGCCGGAGTAGATCGGATAGGACTTCGTCAGGGAGGCAGGCATCGCGAGATTGTTGAAGATATGCAGTACCGCGATCGTGATGATGTAGGCCGCGTAGAACCAGTTGGCGACGTAGATGTGTTTGACTCGCCGGCGGCCGATTGTCACCAGGAAGACGATCGCAAACGAGACCCAGACGACTGCGATGAGCAGGTCGATCGGCCATTCGAGTTCCGCGTACTCCTTACTCTGTGTAATACCGAGCGGCAAGGAAACAACGGCTGCTACGATCACGGCCTGCCAGCCCCAGAACGTAAATGCGGCAAGCTTGTCGTACGCAAGCCGGACATGGCAGGTTCGTTGTACGACGTAATACGCGGTGGCGAACAGGGCTGAGCCACCGAACGCGAATATGACGGCATTGGTGTGCAGCGGGCGTAACCGGCCATACGACAGCCAAGGTTGGTCCATATTGAGACCGGGCCAAATCAACTCGGCCGCGATAAAAAGTCCAACCAGCATTCCGACCACGCCCCAGACGACGGTCATGATGGCGAACTGGCGTACAACTTTATCGTTGTAGCTCAATTGCTTATCCATAGGTTCAAACCCTGATGTCTTATTCTTGATTAGTACACGTCTCGCGACACGCGACGATGCCAAATCACCCCGATCACGGCCATAGGCATTAACCGTAATTTATTTCGGTCGTGGCGTCGATGTGATGCCAATTTCGTGTCGCGGGAAACTATCGGCATCGATTGTTTCCAGGTAGCCCTGCCACGCACCGTAGCCAATAACCGGCAATATGACGATGAGCCCTATGAATGCAGTCAGTGCGCCGATAATCAGTCCGACAACGATGATCGACAACCAGATCAACATCGGAAACTTGTTGCGCAGTACCGCGTTGATCGAGGTGACAATTGCAGTGACGCTATCGACATCACGGTGAATAATCATCGGCAGCGAAAATGCACTGGCAGAGAATGTGACCAGCGCGAACAGTGCGCCAACCAGGCTGCCGATCGCGAGATAGCCGGCCAGGTCGGCAGCCTCGGGATGTCCGTCCATCGGCAGAAAAACACTGACCATTGCGCCCGCGCGGGCCCAGACCATGAAAATGACGAGCAGTGCAAGGGCAAAAACCATTTCATTGCCCAGGTGTCGTTTGAATGCGGCGCGCAGGCTGCGTGCCAGCGACGGCTGCAGTCCGCGCTCAAGCTGCGCGCTGATGGCGTAGAGACCGATGCAGGTCAGCGGGGCAAGAAACGCAAAGCCACCGAGCATGGCAAACATCAACCAGTGACTGCCGTAGACCCAGGCCAGGACAACCACGACGGCCATCGTAATGGCCATGAAAAGGCCGTAGGCAAGGCTCTCCCGCAATGCCATGCGAAAGTCCGCCAATCCTTTCTGCAACCAGCGAAACGGTGCTAATGGGGATATCTGCCGGCACGGTGCAACGAAGGGCATCGTGTCGCGATCTATCACAGGCTCGTCATCATTTGCCGCGTTCATTGCGATCCTCTTTGTGTTACTTCATGCGCTTCTGCACGTAGTTGCGAATATCGAGACTTAGGTCTTCCATCGGACCGTAATAGCCGCTGTCAAAAGCACGCGACCCCATGCCACGCTGCACGCTCGCGCAGATACCCCAATCCTGCTTGTTGACGAGGTCCCAGAAATCGACAGCGTCGGACGGGTCAAAGTCCGGTTTGCTCATTTCGTCGGGGTGGAACAGAAACTCGCAGGCAATGTCCGTCAGGCCAGCCGATCTGGGCCAAAGCGTAAACGAAGCGGCGTGATCCATCGACAGACTCAGCATCAGGTTTGGATATGCCAGTTCTCCCTTGTGCCGTTCACGTTCATCGGTATCCAGATCAGGGAAGGGCGAACGCGCTGTTGTCCCTGAAAGTGTGAACGTGTTCGTGCCGTCGCGTTGCGGTATCCCCTTGTCCCAGTCGAGGCCGGTGCCACCCCCTTGCCGAAACGCCGGCACGACCTTGCACAATTCCGGGTGCACACCGGCGCAGTGGTAGCACTCATTATAGTTCTCAAGGATTACCTTCCAGTTGGCCGCAACGGTGTAATCGATGCGATGACCAACACGCAGCTCACTCATCGGGTAGCGCCGGATACGCTGCGGTATTTCGCCGAGCATATCCGCGAGTGTCTCGTCGCCCGCAATGAGGCGGACGAAAACATAGCCACCCCAGGTGTCAGTCTCGACCTGGTGTAGCCCGAGACAGGACTTGTCGACCTCAAGATGCGGCGTGCTGTGCAGGTCGCCGTTCAGGCGGTAGTTCCAGGAGTGATACGGGCATCGAATGCCTGCCTTGAATTCGCCGGACTGCTCAGTGTTGTCGGGCGCTCGAACGAGCTCCGCGCCCCTGTGCCGGCAGACGTTATTAAAGCCACGAATCCGCGCCTGTTCGTCACAGACCAGCAAGATACTCTCACCGCATATATTGACGAGACGATAAGCGCCTTTTGCTTCCAGGCCCTCGACGCGGCCGACGCAAAACCACTCGCGATGAAATATGGCATCGCGCTCCTCGAGAAAGTGATTCTCAGCGAGATAGTGAGAGCCCGGCAGTGTTGATTCGAGTTGTTGTATCGCGGTTCTCCCAATATGCTTGTGCTATTCAACCGCTACGCAAGCGAATATGCAATACGATGTCATCCTTATCGGGGCAGGCCACAACGGCCTGACTGCAGCGGCCTATCTTGCGAAAGCCGGTAAATCGGTATTGGTCCTTGAGCGCCGTCATGTCGTCGGTGGCTGTGCGGTCACGGAAGAGGTCGACAGTGAAGCCGCGCCTGGTTGCAGAGTGTCGACGGCGTCATACATCGCCAGCATGCTGCGACCCGAAATCATCCGGGACCTGAAGCTTGAGTCTTATGGTCTGCGCATGGTTGCCTGCGACCCCGGTGTGCAGGCGGCGTTTGACGACGGTGATGTCGCGGCATGGTGGAGCGATGAAGTAAAAATGCGTGCAGAACTTGCGCGTATCGCACCACACGATGTCGATGTGTTTTTTGACACCGAAAAAGAGCTGAAACGTTTAGCGTCCTATCTGCAGCCATATTTTCTCGAGCCGCCGCCGGATCTCGATGCCAGCGGTGTCCGCAAGTGGACCCAGGCGTGGAAAACCTATCGGCGCTTTAGTGGCATCAGCGGCAAGCAGGTAGCCGCACTGACACGCTTTCTCAGTGGCTCATTGGGCCGGTTTCTCGATCAGCGTTTCGAGTCCGAGAAACTGAAACGCCTGATTCTCTCCAACAGCCTGTACGGCAAACATGGCGGCCCGTATCAGGCGGGAACGGCAATGGGCTTGCTGTTTCACTTGCTGAGTGGCGGGGACAAGGAACAACAGGCCTGGCAAGGTCATGTCATCGGTGGCATGGGCGCGATCACTGAGGCGATGCAGTCGGCATGCCTCGATCTCGGTGTCAGTATTCGGACTGACTCGACAGTTAGCAAGATCAACATGATCAATGCTTGCGCGACCGGTGTCACGCTGAGCAGCGGCGAGACTTTTGACGCACCCATCGTTGTCTCCAATGCCGATCCCAAACGAACATTTCTCGACTTAATCGAGGCCAGCGAATTGGATGCCGAATTTCGTCGTGACGTACAAAATATTCACATGGATGGCCCTGCAGGAAAGGTCAATTATGTGCTGGCCGAGGAACCGCGCGTGACCGGCATGCCGGACACAAGGACACGGTCGGAGCGATCATTATTCACGCTGATTCCAACGCTGCAGGAGGCGGAGGACAACTACAATGCGTGTCAACGTGGCGAGATTCCGGATCGGCTGTGGGTTGATTGCGTTGTGGCATCGAATGTGGATGACACGCTCGCACCCAAAGGTCGTCACATGCTGACCTGCTTCGTTCAGTATTTGCCCTACAACTTGTGTGATCGCAGCTGGGAGTCACAGCGAGACGACCTGGGGGATCGTGTGACGGCATTGATTGGTGAGTATGCACCCAACGTGCCGGCGTCAGTAGTCGCGCGTCGCGTATTGACGCCGGTCGATCTCGAAGCTCAGTTCGGTATTACGGAAGGCAATATATTTCACGGGGATATTTCGATGGTGCAAATGTTTTTCATGCGGCCCATGCCGGACTGGTCTCAATATAAAACACCGATCGACGGCGTTTACCTGTGTGGGGCCGGCACGCATCCCGGTGGCGGTGTAACCGGTGCGCCTGGTTACAATGCCGCACATGCGATTCTGCGCGGATGAAACTACCCCGCCTCAGAACCATCGTCCTGGTGCCGCTCGCCGCCTTCGCGTTGTTTTACCTCGCCGGAGTCATTGTTTTCGCGACGCGCGAAACGCCAGTGGTCCCTGCAGTGGATGCGCCTGTCGCGCCGCTGACAATCGCCATTCTCGGCGCTAGCGGCACGGCTGGCGACGGCATTCTTGAAGCCGCACTGGCATCGCCTGATATCGAAAAAATACACGTCATTACACGCCGCTCGACGCCCCGGATCGAGCGCGGCGTCACAGCCGGCAAGGTGCAAATGACATTGCACATGGACTATCTCGACTTTTCCGCAGTCGCCGAAACGCTCACGGAAGTTGATGCGGTCTTCTGGGCTATCGGGCTGCGATCATGGGGCGTGGACGAAGAAACCTACGCGATGATTCACGTGGACTTTCCGCTGGCTTTCGTCCGCGATTGGAACGCAGTCGCTAATAACAGTCCTGTCTCATTCCACTACATCAGCTCCAGTGATATCTCAGAGGAGTCCACGGCAATGTGGGCGCGCGAAAAACTACGAGCTGAAAAATTGCTAACGGCATTCGCGGCGGAGACAAACATGCGCGTCATTGCCTATCGGCCGGACTACATCGGACCCACCGACGAAGAGGCCAGTCTCGGGCAGATCCTTTTATACAATATTTTCAAACCGGTCGGGGCGGCGGTAAAGGCCATGCAAATTGGCCAGGCAATGATAGAGGTCAGTGCAAGACCTGCAGAGTTTCCCAATGGTGCGAAATTACATACCGGGAAAATCACGCGCTACAGCGATGCCTATGAGCGGCGGCGAACCAATCCCGCTAATATCTATCCAATAGCAAACTAAAAAAAACAAGGATTCGCGATGGCTACTTCACGACGCAACTTTCTTCGCTCTGCCACGGCGCTTGGCGTGGTATCGACTATGCCAGCTTCGCTCCTGGCCATGGGGACCGCACCTAAACCCATGCGCATTTTGGTGCTGGGTGGTACTGGCTTTATCGGGCCGCACGAAATCAACTATGCACGTGCGCGCGGCCATGTCGTAACCATGTTCAACCGTGGCAAGACCGCACCGGGCCTGTTTCCGGACGTGGAAAACCTGATCGGAGATCGGGACGACCAGCTGGAGTCTTTAAAGGGGCGTGACTGGGATGTGGTGATCGACAATTCCGGGTTTTTTCCACGACATGCCCGGCTGTCAGCCGAATTGCTGCACGGCCACGTTGGCAAGTACATGTTTGTCTCGAGTATTTCGGCGTACGGCGAAGACCTAAGCGTTGATGATGACGAGTTTTCTGCATCGTATGCAGTGATGGACGATCCGACGGATGAGTCGGAGTACATCTACGGGCCGACCTACGGTGCGCGCAAGGCCCTGTGTGAGCAGGAGGTGAGCAAGGTGTTCGGCGATGACGCGATTAACATTCGTCCCGGCATTATCACCGGGACAGGCGATCCGACCGAGCGCTTTCGACACTGGTTGCGACGCATGGTAGTCGGCAATGAAATTCTGGTTCCCGGACAGGAGGACCTTCCGGTGCAATACATCGACGCTGCGGATATGTGTGGCTGGATGATACGACTGCTGGAGAGCGGTACCGGGAGCGGCCCATACAATGCGGTCGGTGCAGAAGAGCCTTACCGTGCGCGACCACTGCTCGAAGGCTTGCGCGACGCAACCGGCTCAACGTCCAGGCTGACCTGGGTGGATTGGCAATGGATACGGGGCCAGACGTCGGAAAATCCGAACTACGGTCCCTGGTACGGGGCGGGCCCGCTCGCGTTCATGCAGGTCAACAACGACCGGGCGCTGGCTGCAGGGCTTGAATTTCGCCCGATCGCCGATACCGCCAGGGATATGATCGCAAAACTCAAGGACGTGCCGCTGGAGGGGCGGCGCCAAAGTGGCTTTGACTTCGAAACGGAGGCTGCACTATTGCAGAAATGGCACGCTGAAAACGCGTAGACTCAATCGCGCCAATCACTCCGGGGGACCGGTATGTCGTCAATAATCGAGCTTGACTGGGCTTTGATCTGGTTCAATCTCAGCCATTTGGGAGCGGCGTACATCCTCGCGCTCCCCGTTGCACTGAATCGGGAAGCCGAAAGTCGCAGTGCCGGATTGCGGACTTTCCCACTGGTTGCGATGGCCGCTTGCGGTTACACACTGGTCGGTTTCGCAATTCTCGATTCGACTGGCGCGGAAGCAAGGGTACTGCAGGGAATCATTACCGGCATCGGCTTTATCGGTGGTGGTGCGATACTGAAAAGCGGTAGCAGTGTCAGTGGCACGGCGACGGCGGCCAGTATCTGGACGACAGGGCTAATAGGCATTGCTGTAGCCAGTGATCGTTACGAAATTGCAATCATGTTGTCGGCCCTGATGTTCCTGACCTTCCGATTTGTAACGCCATTGAAATCCAAAGTGCCGAAGTCGGACGACGACTAGCGCTTATTCCTGCGAGAACACAATAGTTGCGATAACGCAACAATTACGGTAGGATCGTTAGATCAGCGATTAATACAGGACGTACAAATGAGTTTTGAACTACCCGAGTTACCGTATCGCAGCGACGCGCTTGAACCTTTTTTGTCGCAGCGGACGCTCGAGACACACCACGGAAAGCACCATAAAGGCTACGTAAACAAGCTGAATGACCTTGTTGATGGCACTGAGTACCAGGACATGTCATTGCAGCAGGTTGTTATGAAGGCACACGGTGACGGCAACCTGGCGGTATTCAACAATGCTGCACAGGCTTTGAACCATGGCTTTCTCTGGGAAAGCATGTCGCCGGACGGTGGTGGATCACCGGCGGGACCGCTCAGTGATGCTATCGATGCCGCATTCGGCGACCTGAACGGTTTTCAGGAAGCTTTCAAAAAGGCAGCGCTATCGCAATTCGGCAGCGGCTGGATCTGGCTGGTAGTGGACTCCGGCGGCTTGCGGATTATGCAGACCGGCAATGCGGACACACCGATATTGCGCGGCGAGCAGCCGTTGCTGACGCTCGATGTCTGGGAACACGCGTATTACCTCGATTACAAGAATGATCGCGGCCAGTACGTGGATACTTTTCTCAGCGACTGCATCAACTGGGCGTTTGCGGCGAAGAACTTTGACGCCATTAAGGTCGCCGCCTGAGCTGAATTCGAAAAAGCCCCCTGCAGCTTTGCTGCAGGGGGCTTTTTTTGTCCCGGTACTTTTAGATGTCTCAGGAAACAATAGAAGCGCGCAACATCCAGGCGAACTCTTCGTAAGCCCCGATACGCTCGGTCAACAAGTCGGCAGATTTTACGTCGCCATTTTTTTCCGCGAGCATCGCGACGCGCATAAGGCGTACCACCGCTTTTTCATAGTCACTAACCAGGCGTTCGACGCGCACTTTAAGATCGGCATCGCGCGGCAGATCATCAATCGTAGAGCGAGTTTCAAATTCGGCCAGCGATTCGGGGGCAGGCAGGCCGAGCGCCCGCATTCGTTCCGCCATCGTATCGAGCGACTCGGCGATCGAGCGGTATTGTTCTTCGGTCAGTTTGTGCAGGCTGTAAAACATTGGGCCTTCGACGTTCCAGTGCAGCCCCTGAGTGTTTACATACAATCGAAAGGCATCGGACATTACATCGCCGATTGCTGCGGCGACCTTGCGCCGGCCCTCGATATTTACGCCGGTGTTGGGGGTTAATTCGGAAATCTCATTCTGTAGCACTGTTTGTGTCATGCATCCTCCATATTGCTTGAGTGGGCAATAGCCTAACAAAATAGTTGCGATAACGCAATGATTGCGATTACAATAGATATCGATGGTTTTGGGGAGACCGATATGCAACTCGAAAAAAAAGAAATACAACGCGTGCAGATGCTCGACAATGCCTTGCGGTTCGCGAGAGCAAGGCTAACGGCTGATATCACCGCACAACGGCTTTTGATTTTGATTAGTGTGTTTCAGCACGAGGGCATGAGCCAGAGGGAGTTGCTGCAGACTCTCGAGTCGACATCCATCACCGCGTTGTCGCGCAATATTGCGGATTTATCCGGTCTGACGACGAAAAAACTACCGGGTCCCGGACTACTGGAACTCCGCGTTGACCCAATGAATTTGCGAGTGAAGCGAATTTACCTGACGAAAAAAGGGCGTGCGTTTATTAAACGCTGGCTCAAAGTTATGGCCGAAGGTCGCAGCTAGTGCGAAAGGCGTCGTTCGCGACCTGACGCCTTTCGCTCGATGTCGGCGAACATGCTCAACATCAACCAGTCCGGAAATTGTTTCTTCAGCGCTTGCGGACCGGTGAGGCGAATCTTCGATCGGCGAATCTCTTGTCGCAGATCACGGAAACCACGCCAGGTCTCGATAAACCGCAACAAGTCAGCCTTGACCAGCAGATCGGTCTCGAATCCGGGGTGCTTGAGACACATGTCCATTTTTCCGTCCTTTTTGATGAGCCAGAAGCGCTGGAAATCCGATGGCGCGCCAGAGAACTCGAACTGCAGTACTGTTCGCCCAGGCGGCATTGCATCAACATTCATTCGCAGGTGCATGCTCCAGGCCAGGAATCCGGGGTCGAGGTCATCCATGTTCATGTCACGTGCCCAGTGCTGACCCCACACCGCGAGCTGGTCGATAATCGGCCCAAGTTCGTGTCCCGCATCGCTTAACTCGTAGTGACTTCGCTTGCTGCCCTTGCGGGATTCTCGTTTTACTAGTCCGGCCTGTTCGAGCTCGGACAATCGGGTCGACAATAGCGATGGAGAAATTCTCGGCACACCTTCGTGAATTTTATTGAAGGTAGTACAGCCGTCCAGCAAACGGCTAATGACCAGAATTGTCCAGCGGCGAGACAATAATTCTGTCGCCAGAGCGAGAGGGCAGTACTGGCCGTAGCTGCCGCTTGGGCTGGAGCGCGTGGGCATGGGCAATCTCCTCGAGTTTGCTACAGAAATAATAGTAGTTGTGCCGGCGCCTGTCAGCTAGCTTAAGTATGTACAACACGGGAGAGGGTCAGATGAAAATCTTGATCATCGCAGTTGCCGGCGGCTGCCTGGCAGTGAGTGCAATGTCATTCGCGACGCAATCGGCAGACGCGTCAGCGCAGATTGCCATCGACTGGAACCAGGAGGTTCTGGGACTGGCAGAGGCCGAGGATGGCTTCCTGACTTTGAAGGGTCTGCGGACCGTAACGATGATGCACCTTGCGATGCATGACGCGTTGAACAGTGTTAATGGCCGTTACGCGACTTATGCGTTCGACCAGGGGCGACCTGAAGCGGCCGCCGTGACGGCCGCCGTTGAAGCCGCGTACAGAGTGGCAATCAGCCAATACCCGGATCAGGAAAACAGTCTTGGTGCCCTGCACAAGCAAGCAGTGCCACTGCATCCGACGGACCCGCGGATCAAGGCGGGCATCGAGTTAGGCGCCGAAGCCGCCCGCGCCATATTGCTGCAACGGCAGGATGATGGGTGGGATTCGGATGCCGAGTATCAATGGCACCCGATGGCCCCCGGCGTTTACGCGGAGTTCAATGAGCACAGCGGTACGCCGCAAGGATTTATTTTCGGCGCAGGCTGGGGCGGCGCCAAAGGCTTCGCTCTCACGAGTGCCGATCAATTCCGTGCGCCACCGCCGCCGGCAATTGATTCAGAGGAATACACGCGGGCATTCAACGAAGTGAAAGAGGTGGGGCGCTTTCAAAGCATGGTGCGGACACCCGACCAGTCGCACCTGGCGCTCTGGTGGAAGGATTTCGCTGAAAACTCCCACAATCGACTCGCTCGGGATCTCGTCGCCCGGGAGAAGCTTGATCTCATGGACGCCACACGCCTGTTCGCACTGCTCAACATGAGTATCTTCGACGCCTATGTGAGCAGCTTTAATAACAAGTTTTTTTATAATCACTGGCGCCCATACACCGCCATTCGGTGGGCAGCCAATGACGGCAACCCGGCGACTCAGGCAGAGGAAACCTGGACCAACCTGCATCGCCACACGTATGCGTTTCCCTCGTACCCTTCCGCGCACGGTACCGCTTGTGCGGCTGCGATGCTTGCTTTCGAGGAGGTATTCGGTTCCGATTTCTCGTTCACAATGCGTAATCCGCGTGTGGATATCGCGGGGCCATTCTCCGGCAAGATCGAGATGCATCCGGCAACCCGCGAGTTCAGCCGATTCTCCGACGCAGCAATGGAGTGCGGGCTGTCCAGGGTCTACCTGGGAATTCACTTTCGATACGACTCAACAGAGGGTGTTGCGTTGGGCCAAAAAGTGGGGAGCCACGTAATCGAAAAGGCGCTCACCATCAACTGAGGGCAAGATGCACCATTGTCGGGTAGTCTAGTATTCTGTTGCCAGGCTATCTGAAGGTATCGTCAGGAATGGAACAAGAAGTCCTGCAAGCACTCGGTATTGCACTGCTGCTCGGTTTGCTGGTCGGCCTGCAACGGGAATGGGACAAGCACCCTCTCGCCGGGATCCGCACTTTCACATTAATTACGCTGTTTGGCGCGATCAGCGCCGTACTCGCGCGCGATTTTGGTGGCTGGATAATTGCGGCCAGCATGCTCGCGGTTGCCGGTCTCCTGATGACCGGCAACTGGATGGCGGAAAACGGTGACGAGGATTCGTCATCGGGGCAAACCACCGAGATCGCCGCGCTGCTGATGTTCGCAGTCGGCGCGCTGGCGACGACCGGCCATACTATCCCTGCTGTAGTGCTGGCCGGAACGACCGCGGTGCTGCTGCATATCAAGGAGCGACTGCATTCGGCCATCGGCCTGCTCAGCGTTACCGACACGCGTGCGATCTTTCAATTCGTCCTGATCGCAATGGTCATACTCCCACTGCTACCGAACCAGACCTTCGGGCCTTATGCCGTACTGAATCCGTTCAAGATCTGGCTGATGGTCGTGTTGATCGTCGCGATCAGCCTGAGTGGTTATCTTGCTTATCGGATGATAGGTGTTCGCGGCGGCAGCCTTGTCGGCGGTGCGCTGGGCGGCCTGATTTCCAGTACGGCGACCACTGTCAGTTACGCAAGGCAGTGTGCTACTAACCCTAAAGCGGCAGGTACCGCATCCCTGGTCATCGTCATTGCGTCGACCGTGGTCTTGGTGCGTGTGGCGATTGAAGTCGCCGCCGTTGCCCGCGGGCTGTTACCGGTACTACTGCCTCCGTTTGCGGTTGTCTTCGCTTTGATGCTGATAATCAGCGTATTCCTTTACTATCGGATGCAGCAGGCGCGCACGGAGCGCCCGGAGCACAGCAATCCTTCGCAACTCAAGCCGGCGATCATCTTTGGCGGCCTGTACGCACTGGTGTTGCTGGTCGTTGCGTTCGTCAACGAGCAATTCGGCGGTGATGCGATATACATCGCTGCCACTATTTCGGGCCTGACCGACGTCGATGCGTTGACGTTGTCCGTTAGCGAACTGTTTAATCAGCAGCGCATAGACGATGGCACCGCGTGGCGCGCGATTCTGATTGCAACCTTGTCCAATCTCGCATTCAAGGCGGCCGCTGCCGGAATGCTGGGCGGACGCAAACTGTTTGCGATCGTTGGTACTGCATTTGGCGTGACGATTGCATTGGGCATTGTCATCGTATTTTTCTGGCCGTAAGTTCCGCTGGAGGCGCTATGTTTTCTGATCGTGTCAAAAAAATTGGTGAATACAAACTCAATGTTGCAGCCGACGCGCCCGACTTTCGTGACTGGCACTACCAACCGGCACTCGTGGAGCTGGCGTCGTCGTTGTCAAAGCCGCGAAACTTGAAAATTCTCGACCAGGGTGACGAAGGTGCCTGCACCGGCTTTGCCCTCGCCGCAGTCATCAATATTTTGCGCCGGCACAGCCGTCGGACGGGCCGCGTCAGCGAACGCATGCTGTACGAAATGGCAAAGCGCCACGATGAATGGCGCGGGTTTCGCTACGAGGGTTCCAGCTGTCGCGGTGCGATCAAGGGCTGGTACAACATGGGCGTTTGCTCCGACAAACGCTGGCCCTACGTGCCGGGTGATCCGAAGTTCCTGACCGTCGCGGCAGCCAAGGAAGCGCGCAAGAATACGCTGGGCGCGTACTACCGACTGGGTACGCGAATTTCTGACTTTCATTCCGCGCTGAACGAAGCTGGCGTGATCTACTGTTCCGCTGAGGTGCACGATGGCTGGGATAAAGTTTCGAAAACCAGCGGCATAATCCCGCTGCACAAGAACACGGTCGGCGGGCATGCCTTCGCGATTATTGGCTATAACAAGAAAGGCTTCTGGATCCAGAACAGCTGGGGCGAGGACTGGGGCAAAAAGGGCACGGCCTTGTGGCTGTACGAAGACTGGCAGCAAAACCTGAGCGATGCCTGGGTATTGCGACTGGCGGT